>JAPONP010000152.1 GCA_026713835.1 Bacteriovoracales bacterium
ACCTTCTATTGCAACCGGCTGCAATTGTGCCGGGCTTCGTCTTTAAGCAAAAAATGCCCTCAACGTGCCACAAGCACGCCTTCAGACATTTTTTGCTTTCATCCTTGCCGGGCACAATCTCGCTCGCTTTCATCACGAAGTTGGTTTTGGGATAGGCTCTTAATTTCTTGAAAACAAGTTTCCACCATTTTTGACATCGTTGTAAAGGGGGCCATCTAAGCGGTTGAAAACTCAAAGGAATCCCTTTATGATGGAAAACACTCGATTGGAAAAGGAACCCCTGGGAAGCCCCAATGATTTTTTGTAAGACCAAACTCCTCTCCCTCTCATTTTCCCTTCTCCTCCAGGTAGGGGCCGGGGCGGCGGCCCCAAACGATGCTCCGTCCCCTCCCAAAAAACTGACTCAGAAGCTCTTATGGGTCTTATCCCAAGCCTTTCCAAAAAAGGCTTCGTCCCCAAGCGATGTCCCATCCGCAAGCGATGCCCCGTCGTCCTCTCCCAACAAACTGACCCTACTCATCATTGGAGACTCCCTGAGTGCAGGCTATAAAATCGATCCTCAAAAAAGTTACCCCAAGCTCTTAGAAACCCTACTCGAGCGCAAGTACCCCTCCACTCAAACCACCATCGTCAACTCCAGTGTCAGTGGCTCTACCAGTGCTTCAGCCCCGGGTCGTCTGCGCCAATATGCCTCGCGCTTTTCTCCCGATGCCGTCCTCATCGCCCTAGGCTCCAACGATGGGCTTCGAGGTCGTCCCTTGAAATCCATGAAAAAAAATCTTCAACAAACCATCGATTTGGCCCAATCCATGAAAATGAAAATCATCTTGGCCGGAATGAAAATCCCGACCAATTACGGCCAACGCTATCAAAAGCAATTCGGCGATGTCTTTAAGGAGTTAGCCGACAAAAACGACCTTATCTTCATTCCCTTCCTTCTCAAAGGAGTGGCCATGCAATCGGAATACAATCTTCCCGACGGCATTCACCCCAACGAAAAGGGGCAAAAAATCATGGCCGAAACCGTTATGCCCTACTTGGAAAAGCTCTACCAATGATCCTCGTCAAAAACATCTGCAAAAAATTCAAGCAAGGAGATGCGATTATTTGGGCGTTAAAAGATGTTAGCTTTGAGATTTTGGAACCGACGACATTTGCCATTATCGGTCGTTCGGGAAGCGGCAAGACAACCCTTCTTTCCCTTCTTGCGGGCCTTGAGTCCCCCGATAGCGGGGACATTTTGATCGAAGACCAAAATATAACGACCCTCACGGAAAAGGAGATGGGGCGATTTCGCTCAAAAAATATAGGGATCGTCTTTCAACAATTCCACCTGATGCCCCATCTGAGCGCATGGGAAAACGTGGCCCTTCCCCTAGAGATTTTGGGCGATAAAGACGCAGAGGAGAAGGCCAAACAGTATCTCGAAAAATTGGGCCTTCAAAACCGAATCTCCCACTTTCCGGATCAACTCAGCGGTGGGGAATGTCAGCGAGTGGCCATTGCGAGGGCCTCCATTCAACGCCCCAAGGTGCTTTTGGCCGATGAACCCACGGGAAATCTCGATGCCAAATCCTCAAAAATGACCATGGATCTTCTCTTTTCCCTGGTGGAAGAAAATAAAATGTCCCTGATTTTGGTCACCCATGATTTGGAGTTGGCCAATCGCTGCGCTCTCCAAAAAACTCTTTCCAAGAGCCTATCCCAAAAGTGAATTCCATGAAAAAAATCCTTCTTCTCTCGCTTAGAGAGATTAAAAATGATAAACGCTTTTGCTTTCTTTTTATTCTCAATCTTTCCCTGGGACTTTCCGGTCTCATCGCCTTGGAGTTTTTCAAAAATTCTTTGGATATCACCCTAAAAAACCAATCCAAATCCGTTTTTGGGGCCGATTTAGGACTTTCGGCCCGTCGTGAAATCTCAAAAGAGGAACGAGATATGGTCCTTTCCGCTGCCGGAATAGCGGGAAAAGATATGGAAGAAGCCCGGGTCACGACAACATTTTCCATGGCCTCAAACCCTTCGGGAGATTCCATCCTCACTCTCATCAAAGCCGTGGAAAAAGGCTATCCCTTTTACGGCCATATCGAATTACGCCATAAAAAGACAATCACTGCAACCGAAAATGAATTATGGGAAGGATCCATCGCATGGGTTTATCCCGAAATTCTTTTGCGGCTCAAGCTCAAAGTCGGAGATAAAATTACCGTAGGCCGGGCGCAATTTCGTATTGCCGATGTCATCGAATACGACCCCAGCAGCAGAGTTATGTCCAGCGTGGCCCCGAGAATTTATATCGCCCATAAAAATCTTTCGGCCACCAAACTCTTGGAAAGCAAAAGCCTGGCCTGGTATTCCCGTCTCTATAAAATTCCGGGTCAAAGTTTTGAAGAGATCAAAAGGATCAAAAAAGACGTCTTCTCTCGCTTGGACGATCCCCAAGTTAGAGTCAAAACCCACGAAGATGCGGGTGACTCCCTGGCAAGACTTCTGGCCTATCTCAACGATTTTTTGGGGCTCGTCTCTATCGCCGCCATCTTTTTATCGGGAATCGGTATCGCTTTTCTCTTTAAATCCTTTCTCCAAAGAAAAATTCACTCCATCGCCATTCTCGTGGCCCTTGGAATGGATCGAAAAAAGGCCATCGCCCCCTACTTTCTCCAAACCCTTTTCTTGGCCGCCATCGCCTCTTCCATCGCCATCGTTTTGGGTTGGCTCCTTCTTCCCCTTTTCGGACGCATAAGTCTAGGCCTTCTTCCCTTCCCCATCGATTTTTCCATTGACCCCCTATCCTTTCTCTTTGCGACCCTTCTGGGATTCCTCTGTCCCATGGCCATCTGCCTTCCCCTGGGCATCCGCCTTAGAAATCTCAAAGCGTCCATTTTATTAAATGCCAAACAAACCCTTGGATACCGATGGGATCTCCCCACGGTTTTGGCCCTCCTTCCGGGACTTTTAGGTCTTTTCGCCTTAGCCGTTTGGCAATCCCACTCTCCCCTTACGGGGACGTTATTCACCTCCTTGTTCTTGGGCCTAGGGATCGTCATGGGGGGAATTGCATGGGTTTTACTCTCCTCCCTGGAATACCTAAGCCCTCTTTGGTTTCGTCGATTCAAAAGACGGGAACCTTCCTTGCGATGGGCCCTGAGAGACCTGGCCAGATATCGCTTTTCCTCCATCTCTTGCTTTCTCTCTCTATCCCTTGGGATCCTCCTCTTGGGCCTCATCCCCCAAGTCCAATTTGCTCTGGGCAAGCAGTTGACGAGAAGTGAAGATTCCAAACTTCCGGGCCTTTTTCTCTTCGACATTCAATCGGAACAATTGCCCCCTCTCAAAAAATTGCTTGCCCAAAACGGCTTGAAAGATATAACGATTTCTCCCATGGTTCGGGCCCGCCTGGTTTCGGTGAATGGAAATCCCTTTGATAAGGGAGAAGCCATCTCGGAGGATATGAACCGAGAGGAAGAAAGGGAGATGCGCTTTAGAAACCGCGGCATCAATCTCTCCTACCGGGAAAGGCTCGGCCCATCGGAAAAGATCATCAAGGGAACCCACGTTGCCCACGGCCCGGGAGAGCTTCCCTCCATTTCCTTAGAAAAACGCTTTGCGGATCGTTTAGACCTCGAACTAGGGGATGTCCTGACCTTCGATGTTCAGGGGATCGAAGCCAAAGGAGTCGTCCGAAGCCTTAGAAATGTCAAATGGCTAAGTTTTCAAATCAATTTTTTCATCATCTTTTGGCCCGGTGTCTTAGACGATGCCCCCCAAACTTTTTTGGGCACCATCCCCGATCTTCCTCAAGAACAAAAAGCCTTGCTTCAAAACCAAATCGCTTCCCAATTGCCCAATATCTCGGCCGTGGATATTTCAAAAACCGTGGCCAAAATCTCTTCCATCACCGATCAAATGAGCTTGGCCTTAAAGCTCATGGCCGCTATGTGTGTCCTCACGGGCATGGCCGTCCTCTATTCCATCGCGTCCCATAATAGCTCATCTCGCCGCCGGGATATCGGTCTTTTGAAGGCCCTTGGAACCCGTTTTGAGACGATCAAAAAACTCTTTCTCTACCAATTTGGCCTCATCATCACCGCCGCCGCTCTCCTGGGATTTTTGAGTTCTCTCGTGGCCTCCATCGTCCTCTCCCATTTTCTCTTCCACACCTGGTCCTTTTCTCCGATCGTTCCCGCCCTGCTCTTTGGAACCACGGTCACGGTGGCCGTCATGGCCTCCTCTTTGGCCATACAAAACGCCCTTAAAGTGCCTCCGAAAAAACTCCTCGATCAAAACTTTTAAAATAAACCGTGAACATTTCATCCCCATTGCATTTTATCGCCAGACACCCCATCGGAATGATTTTGACGGGCTTTCTTGGAGGCACCCTCCTGCCCGATCTGGCCTCCCTCCTCAATCCCTTTATCCTCCCCATACTCATGGGGGTCGTCTTTCTCTCCTTTCTCAAGCTCGATCTCGCCCCTCTATGGGCCGAACTCAAGGACTGGAGGAGGCAGGCCTTTCTCTTTCTCATCTCCATGGCGATCATCCCCCTCGCCGTCTTTCTTGCGGCCAAGGCCTCCATCCATCTTTTTGCTCTCGATCCCGCCCACCTTCCGGCCGCCCTCTTGCTCTTTTCCTGCCCCACTTCGAGCTTGGCCACCACCTTGAGCTTGCTCTTCGACGGTCGTTTTGAACGCACCGTCGCCAATATGCTCTTCACTCTCTCCTTGGCCCCACTGACATTGCCTCTCACCATGTCCCTTTTGCTTGGGGAAACCGTGGGTCTTTCCTACGCCCACATGACCCAAACCCTTCTTCTCCTCCTCTTTATCCCTGCCATAGCGGCTTTGGCGGCCAAACGGTTCCGTTCCAACGGGGTTTCCTTTCTCACCCGCTTTAGCTATCCGATCTCCCTCATCCTCTTGGTTTTTGTGGTCATAGGGGCCCTCAAGGGGTTTTTGCAGGTGGCCTTAGATCATCCGGCGAACGTTTTCAAAACCCTTATCTTCTCCTCCTTTCTCATGGTCATGACCTTTTCCCTGGGCTACGCCCTTGGAAGAGGCAATCCAAGGGATCGCATGACATTGGCCATTATCTCCGCTTGGCCCAACCTAGGTCTTTCCATCGGTTTGGCCCACACCTTCTTCAAAGACTCTTGGCCTTACGCCACAATTTGTTTAGCCGTCATGGTGATCCCCTGGTATTTGACCATCTTCATGGCCAAGTTCACCTCGGAAAAAATCACCGAACGGGAGAGGGTAGCCGGAGTTGAGGGATGAATCAAAAGGGCGGCCCGGAAAAGCCTTTAAAGTTTTCTATTTCTTGAAGATAGTAAGCCGTCTCTAGGGATATTTTTCTCAGGTATTCAATCCTACTCGCCACGGAACTAAGCCGTCTGGTTTTCACGACAAAGGGAGGAAGCTCCCGGCTTGGAGGGGATGGGGCCTCGATCCCATGGGCCCTCTCTTTCGAGGTTTTTCCTCGGGGAAAGGGCAAAACATTGCCCTTGTGATCCTCGGGATACAATGTTCCATCGGAAAAATCCATAAGCCAACTCTCCTTTTCCTCTTTCCATCTTGGCCCAATTCTCATTCAATTCAAGCTCTTGGGCCCATAGAGTGTAAAACTTTCACATGAGGGCCCCCCTGTGGGGTTCCTGACTATTTCTATTGGAATACTTCCGCTAAAAACGACCCCATTGCCCCTTTTTTCTAAAGTTTTTAATGGGTTAACCGTTAAGTTAAAAAAGAAAGGGTGGAGACTAACCTTGAAAAGACTGCAAATGATCCCCATAGTTTTACTTTCCATCTCCCTAATGGGCCTTGTGGGATGCAAGAGCAAGGGAGGGAGCGGCGGCGGACGAGGCGGCCCTTTTATGGCAGATCGTCCTTGGACAAATGATCCGGTTCGTATAGCAGAGCTTAGAAGGCGTCTTCTCGATAGTGATTCCTTTGCTTCTTCCCATAATGCTTCCATCAATATCGAGCATTTTGGTTCGAGCCCAACCTTGGATAGATGTCGTTTTCTCGGCATTAAAAAGATCAAGTTCGATTGTTGGAAGAGTAAAGCTGAGCGAAAAAGAAGATGGCAGAGAAGCCAAGGGAGTGTTAACTTGAGCGGACATTTTGGAAGCACCTCCATTGAAAATGACTCTCCGGAAGAGTATCAAAAGAGAATAAAACAATTTCTCCACCACAATGTCTTCTACGATCAAAATATAACCATTGAAGAGATCTCTTTGAATTCTCTTCCCTCTCCACTTTCCAACCATGTTCTTATTCTGTCCAATCTTACGAGAGGAAGAGAGCGTCAAGGAAGAGCCATAAAAGTGACTCGAAGAGAGATAGAAAATGAAGGGGGAAATGGCGAATGGAAAGTCGTCCAAAGATCTTTTATTTTTAGCTTTGATGTTCCCGTGGAGGCCAATCCCATTTACGAGGGAGTCGTTGAAAGAAAGAGTCAAGATCAAAATGTTCAAAGGTATAATGAAACCTATCTAAATGGTAATAGACTCAGTGTCTCTCATTGAAAACATTTTTGAATCCGCCCGGAATTTCTCTCAATCCTCTCATCAACATTCAATTTATGGAAAAGATGACACCTACATTAAGGGAAGAGGCAAGGAAGATTATATACCGCTTTCTTTTTTGAAAGAGAAAATCAAATCTTTGGATTCTAACGAACTCTTAAAGGCAGGTTTTATCTTTAGCTCCTATCGCCTAGGCGACGGTGATCCTTTTTCAAATTGGTATTTGTCTCAATTTGGTAAAAAGCCCTCTCAATCTTTGCTTAAAAAACTCTCCATTCTTTATATTCCCGATCACAAGGTCATTTTTGATACCGTTGGGATCGTCTCCCAATGCTACGAGATTCTTCAAGATCATCATGTCGTCATCAATAATAAGAATTTGCCGACTCAAATGGGAGAATGGTATGCAAAAAGTATTTTTGGTCTCAAACAAGTTATGTCAACTTCTCAAAGGGGATTTGACTTTTTTATTGGCGACAAACATATAGAGGTCAAAGTTCATTGGGGAGATCGGTCTTCCCCAAAGGGAGTCAAGATCAGAAAATCTTTGGTTCGGCTTTCGGATTTTGTCATCATTATGTATGTGGCCAAGAATTTTACCATTCGCGAGATATGCTTTTTAGACAGCGATTTTGTGGAGAGAAAATTTCATGGGAAAAGCCATGTTCTCTTTCTCAAAAATCAAGATATTTCATCCTATTTTTTTTCCAAATCATCCAAGCATTTTGACAAAATCGTCAATAGATCATCTCTTATGAAATTCGCTTCGCCTCTTTTTGCCATGAGACTCGATGAACAGGTTTGGCCGGGATAGGACTTCGTTCGCCTAGGGTTCGCTTCCAAGATTTGTAAAGAGAGAAAGGCGATGGGTATGGCGCCCACCTTCAAATGGGGTTTCTATCCAGGCTTTGACGATTTCGACGATCTCTTCTTCCGATGTGACTCTGGCCCCCAGGCAAAGGACATTGGAATCGTTATGGCCTTTGGCCATCTTGGCCTGCTCTGCAGTGGTGCAAAGGGCCGCTCGAATGCCACGGTAACGATTGGCCGCCATGGACATTCCGATTCCCGTTCCACAGATGAGAATCCCGCAACAGTTCGGATCGACCGTCATTTGGGAGATGAGCTCTTGGGCCTTGAGGGGGTAGTCGATTCTCTCTTCGGTCCCGGGGCCTAGGTCGATGGGTTTGTGTCCCCATTTTTGAAGGTGTTGGAGCAGTATTTTTTTGGCCCCGACCCCTGCATGGTCACTGGCAATAAAAACCCCCATCATTAGTAACGATAATACGACGGTTTAAAGGGGCCCTCTACGGGAATACCCAAATACTCGGCTTGCTTGGAGGAAAGTTGATCCAATACCACGCCCAAGCGCCCCAAATGGTAGAAGGCCACCTTCTCATCCAATTTCTTGGGAAGCGTATAGACCTTGTTCTCGTACTTATGGGCATTTTCCCAAAGCTCGATTTGGGCCAAAACCTGATTGGTGAAGGAATTGCTCATGACGAAAGAGGCGTGGCCCGTGGCACATCCGAGGTTGACGAGACGCCCTTCGGCCAAGAGGATAATTCTTTTCCCGTCGGGGAAGGTGTAGAGATCCACCTGGGGCTTAATCTCTTCCCGCCGGATACCCGGCTCCGTATTGAGGTAAGAGGTGTTGATCTCGCTGTCAAAGTGGCCGATATTGCAGACGATGGCATGATCTTTCATCATCGCAAGATGTCTGGCATCAATAACGTCGATACAGCCCGTGGCCGTGACAAAGATATCGCCGATTTTGCCGGCCTTATCCATGCTCATCACTTCATAACCTTCCATGGCCGCCTGGAGGGCGCAGATGGGATCGACTTCCGTGATGATAACCCGACCGCCGAGACCCTGAAAGGATTGGGCACAGCCCTTTCCCACATCCCCGTATCCCGCAACGACACAAACCTTTCCTGCGATCATGACATCCGTGGCCCTCTTGATCCCATCGGCGAGGGATTCCCGGCAACCGTAAAGATTGTCGAATTTTGATTTGGTGACGGAATCATTCACATTGATGGCCGGGAGGGGCAAAGTCCCCTTTTTCATTCTCTCGTAGAGTCGGTGAACTCCCGTGGTGGTCTCTTCGGAAAGACCTTTGATTTCACCGACGAGATCGGCCCTTTTGTCCAAAACCATATTGGTCAAATCTCCCCCGTCGTCGAGGATCATATTGAGGGGACGACCGTCGGGCCACACGAGGGTTTGTTCGATACACCAATCAAACTCCTCCTCGGTCATCCCCTTCCAGGCGAAAACCGCTACCCCCCTTTTGGCCATGGCCGCAGCCGCATGGTCTTGGGTGGAGAAGATATTGCAAGAGGACCAACGGACTTCAGCCCCCAATTCCATCAGGGTTTCGATAAGGACAGCCGTCTGAATGGTCATGTGAAGGCAGCCGGCAATCCTGGCCCCACTCAGGGGGCGGGAATTTCCCAGTTCGGAGCGAAGGGCCATAAGGCCCGGCATTTCGGACTCGGCAATTTCGATCTCCTTTCGTCCCCAGTCGGCCAATGAAATGTCTTTGATTTTGTAGTCGTTATGATCGCTCATAAGGATCCTCTCTAAGGGTGTTTGAAAAATTTTTCCCATCTAAGAGCCTATCCCAAAACCACCTTCTATTGCAACCGGCTGCAATCGACCCCTCATCCTTGACCAGTGTTCTTTTAGCGGGCCCTCGACAATTCTTTGTGCAGGAGATAAATTGGATGCCATGGATGTTTGCCCCCCCTCCCCTTCGGAACCTGCGCCCATCACCTTCGGCGATCAAGTCTTTCCTCACCGGAAGGTCTTTTTTAAGACCTACGGTTGCCAGATGAACCATCACGATACGGAAAGGATGCTCTCTCACCTCAAAAGACTCAATTTCTACCCCACTGAAAATCGCAAGGAAGCGGATCTCATCCTCTTCAATAGTTGTGCCATTAGAGATTTGGCCAATCAAAAATTCTACTCCCATGTGGGGGAAACCAAGGCGAACAAAGGGGGAAAAAAGGGGGTCAAGGTCGGAGTGGGGGGTTGTATTGCCCAGGTGGAGGGGAAGCGCCTTCTCAAGCGCTTCCCCCATGTGGATTTTGCCTTCGGCACGGACGTGATCGATTCCATCAATGATTTTGTCTATAGGGCCTATAGCGGAGAGGACAAATTTTCCGTGACCACTTGGGATAGAGCGAGCGATTACTCCATCGAAACCAAGATCACCCACGGCCAACCCCTGGCCTTCGTCAATATCATCAAAGGTTGCGATAAGTTTTGCTCCTATTGCATCGTTCCCTTCACCAGGGGAAGGGAAAAATCGAGAACCATCGCCGAGGTGGAAGACGATGTGAGGCGGTTGGTGGAGTGCCATGGAGTTCAGGGCATCACTTTGCTCGGGCAAAATGTAAACTCTTTTGGCAAAGAACATCGCGAATCCCTGGCCGATCTTATCCGTCGCCTCGATAGGATCGAAGGCCTAGAGATCATCCGCTATACGACCTCCCATCCCTACGATATGGGTGATGACCTCATTGCGGCCCATGGGGAGTGTCATAAATTGGCCGATCACGTTCACCTTCCCGTGCAAAGCGGCTCCAATACGGTTCTGGCGAGAATGCTCCGGGAATACACGGTGGAGCATTTCTTGAGCCTTTGCGACAAACTCCGTAAGGCCAACCCCAATCTCACCCTTTCTACGGACATCATCGTGGGTTTCCCCAATGAGACGCAAGAGGAGTACCGAGACACCTTGGCCCTTTTGGATCGAGGGAAATTCGATTTTATCTACGCCTATACCTTTTCTCCCAGGAAAGGAACAAAGGCCGCCCGAATGAACGATTCCCTAAGCGACGAGGAGAGGGGACGGAGGTTAAGGGAATTGCAAAAGCATCAACTCCGCATTCAAGAAAACCTTAGAAAACCTCTCGTGGGGAAAGTTTTTCGCATTCTCGTGGAAAAAAAGGGTGTGATGAATGGGGTTGAAAGGTGGCAAGGAAGGAGCAACTGTATGCGCATCGTTCATATCGATCCTCCCCAAAGAAACGATGTCACTACGACTTTTGCAACTTCCGATCTTGAGTGGCATTGGGTGGATGTGGAGGTCACATCATCCACGGCCCTTTCTTGTCGGGGGAGGTTGCTTAAAGATTACGGCAAGACATTGCCTTCGGGATTGTCGGCCAAAATCTTATCGGCGTAACCCGCCTCCCTTCTCCTTTTGTTCCCCATAAGGCCACATAAAAATCCAAGCCCATAGCTTAGGTGAATGAGAACCACCAGGGGAAGAACCCAAAGGGAAACGGACATTTTTTTTGTCCGAATCCCGGCGTGGGCGAATGTCAAAAGGACATGACCTCCGTAGAGAAGGAGGGGGACAAAAATCCCTAGGGGGAGGCGTGCCCACGAGAGAACGGCAAAGGCCGAAAGGAACACGAGATAGAGGACAAGGGCCGGGGGGATCAGGAACAGAGGGTGGAAAAGGCCTTGAAATTCGAGGATACTCTTTATCCTATAAACGCCGCTTAAAAAAGTCGATTGAATGACCTTGGAAATACGATCCTTTTTGAAATGATAAACATAGAGCTTGGGATCATAGACGATCTTTTTTTGGCCTCTTTTAAGTTCAGAAAGTAAGACGTTTTCTTCATTTCGGTAATAGAGATCATTAAAGCGAAGGCCCTCCTCAAAAATCTCTCTTTTTATCCAGAGATGGCACAAAATCAATTCATGTTCATCTCCTTTTCTCAAAGAACCGCTTTGGTGGTGGCGATGATGGGTGTGTCCGGTGACAAGTGGATGGGATTGGCAAAAGGAGTAGGCCTTTTGAAAGGAGCTTTCAGCGGGATATCCCATTTCGGGGCCCCCCAACACATCCGGCCCATGAGTATTCAGGGTTTTTAAGGCCTTGGTCAAATAATGTTTGGGCAATCTCACATCGTCGTCTAAAAAGAGGAGCCAATCTCCGCGAGCTTTTTCAACGGCCTTATTTCTGGCATGGGCTGGACTCTTTTGAGCGCAGTGCAAGATCACAAGGCGTTTATCCCGAAGGCCCTCGAGATAGATTTTGGTTTTTTCATCATCGCCGTTTATAATGAACAAAACTTCTATGGAATCAAAAGGGTCAAGTTCTTCCATCCTTTGCGCAAGACTTGACCAAAGTTTTCTAAGAAGTGTGGTGCGTTTGAATGTGGGGACGATGATTGAAAGTTTCAAGGGGTGGGCCCGACATGGGAAATCATCTTTATTTTAATTTCTACGGTGTCTGGGCCCATGTGGATTCTCCCTGCCCCGAACTGCTCCAAAGGATTGAGTTGGATTTTTCCCATTTCCACTCCCCTCATCTTCTCCCAAAAAGGCCCCATTATCAATTTTATTGCGAAAAATCGGCCCCTCCATGGCCCAAAATTCCGGCCCTTGCGGTGAGTTTCCAGTCGCCGGGCTCCATGACTTATGATCGAGGGACAAAGAGATATAACGATTATTACGGCAAGGCCCTTTCCATCTACGACTACGAGATGGAGGAAGGAAAAATCTATGCTAAGGATTTAGAAAGACTCCACGAAATCTCCTATTTGATGATTTTGTCGCGAGTGGGAAAGAGACTCGATATGATGGGAATGCACAAAGTTCACGCCTTTGGCATCATCAAAAATCGAACGGCCCTTTTAGGAATCATGCCCATGAAGGGAGGCAAGAGTACTCATTTTTTGGAATTTATAAAATGCCCAAAGGTTTCGATTCTTTCCGATGACACCCCTTTGGTTTCTCGCATGGGAAAAGTGTTGCCCTTTCCCATTCGAGTGGGGCTTGAGGAGGGAAATCGGATCGATGCTGTAAATGAAGCCTTTGTTTACCAACTCAACCGACAACATTACGGGAAAAAAACGCTCGTTTCTATGAAAGGCATCCCCAATCCCGTGGGAGGAGATTACGATAGGCTCATTCTCATAAAAGGGGTTCGATTTAACGGGCCTGGATGTGAGATTAAAAAATTATCTAAATGGTCCATGGGAATTGAACTTTTCAAATTTCAAGTCATCGGATGGGGGCTTCCCGTGATTTTTGAATACTTTTGGGAAAGTGGAGTCTTGGATTTTGCAAGAAAGTCTAAAATCGCCCTTTCCCGTCTTTTGGCATCCATCCTTTTATTATGGAGATCGAAAACCTATACTGTCTTTTTGGGTACAGATCCTCAAAAAAATGTCGAGGTCATAAGTGAGAGGCTTTTAAAACATGAATGATTTTCGCAAACTCTTTTGGGCCCAGGTTCCCTATCTCACTTTGGCCAATATGAAGTCTAGATATCGCAAGACATTTGCCGGATTTATTTGGGTGGTGATGAATCCCATCCTCCTCTATGGGGCCCAAAGTTTGGCCTTCAAAACTTTTTTGCGCCTAGAGCTTCCAAATTTTTTCACTTATCTACTCGCCGGTCTTTTGCCTTGGATTTTTATCATCCAGACGGCGGATATGGCCACACCGCTTTTAGTCACCAACGGCCATTTTCTCAAGGCCATGAAAGTTCACCCTCTCGTTCTCCTTTTGTCTCAAGTTTTGGATAATTTCATCAATTTCTCTTTCGCCTTTATCATCCTTCTCATTCCCGTATGCTTTGCGGATGGAGTCTCATGGCATGGACTTTTTTTCCTTCCCATAGGTCTCTTCATTCTGATTTCCGGAGTGATCGGAATGAGTTGGCTTTTGGCCATCCTTAATATCTTTTATCGGGATGTTCGCTATGTGGTGAGCTTTCTCACGGGGGTCATGTTTTTCTTGACCCCCATCTTCTATCCGGTGAGTTACATCCCCGAAAAATACCGTTGGATGGTGAGCATCAATCCTTTTTACAATCTTATTCAACCCGTTCGTTCGACTCTCTACCAATTTGACTTGGAAAATATGCTCAAGGCCTTTGGCATCGGACTTGGATGGTCCGGAGGGCTTCTCCTTTTAGGGGCCCTTTATTGGAAGAAGAAAAAGAATGTGATTTATTACCATATCTAAATTTAAAGGATTAACGTGCCCGATACTATCTTACAGATTCAAAACCTCAATTTAAAATACGAATTGGAATTTCATCGTAGTGATTCTGTGCGAGATATTTTTGTTGGAATGATTAAAAATCCACTGCAAATGTTGTTTGGGGACAAGGATGTTTTCCACATTATCAAAGATTTTAATTTGAATTTGAAAAGAGGGGAAAGACTTGGAATTATCGGTGTCAATGGGACGGGTAAGACTTCCCTTTGTCGCTGTATCGCAGGAATGTTACGACCCGAATCCGGGGAAATCACTATCAAGGGGCAAATGAGATCCATCTTTGATACAAATATCGGCATCCAACCCGAATTGACGGGTAAAGAAAATGCGATATTACTTGCCCGCTTTATTTTTCCGGAAGCCAAAAGCGATGAGTTAAAAGAGATCGTTCGCGAATCCTTGGAATTTAGTGAGCTTGGAAAGTTTTTGGATATGCCATTTAAAAACTATTCAAAGGGTATGCAGGCCAAGCTAGGCCTTTCTCTCATTACGGCAAAACCTACGGATTTATTGATTTTGGATGAGGTTTTTGATGGTGCAGATCATTTTTTCCAGCAAAAAATATCTCAAAGAACATTGGAGATGATAGAAAAATCCGGTGCCGTTATCTTTGTTTCTCACAATTTTTCACAGCTTGAGGCGGTTTGCAATAGAATGATTGTCATGGAAAAACAAAACATTCTTTACGACGGCAATGTTTTAAAAGGGATTGAATATTACAAATCCCTAAAACGATGAAATAGTGAAATTGAGTGATGACGAGTTCTGGCTTCACCAAAAAAGAATCAAACGTGGCGATCATATCAACATAGAAATCGTATCCGAGAGTATGTCTCCTTTGATAAATAAAGGGGACATACTTCGAGTCCGTCATAAAAAGCTCTTTTCCCCTTTTGATATAGTCGTCTATCGCCATATTGACGGAACCCTTATTTGTCACTATATATGGGAAAGATCAAGGCTGGATCAAAAGACTTGGCTACTTCGTTCCATTAAGGGAACGGCTTTTGATCTACCTGTACGAGAGAATCAGATATTGGGCCATATCACCCATAAAAAAATAGGCCTTAAAATGAAGATCGCTATTTTTTTAAAATTATTTGCCCTTAAAGTAAAAAGAGGACTCCTTTGAAAGTAATACATATTCTTTTCATCGACCCTCTCGAAAAACTATCCATTCAAAAAGACGGCACTTTGCTTTTGGCCCATACTTTAAGTGAAATGGGACGCAAGGTTTATCTCCTCTTTGAAGATGATTTTTATATCCTGTCAAATACCCCTCCCAAAGTTAGAGTCTTTGAGTTTACCTCTCGCTTGGAAAAGAGTAGTTTTCATCTTTCTTCCTTTTCCCTATCAAATGAAAAAACCCTTTCACTTGGGCAAGATGTTATATTTCATATTCGCCTTGATCCGCCTTTTGACGGGCGCTATTTAAAATATCTATGGATGATAGACTTCCTTAAAAATTTTGGAGTAAAATTCTTCAATGACCCTCGAGGAATTTTATTCTTTAATGAAAAGATTTCGAGTTTCTTATCCAATTCCTCTCTTCCCTCCTATATAGGGCGCTCTTTTAAAGAATTATTGACCTTTACAAATGATTTAAAAGAGCAGGGATTTACCGATTTGATGCTCAAGCCACTTGACCTCTATCAAGGCATGGGAATAGAAAAGGTTTCCTTAGAGGATCAATCATTTCTCAAAGAGGCCTTTCAAAAAAAAGTGAAGGCCTCTCATTCCCCCGTTCTCGCTCAACCTTTTCTGAAAAAGATCAAAGAGGGGGAGGTTCGGGCCGTCTTTTTTGGAAAGAGGATCTTGGGTACTATTCTTAAAATTCCTCCCGAAGGATCGTTCTTGGCCAATATCGCTCAAGGGGCCTCTTGCTCTGCTATAGAACTCCCCGAAGAGATTGCACAAGAATGTTCTAAGATCGGTGACGCCCTTCTCCCTTATGGGCTTTATTGGTTGGCCTACGATATCCTGGACGGCCATATCAATGAAGTCAACGTCACTTGTCCCGGACTCTTGGTGGAGGTTTCTTGCGCCCTCAAACGCAACCTGGCCTTGGATTTGGTACAAGAAATGGAAAAGGTCGTTTTAGGATAGGCCCTTATCTTGGAATATCTTTTGTTTCGTCCGTGGCCAAATGAAGTTGAATACCCCAACAAGAGGCATTGCTTCGTCCATTGTAACCACTCCGAGATCCCCAAACGCTGGTATTGGCTTCGGGACAATCTCCTCTCGTGCGATAGATGCAATCGTAGTTCCAACGAACATCATGTATTTGGAGAACAAATGGTTCTGAGGGACTGTTTCTTGGGATGGATGTGAATTGAAGAACTTCCGAACACTCCCCCACCTTTACATTATTAAATGTCAACTCTTGCAAAGGGGCCGAGGAATTTTTGCCTCGAATGGAGACTTTGAGAGAAAGTCTGGTGTAATCAAATCTATTTTTACATTCTTCGTATTTCGTTCGACGCTTCCATTGTTGCTCTAAGGCCCTGTCAAGTCTTCCTTTTGGAGGGGCCGATTCAGCTAAAACCCTAAGATGAATCCTGGAATCTGAAACCAATATCCCCTGAGTCGCATTACTTTCTCTCATATGCTTTCGAGAGTCCCATTGAGGTGTGCTACTCGAGCCATTTCCGGCCCCCTTAGCACTCAATCGATAATAGTCTATAACCTGATCTGCATCGGCCACACCTCGTTTTGTACAATTTTGGGTCGAAGACCCTGTGGTCTGTACGGTTTTGGGGGCGGGCAATGGATCGTTCGGGTCGGGATCAGTCGGATTTGTGGGGTCGGTGGGGTTCGTGGGGTCGGTGGGGTTCGTAGGATCCGTTGGGTTGCTGGGGTCAGTAGGGTTCTCGGAACTGTAGTTATTGACCGTTTTTCGCGAAGGGATACAACTATTCGTTATAAAAAAGATGGACAATATGATTATTTTAAATAACTTCAAATGCTCTACTCCTCGTCAATTCTCATTATAAGCTCTATCTGACTTTTCGGCTTTTTACTGAGATTTATTAGGAGATATATGGAAAAACTCGTTTATCCGATCTTTTTTCTTGGATAAAACCCGACAAAATATGAAGGTGGTTTTGGGATAGGCCCTAAAGAGAGCTTGCTAGAATACATCAATCTTAGGTAGAATAGGAAAAGGTATATGATCATCTCTAAGCGAGATTTTGGGAAATTTTTTAAAGACTCGTATCCACTTGTTTATTCCTTGAGCTTTATTTTGGTTCCGGAAACCCTTCAAGCTGAGCAAATTTGTCTGGATTCTCTCGAATTATTGGCCCTCAAGGAAAGAAAGTTGATGATGAGGTTGGCCCATACCAAATCCCAAAATACCCAACCCTTGTGGGATCAATTGAAAAAAAATCATCTGAAATACGTTTGGATATTGGGAATAAAGCGTTTTACTCAACTTAAAGGAAATACCGAGACCTGGCATGAAAAGCCGGATGAGTTCTTTTTTACGCAAAATGTTTTGGAACGAGGAATTTTGTTTCTCAAAACAAGGCTTAGATTATCTCTAAGTGATATCGAATTTATCACGGATTGCGATCGATACAAAATTTTGTCTTATTTATGCAAATCCAGAGACGATCTTCTTTGGGAATCTCATAAAAGAAATCTTTCTCTTCCACAAGTTATTGGGAATTAACTCTGGAGAAATTGTGTAATGGAACAGCTTCGTTTTAATTTTTACCGAAAAAATAGAGATTCCTATTGTCCCCATTCTCTATGCGCCCTTCATTTTATAGACAATAATTTGCCCCCCAAAGATAGAAAGGCCTATTTAACCCATCTTGAAGATTGCACCGCTTGTTCTCATCACATTCAATCTCTCAGGAAAGATCTATCGGATATAGAAAAAATGATCCCCTCTATCTCTAAAAATAATCAGATGATTGAAGATTATTCTCAAAGAATCAAAACCTTAGCCGATGACATTTTATCTTTTCGTCGATACCGACTAAGTGATTTACTCAATATAAGATTTTCATTCAAGGGAATAAAAAAATTCTATCAATCTTTAATCATGAAACTTGAGTAAATAATGAACTCTATGAAGGTCTTCATTTGTATTGCGCTTGGATCATCTCTTTTTTTCTTTTTTTTATCACGGGCACAAATACTTGATTATAATGCTCTTTCCAGATTACAAGACGGGCGTGGGATTTGCTTTTCTCGAATAGTTCAAACATTTACGGCAAGAATGATTCGTGTCTCCGGCAGTAACTACTTAACACCTGAATTTATGAATATAACTGAGCAATGTTTCGATGATATCACTACTAATTTTTATAATAAATCAACCGAACACTTCAAAAAAATTGGTAAGCGAATGAATCGCATTGTCTCTATGGTTCACTTATTTCATGAAGGCGCAAAAGGAAAAATTGCCAACTTTTGGAAACCAATGGAAAGCAAATCCATCTCACTCCAAAACAGATTTTCAACCATTGAATCATTAAATGATGAAATGGCCCAGAGCTTTGAATCCTACAAATCTAATCTTTTTAAACAGTATATTTTTTATTCGAGATTACTCCTTGTATCATTACTGCTCTTAACCTTTTCCCTTGTCATTTATATTATAAGAGAATTTTATCAAAAATCACATAAATCTTCCTCTAGTGAAATAGACCACAAAGAAGTATTAAAAAAACATCTCGATCAGATATCAAACGATCATAAACGATTTATAAAAGAGATCGTGTTGCATGAATCAAAAAATGAATCGTTTGAAGACACCGTTCCCTTGCGAAAAATGAATCGCCTCATTAAGGGAACAAAGCGTGATCTAATGAAAGACCTAAACTCTAGTAGAGTTGCCGATTAAGGAGTTGAACCAGTAGTTTTTGGTTTAGTAGCTTGATGTCCTGTAAGTTTTTTCCGGTATCTTTTTGATTCTCAATAAGTTGATTGAGATCCTTTGGGGTCGGAATCTTTGTATAAAAGAGAACATTGAGGATCTTTTCACCAATCATTTTGGTCAAAATAAAATCTAGAAATTTAATAAGATTTTTATGTGAAAAGAGCGAAAGGACTTTCCCATTTTGATTGTGTAGAGCCAACTCGTACATTCCCTTTTTAAGATCATTTTGTCCATGAAGAGTAATACTTTTCAAAGGGAAATTAAGGTCTTGGCTTTCCTCTATATGAAACTTTACGAATACTTCAGAGTTATTTGGGTAAAGGGGATGGGAAGGGTATTGCAGTAATGATTGAATAAATGTTTTATTTTCAAAAAAGTTTTCACTACTCTGAATATCCTCAAGAGCATTGTCCAGCTTTTGTTCAAAGAGAATCAAATATCCCATAATATGCCATGGATAGTTGGAAGAAAGATCGGATATATATTTTTCTATCTTTAGATAATCTTTCAATAGCTCTTTTGAGTCATGTTTTAAAAGCTCTTTGGTGGAAAGATGGAAAGGATGAAGGCCCTCGGAAATATATCCGGGAAGAAGTTTGCTTTGCTCAAAAAATCTAGGAACGAGGAGAGAACTTGTCCTCGCTCTCAACTTATTTAGCTCTCCACCGAGAGAAAGGTGGATGATCTGTTTTCCTATAGGAGTTTTAAAAAAGTAACGAAATAGGTTGATATTGATATTTTTGATTTTGGGTATAAGTCCAAAATAAGAGTAAAAAGCACGACCGTATTCATCTTGCTTTGATTTAAGTGTGTCCTTCGGCACAAACTCAAGATGAAGGTTTGACTTATTTTTATAATCAAGAACGAGAATATCGCTATATTGATCTTCAGGCTCAAATTTGATTCCCAAGAGGTCTTGAGAAAGGAGTGTTTTAGATTTTTCATTCCCCATGGGAATTGGATCAATTTGAAAAAAATGGCCCATCTGATAGCAGGATCGGATCAAGCTTTTAAAGAAGTTAGGATGGGTTACCTTTGAAGTGTCTTTGTTTGTTGTGTTGACCAATCGGCCATTGATAATGGCATCTTGATAAAATTCAAAGCTCAGATCTTTAGAAAGCTCTTTGCGATAAATGGGTGTCGTGTTTGATTTTTTATTCTTAAAAAAATCTCTAAAGGCTTTATTGATCATCGAAAACCGGCCAAATGTCTTGAGTTCTCCGTTAATCCTAAAGCTAAAACAGGGGTGTTTTTGGATTTTTTCGTTCTGCCCGGAAACCGAGTTAACCAAAAATTGATTTTCAAGAGAAAGTTTACTACCCTCACTCTCTTTTCTTTTAGAAAGTATATAAAGATAGGGAGGGATTTCTCCTTTTCCTTTGAGGTTTTTAAATGTTAGAACCCCTTCAATTTTAAGAATTTTGAGTAGTTCTTCGACTTTTTCGGATAAGCTTGGAATAAATAGCTTTTTAGCACTCAAGACCACAAGAAACCCATCATTTTTCAATTCTGATATTTTATCTTGAATCTTAGATATCAAAAAATGGTGAGGATTATTTTTAGGGAATTGGGTTAAATTTAAAACGATCCGATCATAGGCAAAGCGAGTATCTTTGAAGATCGTTGGATCAAAGAAGGATTGTTGTTTTTTGGCGATCCGTTTAGAGCCTTCCTTCATACGGTAGATATCACAGATATAGGATATAGGATCTTCATGGAATCGTTTTGCATTGTCTGTAAGAAAACACAAAAAGTGCAATTCGTAAGCAAGCCTGGCAAATGTACCGTAGCGGTATTCATCACTACAAAATTCCGGACAAACAGCAAACTTCCCCGGAGTTGAAGAGACTTGGCCTTGGGCCAACCAGTGAGAGAGGGAAAGAGATTCTAGGTGATCCCCGGTATATTGAAGGGTTAGAGTGCGGTATTTTTTTTGATCATGGGCAGGGCTCCCGACAGTCCAAGACTCAAGAGATTGCGCACTATCGATGCCTCCCTTTCCAATCCATTCGGGGAACTCGGTGATGAGTTGAATCAAAAAGGTTCCGAAATGGTGGTGGGAGAGTGCATGGGAATAATCCATCTCTTCTGTCGGTCGGAGATTATTATGGGAAAATATCTTTTGTAATTCTGCAATGGAAACCCTTTCATAAATGCGGTCGATTTTATAGAGCAGTTCTTCAATCGGCCAATTGATTTTCGGACGATACCAACTATAGTGGTTGGCGGTGATGGCCAAAGATTCGAGTTGAGAGGAACTTCCCCTTCGAAAGAGTTTGGTCAAATAAGAGTTGGGATTCAAAAGATCATTTTTTTGGATTTTATGATTTAAGGTCTGACTCAATTTAACGAGAAAACGAATTTTAAAGAGATAGACCGTGGCAATTTTGGAAGCAAAGGCCGTTTTAAACCCTTCGAGGTCTTTTGAGTAAATGCTGTCGGAAGATCCCAGATGGTCAAAGAGGGAGGAAAAGGAATCGATATCCGGACAATGGAGGGCCCTATGCTCCGCATAAGATAGAAATTCGTTATAGACTTCCTCCTTGAGGGATTTATTAAAATGGGTTTGAAGGAGTTGGGATTTCACGTCAAGAGCGATGAGCCCAAAGATTTTTGAGAGCTGCATCCCCTCTTTAGAGCTAAGAGATTCACCGCTCCATTCCGGAATAAGGTATTTTTTGGGGTGGAAGGAGTCCTTTTCCCGGGCCGCCGGCAAAACGACGCTGCCCCCAAGTGTTGCAAGGGGAAGCCTTGGGTTCATCCAGGATTTAAGCCGAAAGGTATTGTTTTCCACGCCAACTCCTTCCCCCTTTTTGGAGCCGAGGACTGAAAAATGAATTGACGACGATCCACCTTGGGGAATATGTATCAGGACACTTTAATGAACTCTCATATCTTTATCAACCAAAATTTTCCTTCCTTTTTTCTCGGCTTTTCGCTTTTTCATGGGATTATGGAGGCCATCGGAAAAAAGAGGCGATGCAGCATGGAAATTTATTTTAAAGCACCCTATGTTTTTTGCCGATAGTGAGTTGCCCCCAATAAGGAAACGAAAGATGAGCGACACCAAAAGATCTCCCAAGGATTCAGAGTTTGACGATATCATGCGCGAAATGGAGGAGTTGGAAAAAAAGGCTCATTTGAGAAACTTTGAGTTGATAAAAGATCCCAAGAGCTTTTCTTTAGAAGCTAAGCCCGATGGATCGCCCCCTTTTTTCCTTAAAACCGATAAAAGTAGTGACGATCATCTCGAGGAAAGCTCTCGGCTAGAATCTATCATAGGAAAAAATTTAAACGATCTTAAACACCCTTCAGCTTCCCGGGAAATTGTCCCCGGCCCACTTGGAAATCAGAGTATCTGCGACAAAAAAGAGGGAGAGAATCCCGTTCATGGGCGGCCCTCATCCGGTATGAGAATTCATCTCGATGGGCAAACGGAGCTTCAGCTCTGCCTTGACGCCGTTGGTCTTAGCCTTAAAATCAAGGTTGTAGAGGGAAAGTCCCTGGAAATTGAAACCAAAGATGGGATCAAATTCTCTCTTCCCCTCTCCCCGGAAACCAAAAAAGTAGCCTAAGGGTGTCAAATAGCGTAAAACTACCCCCTAACCTGCGACACTGATGGACAAAATCCATGGCCGTTTCTGCCCTTTATGCCGGTACCTTTGACCCCTTCACCAACGGCCATCTCGATATTGCGAAAAGGGCCTTAAAGGTCTTCTCCCCTCTCACCATCCTCGTGGCCCTACCCCCCCAAAAAACTCCATTTTTGGATGCCAAGACGAGGGTGGGGATCATTTCAGAAATTTTTGCCAAAGAGAAAAATGTCCGGGTTATCGGATGGGATCGGTTGGTTGTGGATTTTGCGAGAGAAAACGATATTAAAGTCATCGTCCGGGGACTTCGACCCACAGGGGATTTTGATAGCGAGTTTCAAATGGCCACAATGAATAGAAATCTCGACTCTGATATAGAAACCGTTTTCATTACCACGAGTTCACACAGCTATTACGTCTCCTCATCTCTCGTAAGAGAGGTCTTTCTCCACGGTGGGGATGTCCAATCGTTTGTTCCCCAAGTTGTTTATAAAGAGATGAAGAGACATTATGAATCAAAGTTAGCCTTTCCTAGGACAATAAATAATGACCAAAAATAGGAGAAATCATGTTAAGTGAAAGAGTACAAAATGCTCGAGAAAGCATTACATTGAAACTCAATGCAACGGCCGAGGAACTACGTCGTGAGGGAAAAACGATCTATAATTTGACCGCAGGGCAATTGCCTTTCCCCCCCGAATCCCAACTTATCGATGAGATCTCAAAACAACTCCCCAAGTTGGCTTCCTTTCAGTATTCCCCGGTACCCGGTTTTCCCGAACTCAGAAAAAAGGCCACGGCCTATGTGGAAAAGACTCGGGGGATTCGATGGGAAGAGGGACGTTTCGATTGCGTTATCAGCACCGGAGCCAAACAGTCTATTTTCAATCTCGTGGCCTCCATCGTTGACCCCGGCGATGAAGTTATCGTCTTGGCCCCCTATTGGGTTTCCTACCCCGAAATCATTAGGTATTGGGGAGGGCAATGTGTGGTGGTGGGACCTTCTCAAGATGTGGGAAAGGACATAAAAGTACAGAGTATTAAAGAGGCCATCACCCCAAAAACCAAGGCCATTCTCCTCAACACTCCGGGAAATCCTTCCGGAGTTTATTATTCGCAGCAATGGGTTCACGAATTTGCCGAACTGATAGTCTCTTACCCTCAAATCCAGATTCTTAGCGATGAGATCTATTCACAACTCTATTATGACGGGCCGGGACCGCGATTTCCCTACCAATTTCGCCCGGAACTCTTGGATCGAACCTTTATCATCGACGGCATATCAAAATCCATGGCCTGCACGGGACTTAGAATTGGCTTTTCTTTCGGCCCAAAGAAGACCATGAAGGCCATGAGTACAATTCAGGGACAATCCACTTCCGGGGCCAATAGCTTGATCCAAAAAGCCCTTATGAACTATAACTTTTCCGACATTGAAAACTATCTCGACCCTATTAAGGATCATCTTAGAAATAATAGTGCCCTCGTGCGGGAAAAACTCGATCAATACTCTCTTTCCAAAGCCTGGTATCAAACCAATGGGGCCTTTTATTTTTTGATGTCCTTTGAGGGACTTCCCATCCTTGAGCGCTTCAAAAAAAGCGGCTCCAAGGGAAAAGATGGGGATTATGCCGCCGATATTTGCGAAGGACTTATTGAAGAAACGGGGGTCGTCATGGTTCCCAGTAGCGATTTTGGCCAAACGAATGGAGGTCGAATCAGTTTGGTTTTAGAAAAGAAGGCCTTAGCGGAAGCATTGGATTTGGCCTTCGGCTATCTATCCTCAACGTAAGCGTTTTGGGTTCTAAACAATCTGTCCTCTATCCAAAATCCAGGTCTTATCTCCAACGTGCAGGATTCTGTAGGGCGAAGCCTCCAATTTGTCTCTCAATCTCGATATTTGAACATTGACGTTATTTTCGTGAATACAAGCACCTTTCCACACTTCACGGACGATTTCTTCGTGGCTAACGGCCTTATCCCTGCTCAAAAAGAGTTTGAGAATCTGATTTTCTCTACTGGTAAGCTGAATATGGTTATGCTTAATGAAATGGAGAACTCTATCAGCCGAACTATTGTCAAAGATCTTTTCCAACTTGAAGATCAATTCATTTTTCTTGAAGGGTTTGACCATAAAATCGAGGCATCCCCTTTTGGAACACCATCGAAAAAGGTCTAAATTATCGTACGTTGAAATGACGATAAAAGGGGCCGGGAGGGAGCTTTCACCCTTCTCCTCCAAATAGTCTGTAAAAAATCCATCCTCCAATTTGAGATCCGCAATAATAAGCTCAGGGGGCGATATATTTTTTTCATCCTCTACCCCATCGTTTATCCTCTTTAAAGCATTATTGAACTCCTCAAGCCTTGAAAAATAAAAAGTCCGATAAATACAATCCAAAGTTTCCCGATAAACTATCTGGCAACCGGGTTCATCTTCGAGAATCCAAATGATGTTTTCTTTTCTCATATTATTAGCTCCATAAAAGAAAAATTTAACCAGACAAAATATAAAAATGTTGACTTAGAAAAATCAAGCATTCCGGGACACTTAAAAATAAATTTAGCTTTTCGATATTGGAGTTTAGAAAAAGGTTATCTCAATAAATAACTTGGGTTTCTTAGAAAACCCTGAAAAAATTTTATCTTTTGGAATTATGATCCACTAAACGAAGATAAAATTCATACCCGAAGTGCTCAAAGCTCTACACCATGTAAAAATGACATACTTTCAAGATAGTTTATAAATAGGCAGACATTGAAGGCTCTGAAGAATGAGATGAGGCCACTTCCGTCTCTAAAATCCAAGTTCTAGTCCCAACATTGACAATACTATAGGGGGAGTTTTCCAATTTTTCTCTTATTCTCGATATTTGTACATTGACATTATTTTCATGAATATAGGCACCCTTCCAAACACTTTGAACTATCTCATCATGACTAACGGCCCGGTCGTGGCTCGAAAAGAATTTCAGAAGCTTTCGTTCTTTTGCTGTAAGATCAATTTTATTGCTTTTAAGAAAATGGAAGACACGATTTATAGATTTATTCTTGAAAATTTTCTCCAACTTAAAGATTAACTCATTTTTCCTAAAAGGTTTAACCATAAAATCAAGGCTTCCTCCTGCCGTACACTGTCTAAAAAGATCAAGTTCGTTATAAGTTGAAACGACAAAAAACGGACATGGAAAATGTTTCTCGCCTTTTTCTTCCAGATAATCTGTAAAGAAACCATCTTCTAATTTAAGGTCGGCAATGATGAGTTCGGGAGCAGGTACACTGAAATTATAGTCTTGACTCGAATCATACACGTTTTTGCATTTGGTATTTTCCAGGTCTTCATTAAACTCTTTGAGAGAGGTATAATAAAAAGTCTGGTAAAGACAATCTAAAGTTTCACGATACACCATTTGGCATCCGGGTTCATCTTCAAGAATCCAAATGACATTACCTTTTTTCATGCTTTCTCCATAATCAATTGATAAAATGAACTGCTGGATGGAAAAAATTTGTTATGGAAGTCCATATTCTCAATTTTTGTTAAAATAAATTTATTTCTAAAAGAAAAATATTGAATCAGTATTTGCTTGCTTTGAAAGAATACGCTCCTAGTCAACCGAGTAAATTTTTGTTTAACAAACATTTATTGAATAACATCCTTGTGAATCTAAAAAACCAATGTTATGAAAAGCAAATTTTTATACTCTCTTTATAAGCTCGATTTACACACTGCAAGAAGCAACGATCTATATCAGATTCACAACAGTATTTCTCCCGGAAGGGTAAATTTTTCATAGCAGAAAACCTCCCACATAGACTCAGCGCACCTTTATGCCGATCAAAACGACGGGCCATGGCTCTTTTTGGATGATTTTACCCGATTTTTTCACTCAAGTTTTTATTTCTCTCGTCCGAAGGCATGGTCAACCTAGAAAACACCTTTTTGGAGGAGATGACCTATGAAATTTTTTTCCCTATTTTTTACCCTTATCTTGCTTTTGGGTTGTTCCTCAAAACCCCTCGAAAGGAATTTAGCCTCAAATCGAGGTCTTCATTGCCATTTGAAAAAGCATCCCTCAAAAGACTACTACCAAGTCTATTATAAGGATAGGCTGCTTTTTGACCATTGGTATGATGAAGCCTATGCCATGAAACTCATGATGCGATCAGCGAAAATGGGCAAATGTGACTAATTGAGGTATTTTTTACATTATATAGGCCACTAATCAATGCTTGACCGACAGACGAGGAAGGCTTTAGATGATAACGATCCTATCGGGAACAAATCGCAACGATTCCATGACATTAAAGGTGGCCGCCATCGCCCACAGCTATTACGAAGGCCTCCACATTCCATCCCAAATTTGCGATCTCAATCGGCTTCCCAAGGGTCTATTTGAGCCGGAGCATTATTGGAATACCCCAAAGGAATTTGCCCCCTTTCAAAAGATGATCCTCGATACGGACGGTCTCGTGACGATCGTTCCGGAATACAATGGAGGGATACCGGGGGCCTTGAAGTATTTTATCGATCTGCTCAAATTCCCCGAAAGTTTACAGGGCAAGCCGGCTTGCTTTGTGGGGGTAGCCGCCGGTCGTTTTGGTGCCCTAAGATCCATGGAACAATTGGAGATGGTCTTTCAATATAGGGGGGCCCATCTCTACGGCAAAAGGGCCATGTTTATGGATGTGGAGAACAAGCTCGATAAGGAAGGGGATCGTATCACAGATGGTTTTACCAAGGAGGTTTTTGAGGAAACCCTTTTGGGATTTTCCAAGTTTTCTCAACGGCTTAAAGATCTTTGATGTTCCGTACTCTTCCAAATAGTGTAAAAATTTCACCGCAATTTCTAATTTTCTTGACTCCCGGCCTTTTTCCACTATAGTGGGCCGATATTATCCGAAAATTTAGATATCTTTAATAACGACGAAAGGAGAAACTGCATGAAATCTTTTATCTTGATGATCGCCACGGCACTGAACTTCAGCGTATTGGCCGACACCGTCGAGAAGGCAGATGCCCTCTATGGTGCCAGAGGGGAAAATATGGAGAATGCGACTCAAGCGGCCCTCATCTATGAAACCTTGGCCGCTAAGGAAGCGGAGAATATGGCCAAGGCCGCCTTGTGGATCAAGCAAAGCCGCGCCATCTATTATGTCGCTGTCAAAGAAGATGCGAAGATTATCTATAAGAAAGCCGCCGTACCGGCCCAAGCCGCTGCCGAGCTTTTTCCCGAACCCGAAACTCTCGAAGAAGAAGAACTCAAGGCCAAAGCCCTCTACTGGTATGGAACCAATGTGGCCCGTACGGGTAGTGTGATCAACCCCAGGCCCGCCTACAAGTCTGTGGAGATCATGAAGGCCATTATCGAAATGGGTTATGAGCATATCTACGATTATGGCCCTTACCGGGTTTTAGGGCGTATCCGACATAAGGCTCCGGATTTTTTGCCTCTAGGGAGTAAGGAAGAAGCGGAAGTTTTTTTGGGCAAAGCCTTTGAAAATACTCTGGTCTCCGAGGAAGTTTCCGTCTCGAGATACGGACTTAATAACCTCTATTACGCCCAAACTCTCAAGGCCCGAGGGAAGAAGAGCCGAGGTTGTGAAATCCTAGGACTCTTTGTCCGGCAAGACCCTGAGGCATTGAATAGGGATCGCATTCCCGAGACCAAAGATGAAATCGAGGAAGCCCGGGCCTGGATTCAAGAATCGGGATGTTAATTTAACTCAGGCGACCTTGCCCAAGGGGGAGGATTTTATGAGACTTCACAAAATATCGGCCATTTTTTTCCTTCTCCTCTCCATGGGGCCCCCCGTCGGTTGGGGGGGCAATCTCTCCGCTCCCGTGAGCTTTGACAGTGCGGACATCCTGCCAAAAGGTGTTCGGAATCTGCGCTACAACTCCATCCTAGGAGGGGCCAATGACAAATTCGGCCCCACGGGTTCCGTGGTCGGAGTCGGTGATGCCATGAACTTGGAGGTCAGCTACCAACGTCTCATCGACGGCCAAAACACCGAAGAGGAAAGGGGGATTTTGCAGGGCTATTTGGAAAGGCACGATCGAGGCATGGATGGAATTGCCGGGAAAACCACGGGAGAGGTCAATGTGGCCGTGGATGCCCAAGTGCCCATCTTGGCCTGGGGGATCACCGATAAATGGACTATGGCCATGGTCGTCCCCGTCGTCACCATCCAAACCCATGTGGATACGGGCTTTGTGGCCTCCAATGATCTTCAAAAAATCGCCACTCAGCTCGTGGGCGAGGGTAAGGGTTTTAAGGCCAAAGAGGTGAAGCAAAAGACGGATGCGGCCATCTCCGATAAAAACGACAAATACGGTTACGATCCTCTCCCCCGTCCCCTCACCTCTAGGGAGCAGACTTCTTTGGGAGATATTCGCCTCATCAATAAAATTCAGCTTGCCAAAAAAACGGACTACACATTGACCTTTGTCAACGAATTGACCCTGCCTACCGGGCGAACCGTCGATATCGACCAAGCCGTAGATGTGGCCACCGGAGACGGCCAATTCGATCTTTCCCTTGGGGCCGTGGCCGCCTATCGTTTGAGTGAGCGAAGTTCATTTTGGTCGAGACTCGGCTACACTTGGCAAGTTTCGGATCGGGTGGCCCGAAGGGTTCCGCAAGATGGAGACAGTTCCCTTTCTCCCGATTTAGACGGGCAAGTCATACGGGATTTGGGCAACTCCCTTTACGCAAGTGTCGGGGGTTCTGTCGATATCTATAAAGGTATCGTCTTAAAAGGCCAATACGCTTTTCAGTACAAGGGAGCCGATGAATACGAAGGGGACAAATATGAATCCTATCGATATGATTTCTTGGGAAAAAATACGAAACAAAGGCTTCACTCCCTTCAACTGGGAATCAATTATTCCACCGTTTCTCTCTTTCGCCAGAAGAAATTCCCCCTTCCTTTGGATTTTAATTTGATCTCTGCCATCCCTCTTGCGGGAGAAAACGTCGTCAAAGATTCTTCGGTTGTGGCCGAAGCGGCGGTCTTTTTTTAATTTAGGATAGGAGTTGATGATGATGACTATGATGAAAAAGCACAAAACACTTCTTCCCCTTGCCTCTCTCTCCATCCTTTTTGCCCTGACGGCGATGTCTTGCAACGATATTCGCTACGATACGGCCCCCAAAAACGGTATCCAATTGCCCATGATTGGGGCCCTTGGCATTGAAACCTCTAAGATAAGAAAGGCCCCGGATACGGTAACGGCTTTTTTGTGGCCCAGTGAAGTCTATTTTGAAAGAGAGCAAGAACTCGGTTTTTTAAGCGACTTTGAGGACTACCAAACTTTTATTCAAAAGACATCTGCTGCAGTGACTTTGGCCAGTGACGAATTTGATGAATGGACTCTGATCGGTTTTAAAGAAAGCAAGGAAATCGAAAAAGAACTCAAAGACCTCGAAAATGCGCCCATTCGAAAGCAGATCGCTTCCTTGAACGAAAATCTTAGGGAGCTTCGCAAACAAGGGGAAAGCGGCAAAGAGGAGGCCAAACGGGTTTTTCGCGAAAAGAGAGCATTGGAAAAGGGAGAAGAACTCGCTCGCATAAAAGAAAGAGAGTCGGCCCTGAACGATCGTCTTCAAAGGATCAGTGCAGAACAGGTCGAGAGAGTGGCCAGGATTCAGGAGGCCCTCGACCCCCATGCCGTTACCATACAACTCGATGATGCAAAAAATCCCATTTTGGATTCCTACGATTATCCCTTGCGAAGTCTAAACGAGAAGGCCCAAATCAATTGGATCAAAACCTATCAAAATACGGCGGCCGAAAAAAATATCTTTGAGATCGACCCACAAAACATTCACATTCAGCTAGGGGAATGGAATGGATCTCAAGTTTACAAGACCCATTACCTCCCCCAAGAAGAGGGTGGTGGGCTTCATCCCGATAGCTCCATTTACGATGTCAGTTTTTCCTCCGATGAGGTCTTGAAGTTTAAATTTCGAGAAAGAGACGAACGGGAGAATGAGACGGGTCGAATTTTTGAATTTATCCTGCAACGATCATTATTTGATCGTCACGTTCGTTTTGTGGGAGATATCCTCGTGACGATTCGAGATGAGGTGGTTCGAAGAGGACAGATGAAGGTTATCCTGGTCAATGATGGAGAAGAATAAAAAGGTAACTACTCGCACCTCTAGCAAAAACTGTAATAAAGGCAAGGTAACTGTTCTCCACCCGGATAAGATTGGTAGGAGGCAACGAGGAGCGACTGAGGCGTGCTTCCTGCACGTCGCAAGGAAGCGACAAGGCAGTCGACTGCCAAGATTGCCGGGGGGTGAGCAGTTACATAAAAAGAGAGATTCGACAATAATAAGATCCTCTCACTCCCTTCTTTTATTCCTTACCCTGACATTTAGCTTTAATGTATGGGCCAATTCTATCAAAACGGCCGATGCCCTCTTTTTGGCAAGAGGAGACGATCCAAAAAACGCCCTTCAGGCTGCAAAGATCTATGGAAACTTAGCCGCCGAAAAGATAAACCCCTTGGACAAAGGGACGTTACTATTTAAACAGTGCTTTGCCCTCCACTATGTGGTCACCATGAAAGAGGATAAGGAGCTTTCAAAAAGAGCTTCTCTGGCCGCCAAGACCGCTTCGGATCTTTTTCCTGATCCGGAAACCTTTGAAGAAGAAGAGCTTAAGGCCAAGGCCCTTCTTTGTTACGGGGTTCATTCGGCCCTCATGGGAAGTACGGTCAATGCCATTCCGGTCTATAAGTCGGCAGAGGCCATGAAAAAAATCATCGAAATGGGCCATGGAGAAATCTATGATTACGGCCCTTACCAGGTTTTAGGACGCATTAAATTCATGGCCCCCCAGTCCCTACTTTTAGGGGACAAAAAAGAAGCTGAATACATTTTGGCCAAAGCCTTTGAAAAGACGTTGATTTCTAAAGAACTGCCCATATCCAAAAACGGGCTCAATAATTTATTTTACGCCCAGGCCCTCGACGCCGTAGGAAAGAAGGAAAGGGCCTGTGAAATCCTAAAACTTTTCGTGGAACAGGACCCCAAGACCTTACATGAGGATCGCATTCCCGAAACCAAACATGAAATGAAAGAGGCCCGAACCTGGCTTCGAGAATCAAACTGCTGGTAACTTCTCGCCCATTCGGCGATCTGAGCGGTCATCTCATCCAAATGGGTAGGCTGTGGGCCATGGCCCACAGCCTACCCGCTGTTGTCGTTTTTGCTAGAGATGCGAGCAGTTACTGAAGAAGAACGAGATGGGCCGAGTCGATATCGAAGGCCACCTCATCCCATTCTTTAAAGCTCAAAGTCGTCGGTGTCACGATACGAAAGGGCCGTCCATTCTTATTCAAGAGGATGGTTTGGAGGTGGGCGCAAGGGCCAAGCTTTTCAACTGTGGCACGGTAGGGGCCTTCATGCCAGCGCAACCCCTCGGGACGAAGATAGAGTTTGAGAGAAGTGAGAGGGCCCTTCCCTTCGTAGGGGTTCTGGAGTTTAAGAGGGCCAAAGAGAGAGGATTCCACCAGGTCACGTCCCACAGCTCGCCCTTCAATGGGAATCCAACTCCCCAGGAAGTCAGCCGTCCAGGCTTTTTTGGGGACCTCAAAAAGTTCTTTTGGGGGAGCGCATTCTACTTTTTCCCCACGATTGATGAGGAGAATGAAATCGCTTACGGACAAAGCATCCTCTCGGTCGTGAAGGACGAAAAGAGAACTCATTTTAAGTTCTTTGAGGTAGGAGATGAGTTCTTCGCGCATTTTCATTCGGGTCGGAGTGTCGAGGGCACTAAAGGGCTCATCGAATAAAAGGAGCCGAGGACGAGTGATCAAGGTTCGGGCCATGGCGACCCGTTGCTTTTGTCCCCCGGACAAAGCGGAAGGCCCTCGCTCCAACAAATCGGAAATGTTAAAAAGATCCACCAAAGGATCTAGCCTTTTGTTTTGTTCTTTGGTCGAAAGGCGAAAGATGCCAAAGAGAATATTGTCTCGAACCGAAAGGTGGGAGAAGAGGGCCGGATCTTGAAAGACCATGGAAACGGGTCTTTTTTGAGGGGCCTTGAAAAAACCACCTCCGGATAATAGGGTTTTTGAAAGTTTGATCTCTCCTGCGTCCGGAATTTCATGGCCTGCGATCATTTTCAAAATCGTCGTCTTCCCATGACCGCTCGGCCCAAGAAGGGAGAGGATTTGTCCCTCCTCCAGTTGAAAAGAGAGAGCATTGACACAGGGGCGATTTTGTCCCGGATAGGTTTTGCTCAAATGGGAGACTTCCAGTAAAGGGGTCATCTCAATACCTCTTTAAAATGAGGGGGGTTGCAAGCATAGAGAGGACGACGATCATCAAACCGTAGAGGGAGGCCTGACCGTAAAGGCCTTCCGAAGCATCGATCCATAATTGAACGCTCAGGATCTCCATACCGGGGGGACGGAGGAGAAGTGGCATGGGAAGTTCTTTGAGAACGCTCACAAAGACCAGCAAAAAGGCACTGGCCACGCTTCCCTTGAGGAGGGGAAGAAAAACCCTTCTCAAAGTGGAAAGATACCCGTGACCCAGATCAAAACTCGCATCCAAAAGGTTTTGTCCCAGTGACTTTTGCCCCCAGGACATGGCCTCAAGGCCTTGGGGGAAAAACCGAATAAAAAGTCCCACGGCCAAGGGAATAACCGTTCCATAAAAACGTCCGAGGGCGGTTTGGGCCACAAAAATGACCCCCAAGGCTAAAAGAATACTCGGGATCCCGTAGAGAGAAAAGGCGATCTTTCTAAAGAGTTTTGCCCCAAAATGGTTCCCCCAAACTTTGAGACCGTAACTCACAAAAGGACCCGATAAAACCAAAGAGAAGGCCAAGGCAAAGGCCATGAGAAAAGTGTTCAGACATGGGGCCCACCATTTTGTAAAATCCACCTCCTCTGTAAAAAGGTAATAGGAGAGAGTGGCCAGGGGCAAGGCCACGGAAAGGAAAAAGAGAAGGCCTGCGAAGACCAAGGCCAACGCCCTCGCTACCGATCCCAAGGGATAAACGAAGACGGCTTCGGTCTTTCCCGTAAGAGATTCATGATGATTCTTCTCCAAGAGATAATCCCGCAGGCAAACCCCCGCAAGGGCCAGGAGGAAAAGGAACAAACCCAAAAGGGCGGCATTTTCCCGGTGAAAACTATTCAACTGATAGAAAACGGCCGTGGTCAAAGTATTAAAACGAAGTAAGGCGATGGTGCCAAAGTCGGCCAAGACGTAGAGCCCTGCGAGCAGGGCCGAGCTAAAGAGGGCCGGACGACAGAGGGGAATAAAAACGCCCATGATCGTTCGGAAACGATCGGCACCTAAGTCAAAGGCACTCTCTTCCAAGTGGGCCCCCATCTTTTTGAGTTGGGAACGACAGATAAGGAAACTATAGGGAAAGGTAAAGAGGGTGAGGATAAAAATAACTCCATCCGCTCCATAGATATTCCAAAGCTCCCTTCCTAGCCAGTCCGAAAGTATAGCCTTTGGGGCCAAAAGAGAGATATAGGCGATGGCCCCTATATAGCTTGGAATACCCAAGGGAAGGACAAAGACAACCTCCCAAAACCTTTTTCCCGGCAAATCCGTTTTGACCACGAGGAAAGCGAGAAGAAAACCAATGGAGACGGAAAGTGTCGTCGTCACGGCCACAATGGTGAAAGAATTAAAGAGGAGGGTGAAAAGATGTTTTTGAAACGATCCAAAGTCCCAAACCCCAAGGGCCGAAAAGGCTTTTTGAAGAATGGAAAAAAGGGGAAGGGAGAAAAGGAGGGCAGCCGCACTATAGCCCCCTCCCACCCAGCGGCTTAAAGTCTGCAAAACAAAAACCTTTTGCGTAACGGCTCACCCCATTCGCAGCTACTTGACGGCGAGATCAAGACCGGCCCTCTCTATGAGCTTTTTACTCTTTGGCCAGTTTTTCCCAAGGGTATCCAAAGCCATATCCAGGGTTTTGTATTGATGAACGGCTTTGGCCTCTTTGGGGGCCTTGAGGGCAGGATTTAAGGGAACCTCCAAGGAGGCATGGGCAAAGAGCTTTTGATTTTCTTTTTCGACGATCCATCTCATAAAGGCCTTGGATTCCCGAAAGTTTTTGGGATTGTTCAAAAGGGCCACACCGGCACTATTGGTGAAGGTTCCCATTCCCCCTTGATCGGGATAAACGGCCGCAACTCGATTGTGCTTTTTTTCCAATTTTTGAAGATGATAGTAATAGTTATTCACAAGACCGAATTTAAATTCCCCTCTTCCCACGGCCATTCTGATATCCGTATGCCCTTTGGTGATGGCCCCGGCATTTTCTTTGACCTTCTTCATCCATTCGAGGGTCTTCTTTTCTCCCCAAGTTGAACGAAGGGCCCCGATGTGGGCGATCATAGAGGAATTGCCACCACTCGTGATGGCAAACTGCCCTTTCCATTGGGGAAGGGTCAAGTCCCAAAGGGTCTTTGGCATTTTCTTCTGCGAGATCAAGTCCGTATTGTACATGAGGATACGAGAGCGGGCCGTGAGCCCGACCCACGAATTGTCCTTGGCCCTAAACTTTTGGGAAATGCCGATCTCAGCCCTGATATCGATTCCCTTTAAGGCCCCTTTAAGACGTAAAAATTCCAACTGCCCCACATCGTTTGAGATGAAAACATTTCCAAGAGGGTATCTTTGCTCTTCTAAAATTTTGATGACCTTAACGCCGCTTAGGAGCTTGGTCTTGATTTTGGTTTCCCTTTCAAATTTATCCAAAAGGGGACGGACAAACTTTTCCTTCCTGGACGAATAGACGATAAGATCCGCCCAAAGATCAAAAGCGATGAGAGAGAGGGGAAGAAAAAAGGCGATGAAGCGCATGAGTTCTAGGCTAAAAAAAAATGTTTGGTATGTCAAACAACTGCCGAGAGAGTTTTATCCAGGATCTCCAAGGTGTTGGGGGAAAGCGCTGAGCGTCGAAAGCTCTCGAGGATATCTTTGAGCGTCCCCTTTCGCTCCTCGTCCATGGCCGGGTATTGACGGAAGAGGGTCGCCGTCAATCTGGCGCAGATTTGGGGGTTGATACCGTCATAGTTTTTGGCAAAATCCACAAAAAAACGGTAGCCACTCCCGTCTTTTCGGTGAAAGAGAAGGGGATTGGAAGCCAGGCCCATCATAAGGGCCGAGACTTGATTGGGGATGGTGATATGGAAACAATCGTCTTTCATCAAAGGGCCCAGTTTATCCAAGCGACCGGGGAAACGACCGGAAGCCTGGATGCGAAGCCACTGAGGATAAACCACGGCGTCCGTTTTCCAACGCCTATAAAAATCTGCACTCACTCTTTCCCTTTCAGGATGATCCCAAAGGGTTAAGGCTTCGAGAGCGGCCATTTTATCCGTCATATTATTGCTCTTGTCGTATTGGGAGGCCATGAGATCGACGGTTTGTTCGTCTTTTCCTTGGGCCATTACAAAAAGAGCGGTATTTCTAAGAAGCCTTCTCCCTATAGCTTCGGGAGAGGGGTTGTAAGGCCCATCATCTTCTAGCTTATGATAGAGTTCGACAAATCGGTGGTGGAAACGCTCATCTAAAAGACCGTAGAGAGTCTCTAGGGCCTTGGCGGATTCTTCAAAATCGATGGGCAACTGCTCTTGGGTCACCTCTTCAAAACTTGGAAGTCTCAGGGCATAAGCCTTGAGGGCCTTATCCAAATTTTGGTCTTTTAGAAGGTGGGCGTAGGCCTCAAAATAAAGCTTTCCAACGAGGGGGGGGGTTCCCTCCTTGATTTGATCTTTGATTTTAAGAATCTCTCTCATGGCCAATTTTTGAGAGGCCTCGAAACGATTGAAATCATCGGAATCGAATTTCATCAAAAACACCAAGTCTTGATCGCTATAATCGTAAGAGACATTCACCGGGGAAGCGAAATTGAGATTGAGGGAAGGAACGGCTTCTTTCGGGATACCCGGAAAGGAAAAGGATTCCTCTTCCCGAGAAATGACGAGTTCTTTTTTCTTCAAAAGTTTTCCGTCTAGGTCGTAAAAGGCCACCGGGAAGGGAAAAGTGAAGGGGCGGTTTTGACTTTGGGTGGGAGTGGACTGGCGGATTTGAAGCTCGATCCCTTTATCTTTTGGTTGAATCCGGGCCCAAACCTTGGGAGTCCCGGCCTGCTCATACCAAGTCTTTTGAAATTGATCCAAGTCGTATCCACCGGCCAATTCCATAGCGTGGATAAAATCATTGGTCGTAACGGCCTGACCGTCATAGAGTTCAAAATATTTATCCATTCCCCGGCGAAAATTTTCCTTTCCGATAAGACCGGCCACCATGCGGATCACTTCGGCCCCCTTATTGTAAACGGTTGCTGTGTAAAAATTGTCAACTTTGAGATAGCTTTGCGGGCGTATGGGATGGGCCATGGGCCCTGCATCCTCCGAGTATTGAAGTCTCTTTAAGTCCTTAACGGTTTTGACCCTCTCCACGGGACGAGATTGCATATCGGCGGAAAATTCTTGATCCCGATAGACGGTAAGCCCTTCCTTTAACGTCAGTTGGAACCAATCCCGGCAGGTCACTCGATTGCCCGTCCAATTGTGGAAGTACTCGTGGGCGATGATACCTTCAATATTTTGATAGCGATGATCCGTAGCCGATTCCGGGTCAGCCAAAACGCAGGAGGAATTGAAGATATTGAGCCCCTTGTTTTCCATGGCCCCCATATTAAAAGCGTCCACGGCCACGATCATATAGATATCGAGATCGTATTCGAGGCCAAAGGTTTCCTCATCCCATTTCATGGATTTTTTAAGGGACTCCATGGCATGAAGGCAACGGGCCTCATTGCCCGGATCACAATAGATTTCCAGATTGATCACCCGACCCGAAAGGATCGAAACGTATCGGTCTCGAATAACTCCCAAGTTCCCGGCCACGAGGGCAAAGAGATAGCATGGCTTCGGGAAGGGATCTTCCCAGACCACGAAGTGCCGTCCTCCGGAAAGATTTCCCCTTTCGATGGGATTACCATTAGAGAGGAATCTTGGATAGCGTGTTTTATCCCCCTCAATCCGCACCCGATATCGACTCATGACATCCGGGCGATCCAAAAAATAGGTGATATGGCGAAACCCCTGGGCCTCGCATTGGGTACAAAAAACGGGCCCACTCCTATAGAGCCCCTCAAGGGATTTATTGTTTTCGGGATGAATCCGAACACGGGTTTGGAGATTAAACTCTCGGGGCAAATCGTAGAGGGTAAGAGTTTTGCTCGTCACTTGGTAACGGGAAGCAGGACACTCTCGACCGTTTAGATGGAGGGAAAGAAGCGTGAGACCTACTCCATCAAGAGTGAGAGGGACAAGGGGCCCCGGAGATTTTTGCTCGATTTGAAGAGTCGTCGTGACGATCGTCTCCCTTTCAAAGAATTCAACTTTCATCTCCACTTTTTCGATGGAGTGGGATGGAGGGCGATAATCTTTAAGATGGGTCATCATGTCGATATTTTGGCCGTCACTCATAAGGATCTCCCAGTAAACTTTCTTTTTCGTACATGGTTTCGAGCATCGTTTATATGACGATCTAGGCACTTTGGTCAATGTTTTAAAAAGAGTGCTGCATTTATAATGGCGAAGAAAGGGGCAGGGGGAACCTTGAGCATTAAACCCAACTCCAGAGTTCTCGTAGGCATGACAGGAGGCTTGGCCTCTACGGTGGCCGCTTTTTTGCTCAAGGGGCAAGGATTTAAAGTCCTAGGTCTTGGCATCCAATTTTTCCCACAAAGCGATAAGGCTAAAGATGAACAAATCCTAGGAGATTTTTGCCATGTGAAGGCTTTGGAGGATGCCAAATCCGTCTGTGATGCTCTCGATATTCCCTTTTATGCCGTCGATGCCCAAAGTGAATTTCAGGCGAGGATTTTAGATCAAGTGGCGACCTCAAGGCTTGAGGGCCGCTTTTTCTCAACGTGTATGGAATGTCATAAGATCAAATTTCGCCTTCTTCAAGAAAAGGCCAAAAAGTTGGATTGCCAATTCATTGCCACCGGACATTTCGCCAAAATTTATCACGGAACGACCAATGAGGCCGTCCAAATCCATTCTTCCAAGGATGAGGAAAACGATCAATCCCATCTTTTGGCCAAAGTCGATCCCAAGAATGTGAAAAACCTCATCCTTCCCCTGGGAGATTTAAAAAAAGAGGAGCTAATGGAAGTGGCCGATCGTTACCAACTCAAATATCTCAAGCGTTCCAAAAGGACAGAGAGTTGTTTTTTTAGCGGAGAGAAGATATCCCATTATATCGAAAATCGGGCCCACCCATCTTTATCAAAATCCGTGAGTTTTTTTGATGGAGAGGAACAACGCCCTCTTGGGTCTAGTGAACAGGGAATCCATTGTTTTTTTATTGGGCAACAAGGAGTCCAACCTTCGGATAAAGGCCATCGAATCAATGCCTCTTTTGTGGTAACGGAAATTTGTCTCGAATCGAGGCGGGTCATCTTGGGAGAGAGGAAAAAACTGGAGAAAAGACGGATAAAGGTAGAGCGTTTGCGTTTTGATGAGAGTTTTGATCGCACAAAACCTCGCTCTCTTTATGTCAGGTTTGAAGAAGGCCCAGGATATAAGTGTACTCTTTTTTTTAAAAATAACGATACGGCCTTATTGGAGCTCTCCGAGAGCATCTACAATAAGGGGAAAGGGCATGTGGCCGTTTTTTACAATAGTCTTTCAAAAAAGGCTCGGATTTTAGGCCGTGGCACCGTCGAGTAATTTGCCCCGTTCCCTTTTTTTTGCTAGGGTGGGGCGTGAAAAAAATCGGAAAAAAATATAGGATCGTTGTGGCCATGTCCGGAGGGGTGGACTCCTCCGTAGCCGCCCTTTTGCTCAAAGAGCAAGGCCATGAGGTCTTGGGCCTTTTTATGAAAAACTGGGAGGAATGGGACGGTGAAGGCACTTGTCAGGCTTCCAAGGATTTTTCCGATATGGCCCAAGTTTGCGAACAGATCGGAATAGAATATCGCCAAATCAATTTGTCCAAAGAGTATTGGCAAAACGTCTTCTCCCATTTTATTCGAGATTGCAAGGAAGGCCTGACTCCCAATCCCGATGTTCTTTGTAACCGCCACATCAAATTCGATATCTTTTTAAAAAAGGCCTTGGAATTTGAAGCGGACTTTGTGGCCACGGGCCACTACTGCCAAATCGATCGTACCCTCCCCTTTCCTCGCCTCAAAAAATCCGTGGATACCCGGAAGGATCAAAGTTATTTTCTTCAAGGTGTGACGGAGAAAGCCTTGGAAAAAACGCTCTTTCCCATAGGTCATCTCCCAAAGAGCGAGGTGAGAAAGATCGCCCAAAATCACCGTCTTATCACCGGGGACAAAAAGGATTCCACGGGAATCTGTTTTGTGGGAAAAAGGGCCTTTGGGGAACTTCTGGGAGACTACCTCCACCCTCAACCGGGGTCCATCAAAACCTTGACGGGAAAGAGGGTTGGAGAGCATAGGGGACTTTCGTTTTATACGATGGGACAACGAAGGGGCCTTGGCCTTGGAGGAGAGGGAGAGGCGTGGTTTGTGGTGGACAAGGACATAAACTCCAATACCCTCCTCGTGGAAAGGGGGGAAAATCATCCGGCCCTTTATACGGATCGGCTTTGGGCCAAGGAATTGAGTTGGATCAATCCCCGTTCCGGGCAACATTTTTTAACAGATCAAAGCTATTCCCTCAAGGCAAAAATCCGCTATCGTCAACGAGACCAGGATTGTCATCTCACCCTTTTGGAATCCGGGGAGATCGAAGCCCACTTCTCCCATCCCCAAAGGGGCATTGCCCCCGGACAATACATCTGCTTTTATGAGGGAGATATTTGCTTGGGAGGGGCCAAAATCCTAAGACGGGAAAAGAGCTTTTATCACCGGGCACAGATTGGCCGTGAGCAAAATGCGATTTCAAACCTTTAGCTCACCATCCACTCTAACCCATTGAAGTCACTACATTTTTCCGTTCGACATGCTTCATCAAGAACACTGCAAAAAATGAAAGATAGTGTAAATAACCCTGTAAAAAGTAGTCACCCTTCCTTCTTCCCTTGACCCATTTCTATATCCGACTATGATGGGCTCCAATATATTTGGGTTCACAAATTTTTTCATAAGGAAAGAGATTTTGTGTGACCTATAACTTAAACAACCAGGAGATTGAAATGAAGAAGAAGACGAAAAAGAGTCTATTGTTTTTAGCACTCGGTGCTATCTGCATCGTTCCGACCATGGCCTTTGGACAAGTGACCACTAGCTGTCCCGACTGCTCCCATGTGGTGCCTTACTTTAAAGGCCCCGGTGGACTTATTGCAACGACTGACGGTGCCGATGAAGTCGTTTATCTTGCCACCTGTGGCAATGTGGTGAGAAGCGGAACGCTCACAGCTAGTACAAACGGTACGGTCGCAATGTCGTTTGTAGATGAAAACATCGTCTGCGATGAAAACAATGCCTCCCTTGAAATTGGCCCTATAACAGACGGTGGCTGGTACTGGCTCACGGGAGCTACGAACTCCGCTGTCGGCTCTTTGGTTAATAAGTCGATTCTCAATAATACGAGGATTATGCCCACGAATCCCGGTTCAAGTGTCACCATCTTGGAAGGAAATGGGGCAAACTTCCTTGAACATCCTGCTTCAGGGCGCATCGGAATCCTACCAACCATTGTTCCCGAGCCACCCGTAGATCCCCTGGGATCATGTGGTGCCTACAGGGTCGATGAAGACACCATCAAGCAAAAATCAAGCGATTGTGCCTTGGGCGATGGTTCTGCCTATGTTCGAGTCGAAGGTCCGGGCAATTATGGAAGAAGGACACCTATCACAAATGGCATGATTTCCCGCAATTACACGGGCGATGTCACCGTCAAGATAAACCTCTGGAGTAACGGTGGGGTTGTTTCCACCGATACGACGAGTACTCCGATCGGAACGGGCTATCGTAATCTTGGGGATTCACTTAGCTTGAGTCAAGTTGTGATCGAAGGCCCTTCCCCCAGTGTCACACTCGAAGACGTGCTTGGAGACGCTAATGCCTCAAGCTCCCAAACAGTTGTCGAAGGCACTGCAGATAATTCCGGTGATCACGTCATCGTTACAATTGAAGGTGCCGATTCAAGTGACTATTGCACCGACAGTAGAAGCCAGAATACAACCATTAGCATCTACCTCGTCAGCAACAGCGACACGGAAGATAATTTGCTTCCTGCCGTAAAGGCCTTGAGTGGATCTATGCCTTCAACACTACAAGCTGTTCACGGTAAGACCACGCTCACGATTAAATGCCCTCCGCCTTCAGCCAATAAGGGCCAAAACCTTGTACCGAGCAATCCATTCCCAACTGACCGGAATGGCTAGAAGATAATGTCCAAAATCGGCATCGCCGGAGTCAAGGCGATGCCGATTTTTACCCCTGCCCCATGCACTATTTGAACCCAAGAAGAGGAAAAGAGAGGCCCAGTATGTGGATCAAAAGTGGAATGAAAAACAAAATTGGAATTTTCGCCGTGGTTCTCTCTTTCCCGGGAATCTGCCTCTCTCCCAAGCTCAAAGAGGGCCCCATCTCCGAACCTTCTCCTCTGATTTTATCCCTTAAAACGCAGACCCAAAACCATGCCCAACAAACTCAAAAATACTTGGGAAAGGACTATCTCTACTCCATCAAAGTCCACCAGATGCTCTCCATGGACTTCCAGGGCCCCGAGCAGAAATCCTTAGAAGAGTCCTTGGTGAAAAAAATTGTTCCCCAAAAATACAAAAAGCTCGCTCCTCAAATCGCCAAAACCATCAAACAGGAATCGAGAAAGCACCGCTTCGACCCCTTTTTTGTCATGGCCGTGATCAATAACGAAAGCGGTTTTCGCCCTTACGTCAAGGGAGGAGTCGGGGAAATCGGGCTCATGCAAATTCGTCCCCAAACGGCCAAATGGTTCACAAAGAAATTTAACCTCCCTTACCGGGGCAAAAAAAGTCTCTATAACCCCAGGGATAACATCAGGATTGGACTGGCCTACTTGGCCTATCTGAGACAATCATCCATCCACAAAAAAGGGGATTTCGCCTATTTAGCCGCCTACAATATGGGCCCCAAACGAGTCCGAGAGGTCATCAAAAAGCACAAAAAGGTTCCCCAAACTTACTCCAACAAAGTCCTCGTCCACTACAAATACCTCTATCGAAAACTTGAAAAGTTTCACCCCCCTCTTCTCGCCTCCCTCACTCCTTCCCGCCGGGGAAAAAGCTCGTCTCTATTGCCATTATCCCCCCAAGACAATTAGTATGAATAAAAAATCGTAGGGAGACGTGCCCGAGTGGTCTAAGGGAACAGTTTGCAAAACTGTGATTCACCGGTTCAAATCCGGTCGTCTCCTCCATACAAACCCCTGCCCACGGGCCCACAACCCCAAATCCCAACGATTCCAAAACCTTGAAAATCCGTAGGCCTCACCGGCATTGACGCACCGATATTTCGGGATATTTCCCAGCATTTCACTCGCCGCCCGTCTTTCGCCCGTCCTTGTGCCCGTTCCCTGAATTATCTTAGGGGACTCTCAAACGGAAAGAGAGGATTAGAAGGAGTTGCAACGAATCTTGGGGCATAAATCGCTTTTTGAAACCAAATGCCGCTATGCCAATACCCTCAATCGGATCAGGCAAAATAAACATTTACAGTAA
>JAPONP010000153.1 GCA_026713835.1 Bacteriovoracales bacterium
CAAGGCCACATGGTCACAATCGTCCCAGACGATATTGCCTCGGGAATCCACCGCACTCACGGATGTCGAGCCTACGAGAGTGTTGTGTCCATGGGGCCCTAAAATCCCCTCCAAGGCCTTCCAATTCCCCACATCCGTCCACTGAAACTTTCCTTCCACAAAGAGAAGACGATCGGAGTGTTCGAGAACCGCATGGTCAAAACTTGCGGACGAAAATTTTTCGTAATGGGATTTGGGATCGACAATGCTCGGGTAATCGGGACAAAACTTTTGGAAATGCTCGTAAAAGGCCTTCCAAGTGCCCACGAACATTCCCCCATTCCAAAGATAACATCCACTCTCCACATATTCTTTGGCCTTCTCCAAGGGGGGTTTTTCCACAAAGTGGGCCACCTCATCCCCATCCCCCTTTTTGATATGGCCGTAACCGGTATGGGGCGAGTGGGGAGTGATACCTAGGAGGACGATGTGATCGTCTCTTTTCAAGGCCTTTTCAATGGCGGTCTCAAGGGTTTGTCGGAAGGTTTCCACCGGGTGGATATGGTGATCTGCGGGGAAAAATCCCACCACATCCCCCTCTTGGCAGCCCCTTTCCTTGAGTTCCAAAAGGGAAAGGTAGAGGGCAGGCGCCGTGTTCCTCCCCTCGGGCTCCGTCATGACTTGCCCCCACTCCTTTCTCGCCAAAGACTTTTGATCTTCGGGAACCAGAAGGTAGAGATTGTTTTTGGGGATGGGGCCTTGGAGGCGATGGAGGGTCTTTTTCAAAAAACTTTGGCCACCCATAAGAGAAAGGTATTGCTTGGGAAAGGCCTCGGTGGATTTGGGCCAAAGCCTGGTTCCCTTCCCACCGGCCATCACCATACCAAAAATTTGTCTTGTGGTCATCCGGGTTCCCTTATCGCCGTCACCCTATTGAAGTTGAATGATGGTGTAGTCTTGTCCCTGAAAAAGACTTTCTTCCCGCTTAATGTATTCCTTGGCCTGGGCCACCCGATCAAAAACCCCAAGGCCCACTCGATACCAAATCCCCCGCCCCTCGATGGTGACTTCGTTGATAATGGGATGGTAGCCCCGAACCTTGAACCCGTCCGCAAAGCGACGGGCCTCGTCCATATCCCGATAACTGCCAAGTTGGATGGTCCACTTGCCCTTGTAAACATTTTCGTCGAGGGAGCGGGCCTTGGGCCCTTTGGACTCGACACCTCTACCCGCCTTCTCTGTCCCCTTTTTTGCCGAAGAGACCTCTGTCTCTTTTGGGATTTCTTTTTTAGCGATCTGCTCAAATTTCTCTTTCAGGCTTTTTTGATGCCGATCTTGCAAGAGCCTTTCATCGGCCCCTTGGCTTCTTTCCTCCAAGGCATCCGCATCCTCTTCTTCCCAGGATTTAAGCCGTACAAACTTGCGATCTTCCGGGGTAATCCCCTGATCCTCATAGGCCAGATGCTGACCAACCTTAATCCCGGCGGTAAAGGAAACCCCCCCCACCAACACCACAAAGATAAAGAGAAGGAAAACCTCTTTGCGATTGAAGACAAATAACTTTCCCTCATCGCCCATGATCTTCATAGTCAAATAGTACAACAAGAGGGAGCGCAATGGGAATCGACGAACGGGGAGGAGTTCTTCTCGGGGCAACGCATTGCGGTAGCCCTTTTTGACCCGTGATCAAAACCAAGGTTCATTTTTTGAACCGCCGGAACGGGCCCTTCGGCCCTTACCCCGAGTTCATATCGGCACGGTTTTTGCTTTCTTCTCCTTGGCCGCCCTTGGAAGGTTCTTAAAACCCGGCCGAAAGAGGAAAGGAGACAGGATGAAAGAAGAGATGAAAGAAGAGAGGAAAGAAAAGAGGAGAAACGATCAAAGGGGGCAGGGACTGATGGAATACGTCATCATCTCTTGCCTTGTGGGCATTTTTTGTATTATCGCCGTTCGAAAATACGGGCGAACCCTCAAAAATTACACCCAAAGGATGGATACGGGTCTTCGCAAAGAATTGAAAACGGTTTTTGACAGGTGATGATTCCCCAATGGCTTGTGGGCACGGGTGCCCTCCTGGGACTGGCCTTGGGTCTTGGGAAGACGATTCGACAAGACCTTGTGGATATCGCTTCCCACAGGGAAGCCTTTGAATGGGTGGCCGGATCCCTCATCGAAGAGCCCGGAAGACCCAAGAGGGCCCGGGTCAAAGGCCTTGGGTCTTGGAGAAGCTATGAACTCGGAAACCAAGTCTTTACCTTTCGCTTCTCCTCCCACTATAGGGAGAGGTGAACGGGGCGGGCTCACCCTCTTCGCCCTGGCCCTTTCCATCGCCCTTCTCACCTTAACCTTGGCCCATTATAGGGCCGTGATTAAAGGTGTCAGAGGTGTGGAGGAAAAAATGGAGAGCTATCTTTGTTTGAGGCATTTTGTGGAAAAATCAAAAAAACAACTCGCGACCCAAAGGCGCTTCAACCTGGCCATTCGCGCCCTCAACGCCGCCATGGTAGGGGCCCTCGCCAATCCCCCTCTGCTCGCCACCCTCAAAACCAAAAAAAAGGTCGCCATCAAGCTCTCAGGCCTTTCCTACATGGGGCACTTCAAAGACCTCCTCTCCATCAAAAGATGCCGTGGGATAAGCAGGGGTGCCATGGCCCTCAACTCCCCTTTTCGGGCCAAAGGCCCCGTCCTCATCCGCTCTGCCGATGGGCAAATCGTCTTCAAAAAACCGTGGAGGTTTTTCCTTCGGGGAAGGCGAACAGCTTTCCGGGGCCTTATGAAGGCAAAAAAAGGGGGTGGAGGGGTCTTTGTCATTCGGGAAACCGACGGGGCTCTTTTTTAATCGAGACTCTCCTTTGGTGTACGGCCCTCTCCCTTTTTTGGGGGGCCAATTTTTATTTGAGAAAGACTTATGAACAAAAAATCCAAACCCTCTACCGCATCTTTCAAATGGAATGGAACCGAGCAGGCCAAAGTCCTCAAACTTCTCATCGTCTTCGTGGCCGGCCATTTCCTCTTTTGGCTCCTTTGTTCGGGAGGGGGAACGAAGGACGACCCCAAAGACCCTCCTTCGTTCCCACGGAAAGGCCCTCGTTTTCAAGATTCCCTCATGATCTCCCTTCCCATCCGATTCCTCGCTCCCGAAAAAGGCCCTCGCCCCATCAAAATGAGCTTAAAGCACGAATCGAAAGATATCCTCATCCCCGAAGTGTTCGTCCATACCCTCAAGATCGACGAATCCCACCGAGGGATGGGGCAAATCGAAATTCGCACCAAAGATCTCCAGGCCATTCTCAAGGCGGGAGAATCCCAAGAATTTATCGCCTTTCCCTGGAGTCCCGGCATCGTGGGGGCCGACCGGGTTCACTCCGAGGGGCGGGGCAAAAAGGAGGATTATGAAATACATTTGGACTAAGGCCCTCATGGCCTTTTTTCTCTCTTGGCCCTCCTGGGGGAAGGCCCCCATCCTAGTGAGTTTTAACCAAAGGGAAGCGAAGGCCAAGATGGCGGCGAAGCTCTTAAACCAACGGTGGTCTATTCCTCGCTCTCTCATCGAACTCAAAAGATCCCATCCCCCCTGTCAAAAAGAGAGCTTGCGAACGATTCATCTGTGTTTTCAAAACTCCGGGGAGATGGTCTTGATCCAATATGACCGGGAGGTCGTCGATGAAAGCTTTAGAATCTTTTTTCGTTAAAGGGCCCTATGCCCCTTTGGGCTTGGAAGCCGAGGTCTGGTGGATGGGAAACTTGGGGGTCGTTCCCTGGTTTCTGTTTTTGGCTTTTCTCTTGGCCCCGGTCTTTTTCTTTTTATTGGCCCTTTTTGTCTTCGTCTTTCTGGTGAGAGAAACCATGGGAATACTCCTTAAAACCGACCCAATCTCGATCTTTAAAGTGCCCTTTATAGCGACGATGCCCTCTCTCGTCAAGACCCTTTCCCTTTTCCTTTTACTCCTGCCGGGGATCGCGACACCCCTTTTCTGTGCCCCCTCACCCCCAACGAACGACCGTATCATCTCCATCGGGGAGCATCTCGAAGTCCCCTCCCAAGGCCTTCGACGTTTTTCCGTCACGGCCAAAGATGTCATCGCCTACAAATGGCTCGAACACAGAAAACTCTTTTTGGTGGAGGGGAAAAAGCTGGGCTACTCGGAGCTCATCATTTGGAACGCCAAAAACCAAAAATCCACCCATCGTTTCTACGTTCTTTCCAAGCGCAGCTTTTTGAAAATCAAACAAATTCAAAAAACCCTGGAGGGTATGGGGCTTCAAACCTCTCGGGGCGGCCCCATCTTGGTGGCCCATGGACAAATCTTTAAAGAAAGGGATTATTTTATTCTCCACAAAATCCTCGCACAAAACCCAAAAAACCTCCATCTGGATGTGGGTTTGGCGAGACCTTTGCGCAACACCTTGATCGGCAAGGCCTACACAATCCTCTTTGAAGAACTCTCATCGGGAATCTCTTGTACTTGGAGCAACATTCAAATCACCTGTTTTTACCAAAAGGAAGACTCCCTCTCCCAAGAAATCGCCAAAAAGCTCAAGCGGGACTATTTTATTCGTTTGGTGGCCAAATCCCTTGGGAAAGCGGCCCAAAACTACCGCATCCGCCTCCTCATCTTTCAATTGGAAAGAACCGACGGGAAAGAAATCTCTTTGGGGCTGGATGGACTTCGGGTCTCTTCCGAGGAACTTTTCGACCGGGGTATCAAGGCCTTCGTGGCCCAAAACGGAGTCGTCCTCAAGGAAAACCATATCAAGGTTTCCACATTGGCCTGGCCCGAAGTTTTGGCCGTTCCCTACAAAGAATCCACGGTGGAGATGGGGGCCGACGTCCCCTATCCCTCCAAGGGAAAAGACGGAAAGGAAGCCGTGAATTGGAAATTTGCCGGCATCCGCCTCAAGATGACCCTTCGTCCCCACGGACATCTGGTGGAAGTCCACTACCTCACGGAAGTCAAGCGTCCGGGCCCCAAAGGGCATATCAAAGGAGGTCTCAATCGCTCCGTCAGTCGGTTGCACCTGGGAAAGGCCCAAGAGATTTTTCAGATTGGATTGCAGACCGTTCAAAACCAAAAGGGCTCTCTTCCCTGGGCCCGTGCCCTCCCCCTTATAGGGCGCCTTTTTACCTCATCGGGGAAGGGGCGACATTTTAAAAAAATCATCGCTTATATGAAGGTGGAGAGGGCCCCATGATCCGCAGGGCCTTTTTGGAACGAGAGGGAGGGAAGGGAAACGGGAATGGGAATGGGGATGAAGGGGGGGAAGAGGAAAGGAAAAAGATCTTCCTCCAGGCCCTCAAACAAGGAGAGATCGTCCACATAGAAGACGATTGGTTTGGGCAAACTTTTGGTTTGGGTTTTTTAAAGGATTATCTCAAAATCGAAGGCCTTGAGGAAATCATCATCCACCACCCCCGGCAATCGGAGATCGTGACCTCTTTTGAACAAAAGCTCACGGATATGGATTTGGACGAAGGGCTCTGGAACTGGGTGGTGAGCTATCTTTGCCTCAAAGAGGGCATCCCCTTCAATCTCGGTCGCCCCTTTGCCTCCTTTATGCTCCCCTTCTCCAAGGTTAACATTCGAGGGAGCTTTATCCACCAAGAGGCCCTGCCGACCCCCTTTCACAAGGCCTTCTTTCGCATTCTGCCCGCCTCCTTTTTTCCCCTCGAGGATTTCTCCAAAAGGGATGTGGGTTTTCTCCTGGAAGCCGTGGATCAAAAAAAGAATATCCTCGTCAGTGGGGCCACCGGAAGTGGAAAGACCTCTTTGCTCAAAACCCTCTTCCATCACTGTGCCAAAAAAAGACACCATATCATCACCGTTGAAGATACCCATGAACTCCAACATGACTTCCCTTGGGTCACCTCCCTTATCGCCAAGGAGCATCCCCAATACGCCATGGAGCAATACCTCACCTATGCCATGAGAATGCGCCCGGAAAGAATCGTCCTTGGAGAGATTCGCTCAAAGGAAATCGTTCCCCTTCTTTTGGCCTTGAACTGCGGTCACGGAGGGCTTCTTTCCACGGTCCATGCCAATTCGGCCCAAGAGGCCCTCCATCGCTTGGCCCTTCTCTTCCAACTCTACGGGCCCTCCACCCTCTCCCATGAGGTCACCATGTCCCTTCTCTGTCAAAACATTGACATCACCATCCACATAGAGGCCAGACAAATCGCTCAAGTCATCCACGTTTTGGGCCATGACAAGGGAAGACCCATCTTCGATGACCTCCTCTCTCCCGCGCAAGATCAGGCCAAAACACCCGTTACCCCACTTTTTATGTAACTGCTCGCACCTCTAGCAAAAACTGTAATAAAGGCAATGTAACTGCCATCCATTTGGATGAGATTGGTGGGAGACAACGAAGAACGACTGAGGCGTACTTTAAGTACGCCGCAGGGAGTGATGAGGCAGACGACTGCCAAGATCGCCAAATGGGTGAGCAGTTACCTTTTTATTTAGCTTTTATTATCTAAAATCCTATGTTCTAATTTCTAATGAAATCGAAAACTAAACAGGAGGACTCACATGATGAAATTATCTCTTCTCTTTTTGGCCCTCACCCTAGGGGGGACGGGGTTGAAATCCTTTGCCGGAGGCTATGAAAAAGCCGTGGGCTGGTCGGGCCAATGGTCATCTCTAGGAGGAGCAGCCGGTGCTGCCGCAAGTGGAGCCGATGCCCTCTATTTTAATCCCGCCGGCCTGATCCATGGGCCTAGCAGGGAATTATCGGTCAACCTCTCTCCCACATGGAGTACATTTGAAGGGCCCAATACCCCCACTGAGGGACAAAGCGAAACCAGCGAAAGGGCCCTTTCACCTATGATGGGGCTTTTGTATAAGCAGGGCCTCAACGTCATGGGAAAGGATTTTTCCCTGGGTGTCGGCTTCTATGGCGTGGGAGGAACAAACGTCACCTATGAAAACGTTAAATTCAACGACGACGTGACCAGGCCTAAAATCGAGTCCGACTTGAAAATTGTGGAGGCCTCTTTGGGGCTGAGTTGGGCCCATTCCGAAAACCTCTCCTTCGGGGTTTCCTGGAGAATGTTAGACGTTTCGGCCGAAATCCAAGCGTCCAATGCCTTGGCCGGAGGGAACAACGTCCTCACCGTGGGCTTTAAAGACCTCAAGGACACCCAACACTCGGGCTTTCGCATCGGCGCCCAATACATGAGCGATGATAAAAGGTGGGGAACCGGGCTCTCCTTGCGCAATTCCGTAGGCTTTAAATTGGAAGGCCAGTCCGAAGGTGCTCTCAGCAGCGGTACCACTGACATCCCCGCCCCCGGGGGAGATCTCACCCTGGAGAGTGCATTGCCCCTCCAGGCCTCCGTGGGATTTTTCTATAAAAAATCCAACGGAGGAACCTTCTTTCAGGAAACCACCTACACGGCCTATTCCGAAAACGAAAAGATCACCGCAACAGGGGACGATATTGCGTTTCCTGCGCTTCTAGGAGGGCCCCAACCTCCTCCCACGGTGACCCAAAACTGGAAGGATCAGTGGAGTCTCAAACTCGGTTACGAAGACTCCCTTCCTTGGCGTGACCTCACCTACCGGGTCGGCTACGTCGTGACCACCGCCGTGACTCCCGAAGACCATGCGAGGGCCACCCGCACCCCTCCCGGAACGGGGCATACCCTCACGGCCGGTGTGGGTAAAGAACTGGGAGAGGGCAAATACGCCATGGATTTAGGCTTGGAATACTCCATGGCTTCCGGAGACGGCCAAACCTCTGAAATGACGGGAATACAAAGGGCCGAAGGGAAGTTTAGTGCCAACGCCTATGCCCTTCACGGTTCTTTTAAATACCGATTTTAAACGAAACGACTCGTTCGATCTCAATAAAAGTGCCGGATGCCCACTTCGGGTGTTCGGCACTTTTCAAATCACCTCTAAAAAGTAACGGCCTCTATTGACAATGCGACATGGACGGCACGTTGCAAACTTCATTTATTCCTTAAAGATTGTTCGGCAACATTGATAATTCTAAAAAAGAAGCAGCGATTTTAAAAACCGAATGTCTATAGAGCGGAACAAACTCTATAGCGCTCTCAAAGACCCTCGCCGTAACGGAGCAAGGCTCCGTGAACAAAACGGCGCTGATTCACATTGCCAGTGCAACTCTTATGATTTTCGACACGTATCCCATTCCAACAAAAAGCATAGGCACAATCCATTCCGCCCCTTTGGATCTATTGAGGGCCCCGGGGCGGCAAGATGCCCTCGCCAAAGTTTTCAAAACCGTATTGACGATGCGACGTGGACGCCACGTTGCAAACCTCATCCATGAAGTTGCAACATGAAAATGAAAAAAAGAGATGGGCCGTGACCTAAAAAGTGTAGGTCGCTCCCACGAGAAGACGAGGCCCTATCAAGACCTTGTTCTTTTTTATGTTGTCGATGAGATAGGTTTCGAGACGCCGATAAAAGTCGAGTTGAACCAAAAGACCCCAAGGATTGAGGCGATGCTTGAGTCCAAAACCTCCGTAAAGGAAAGTCCCGTCACCTTTGAAGTTTTCGGAGACTGCATTTTGGCCTTTTAGCTTTGAAATATCCTTTGAGGACCCAAAGCCAAAGCCAAAGATGGCGTAGGTGAGGGGTCTTGCGGCCCGAGGGGAATGACCTTTGGCAAAACTATAGCCGAGGGCCCCCCCAAAACCCAAAAAATGGGAACTCAAATTATGGGCATCCACACCGATGGCCTCATTGATTTCAAAACTCACAAGACCTCGAAGAAAAAATTTGGAAGAGAGGGCCTTTTCCAGGGCCAAGGTGAGGTTCAAACCACCCATGGAACCACTTCCCACCTTAGAATCCGTCTTGTTGGCACTTTCAATTTTTCCACTCAAAAGATTGGTATTTCCATAGGCCATGATCTCCCAGGCCCGCCCCTTCATCGGTATCCCGGCTGAACGCTTATAGGGCGAAGGCGAAGAGGAAAAGGAGGCGTCGGCCCCCCCCCCTTGGGTCCCGGCCTCTCCAAAAAACTCCTCATCGCCCACCCCTTCCTCTTGCAATTCTTGGAGTTGTTCCCGCCTTTCATCCTCTTGGATATCCCCGTCGGCCGCCTCCAAAAACTCCGCCTCGGAGGCGATGGGAATATCCTCTCCCGGAACCGCCACGGGCTCCACCATGATCATCTTGGACGAATCGGGAGAAATTTTGACCGGAGAGGCAATTTTGAGATTCATCACCTTGTCCTTTTCCAAGAAGGTGGGATCGATGAGGCGATAGAGAGACCAAATCGATCGGGCCGGGGAGGTTTTGACCACGACCCCGCGAGCGATCATCCCCGAAGTGACGTAAAACTTGGCATGATCTCCCACATTGAGCCCGTCCTCAAGACCCCTATTGATCAAAACCGTCTTTTTCGTCTTGCTATGCTTGAGGATTCTAAGGGTCAATTTCTCATCGAGATCCAAGGCCCAAACGCCGAAGCTTAGGGTCAAGGCCCATAGTCCCAAAATTTTTATCATTGCTCGCCCCCCTAAAAAAAATCTGAACAAAGGCAAGGTAACTGCCGCCCATTTGGATGAGATTGGTAGGAGACAACGAAGAGCGACTGAGGCGTACTCAAAGTACGCCGCAGGGAGAGATGAGGCAGACGACTGCCAAGATCGCCAAATGGGTGAACAGTTACAAATTTTTGTCATTTCCTCTCCTCCCCTTTCTCCCTTTCCTTGGGAATCGAAAGGTATTGGGCCATCTCCAAATGCCTCTCTCGACGGGCCCACTCTTCAATTCTCTCCGTGGTCGCTCCCTGCTTCTCCGCTTCCATGACAAAGACCTCTCCCCCTTTCTCCAAAGACCACTGAGCGGTTTCCAGAAGATGCTTTTCCCGCCTCCTCTTTGGTTCCCCTTCTCTTTCTCTTTTGGGGAAGGGAATCTCCATATACCCGTGCCCTCTTTTCATGGTCTCCCTGCCTTCCCCCGGAAATGACACTCGCACATGGCGAACGATCCTTGGCGGGATCCATCCCCGAAGGGCCTTTTGTTCCGTCAAAAACCCAAGATTCATTCCGGGTTCCAATTCAAACTCCGGGGCCCCCTTGGGAAAAAACCACACGCTCCCCTTCTCAAAAATCTTAACGGCCCGGGCCTGAGCCTTTTTAAGCCTTGGGTTAGGCTTTGGATTAGGCTTTGTGACCAAAGGGGGCGTGGGGTCGGAGCGCTCTAAAAAAAAGGCCCTCATCCCCGCCTCGATACCGTCCCGGGACCCTCGATCGATCAACACCGCTTCCTTTAAACTGCTGACTTTTTGGATGCGAACCTCCTCCATAGAGAGGGCCTTAAAGGCCCCGACAAAAGAACAGACGATCATAAGAGCATTGAGCGAACCCATGGTTCTTTTCCCCCCTTTTGAAAAATCGTCTCTTCTCTTCCTCTATTGTAATCCCGGTGGGCAAAATTCCCAAGAGAAATGGATTTTCCCCCTCAAGGACTCGTCCCTTTGACCAAGTAAATTGCTCGGCTTAGGTAACTGCTCACCCCCCGGCAATCTTGGCAGTCGACTGCCTCGTCGCTTCCCTGCGACGTGCAGGAAGCACGCCTCGGTCGCTCCTCGTTGCCTCCTACCAATCTTATCCGGGTGGAGAACAGTTACCTTGCCTTTA
>JAPONP010000154.1 GCA_026713835.1 Bacteriovoracales bacterium
GTAATATCCAACAAACCGATATATTTTTGTTGATGTTTTTCCCGATGAGGAACAGCGGCTTTGATTCCGTGAAGAAAAAGCTCGAAAGAAGCTCCCGCTCTGTAATACAAAGCCTCTGAGTCGTCAATTATTTCAGAATCAGACTTTTGAGAGTTCTTTTCGAACCTGGCCAAGCTCTTTTTCCCTTTCTTGATTGTAGGTCAAGAGACGATCAATGATTTCTTGGACTTCATTGATAATCCAGTTGTAAGCTAAATCACGACGCATTTCGTGAATAAAGTCCGATTCATATACCTTCAAAAACAAATCCGCCACGTCTTTTGGATACTCGGCAATGAATTTGTCATCTAACTGATTCCATCTCAGGGTATCCTTTGGAGCATAAGGCTTCATTTTCAAAGCCATAGAAATCGCTTTGGCGTTCTTGACAGCAAAAACCCAGTTGAATATCTCTTTTCCCTCACCATCATCAATATCTCCTGAAGCCAATCTGTCTTGCCAGTATTTTTTTATCCAGCCCTTCCAACAATCTTCCAATATATCTTTTTGGTCCTCTTTCCTTATTTGCAATAATAATATCTCAACCTCTTGACAAAATTCTTTTCTCATTTTTGCATTATCCTGGTGCTGGAAGAGATTAGAGAGCCAAAATTCGGGATCATCAACATTAGAATTAAGGCAAAGATTGAAAACAAATGAACGAAGAAACTTGGCTTGAAAACGCACTTCGTACTCATTCAGATTCTTCGCTACTTCTAAAAAATTTTCATGCAAAAATTCAGGCACATACTTCCCGTCAATACGCCCTCCGAGATAGCAAGTCCACGCAAATTCGTGTAGTGCATTCTTCTTGCCAAAGTATTCCACCAGGTTTTTTTCTGCCCACGTTTCATCAAAATGATGTATAAAACCAAAATTCTCTAAAAAATAGGACAAAGCGATTTTTTTGTTTTTCGACCCCGACTTGATCGCTTCTGAAAATAGAGACAGATATTCGGCCTTTGGAATTCCCGACGATGTATTTTTTTCTAACTCTTGCCACCGACTTGCGCTGTGGACTAAAGAACTACAAGTATCCCTACGAACAGATGGCGTTTCGAAGAATGGCACAACAAAAGGATTACAAAATGTTGTATTGTGATTAGCGAAGAAACTTTCATCTTCTAGGTCTTCTAATCTTGCCAACATATACTTTGCAATTTTATTTATTTTTTTTAGGGAATAAGGGTCTATTGCCTTGTCGTCTTTCATAAAATCCAGGAGCCTATCACCAATAATTTCAAGATGATCTTGAACTTTTACACTCCTATATTTTTCTTTAGACAAAATTTCTCTCAACTCATCGGAAGATATTTCAAGCAATTTTTCTTCACTCCAAAAATCTTTCGGATCAAATATGGCAACTTCTTTGTCGTAAATAGTGAGTTCATTTACAGTAATGCTTGTTTTCTCATCGTTACGATCGGGAGACTGAAGATTATTGAATACAACGACCTTTGAGAATGGATGGTTCAGTTGTTCTTGAGATAACTCTTTTTGCCACCGAAGATTATTTTTCCTATTTTTTCTTTTACTACGGGGAGTAGAAAGAAAAAACGAGAACCATCCTGCCGACCTATCTCTTGTTTCATCTTTTCTATCCTGGATATAAAGCCATAACTCATTATAGGGCCACGTTTCAGCTTCAGCTTTTTTGGCATTAATTTTTTGGGCTTTTTCCTTAATGGGTCCCTTAAATTCTAACGTGCCGTCACCGATCCTTCCCCCACCGAAATCCCAATCGGTATATTCTATAAAAACATCTTCCTTGCTACATTCTTTATCTGGAACAGGATAAATTACAAAGGGAATTACAAGTCCTTTTCTGGCTATCAACCGAAAAGACCATCCATAAGGATTAGACAGATAACCCTTTACTGCAAAGTAGTCTTTCACCTTCTCATATAACAAAGAAACGATTTCATCTTTCATCCCTTTGAAATCCTCATGACAATCAATTTCGCCAAATTTGATCGCATGAATGTCGGGATTTATCCTGAATCGTTTTTCGTCAGGATAAACAATAGAATCGTCCTGTATAAGACGGGCATGAACTCGATTTACAATACCTATTTCAACTTCTTTCTTAAGCCCCTTTTCTGAAATTTTATCATTGCCAATTTTGATTTGATCATACAAACATATCACTTCCACACCAATGCACTTTCCATCCTTCTCAAATATCAAATCAGGCGGATCATTGGGATTCTCAACAGCTTTGACAGTGTATTTTTTTTCGAGAACGAATTTTGTGATTGTCTCCGCAAAAACTTGAGGCTTCACCGTCCCGTCCTTCTCTTTTTTTGACTCAACTTGATTGTCGAACCTATCAATTGACAGCGTGATTGTTTCCATCAAATTTACTCCTTTTGTTGAATTGCACTATCCAGAGAGTAAATCTAAGTAATTGTAATTACTAATGCGTCTCATCGGTTTCAACATTGACAACAGAGGCCGGCGATTTAGATGCCAAAGTGTTCCTGCTATTTCTTTACTATAGACAATTACGAACTTGTGTCAATCAAAAGAAATATCAAATTCGTTTATTCTCCAAAAGTTCACGTTCACGTGCCAATTCCTTGCGGAGCGTTTCCTCGTCGGGGAGTTCCAATTTGTATCGAGAGGCAAAGATGTGTTCAGTCTGTTCGCCCAAGACGTATTTGACAACGGCGTCATTTTTATCA
>JAPONP010000155.1 GCA_026713835.1 Bacteriovoracales bacterium
CGATAAAAAGGAAACAGAATCTAGCGGGTTGGGACGAAGAGTTTTTGCTCACGGTTTTGCTGGGAGGGGGCAGCAATTAGATGCGTAACCCCTGCTTTTACCGATTGCTTGCCCTTGTAAACATTTAATTTTATTGGTATATTGACGTTTTCTAGGGCCCGTAGCTCAGCTGGGAGAGCGCTACACTGGCAGTGTAGAGGTCGGCGGTTCGATCCCGCTCGGAAGAACAGGGCCCAATTTTTCTTTTTGATTTTAATAACTTGTGAACAATTTTAAACACTTACCCTTTTTGATTTCGGTTTCTTTTCATTGTATTTCAGCATTTTTCATGCATTGACCGGAACAAACCGGAACAGATAACGACTGTCATCGTTTGGCAGATGAGGCCAAGGTGCGTCGCGCCAACGCCTGCCTCATAACCGCTTCTTCTTTTCAGTGCCAGCTTGCAGCAGTTCCTCTAAAATAGAAGATAATTGTTAATAGAAGGAGTGTTTGAATATGGCACAAGATTTTGGTGGGAAATGGACTGAACAAAAACTCGCCTGTCTCGATAACTATCTTGCTGCCTACAAGATGGTTATGAAAAATCAACCATTCAAATTATTATACATTGATGCATTTGCAGGAACAGGCTATCGAAAAGAAGAGGTAGAAGATGTTAAGGCATTTTTAAAAGGCTCCGTGCCAAGGGCCTTGGCCCATCACTTTGATCGATATATCTTTATTGAAAAAGATCAAGATAAATTTCAACAGCTTGAAGATGTATGCATGAAGAGTAGTGGTCTGAATATTCAAATGTTTAATGAAGATGCAAACGATCGTATTCCAAAAATATGCGATGAAATAGATTGGAAAGAGTTTCGAGCAGTATTCTTTCTTGATCCATTTGCAATGGAATTAAAATGGGACACACTTATAGCAATTGCAAAGACCTGCGCTATTGATTTGTGGTTATTGTTTCCCGCAATGGCCGTTAACAGATTCCTCTTTAAAAAAGGTGAGCAAATACCGGATGGATTCAAAACTAAATTAAATAATTTATTCGGAATAGATGACTGGGAAAAATCATTTTATCAACCAAATCCACAACTTTCTCTTTTTAACGGCAACAGTGAATTAGAAAAAACTGCAAATTTTGAAGAGATAAAGCAGTTTTACTTAGAACGCCTGCAAAAAATCTTTGCAGGCGTTGCAAGTAATCCCTTGCAGCTAAAAAATTCAACTGGAAGCACCATGTTTTATTTGTATTTTGCCGTTTCTAACAAAGGAACAGGAAGGAAGATTGCCTTGAGGATAGCTCAGCATATTTTAAAGGGAGTTTAAAATGTCAACAACATCAAGCATTGAATGGACACAGGCAACCTGGAACCCACTTACGGGTTGTAATAAAATTAGCCGGGGGTGCAAGAACTGCTATGCGGAGAGGATGTCTAATCGTCTCTATAAAATGGGGCAATATAACTATCGAAATGCATTTAGGTTAACAATTCACGATCATGCATTATCGATCCCCTTGAAATGGAAAAAGCCAAGGGTCATTTTTGTTAACTCAATGAGCGATCTCTTTCATAAGGATGTCCCTCTGTCTTTTATAAAAAAAGTTTTTGAGATAATGAATGAGTGCCCACAACACCAATTTCAAATTTTAACCAAGAGAGCAAAGAGATTGGAAGAAGTTTCAGACAAAGTTATATGGACTAATAATATTTGGATGGGGGTTAGTGTAGAAGATAAAAATTATAAGAACCGTATCGATCACCTTCTTAATACAAAAGCTCAAGTAAAATTTTTATCACTTGAACCTTTAATCGGCCCTCTTTCGAGATTAAAGTTAAAGGGAATTGATTGGGTGATCGTTGGAGGAGAATCGGGGCCAAATGCTCGTCCGATGAAATCAGGCTGGGTTACGAATATTAAAAATCAATGCGTTAAGAAAGGCGTTCCCTTCTTTTTTAAACAGTGGGGTGGTATTAGAAAACATAAGACAGGACGGCTCCTTGAAGGTCGTACTTGGGATGAAATGCCATCATTTTTTATGGGCTAAATCTGAGCTATCGCAGACGAAAAAGAGATGAAAATTTTTTTACCCGTGGCGAAGGCCCAACGTACAGGCATTATGCGATTTTTACTCAAACCGAAAACCCCCATTATTCTTTGGATGATTCCCTTTGGATCGAACCCCAACTCACACTTGAATTTTTCAAGAAGGCCCACGATGTTGTAAAGAGAGAGGCCCTACGCCCTAGAAAAGGTGACTCGGGGGCTTCCTCCGCTCATCGAGACGACGAGGGCCCTCATGGGTAGCCGTCATGCCGAACGTCTATGGGCTGATCCCCCAACATCGCCTAAACCGGGTTCTGCCATGTACGGAGTGGGGCCGATGATCCCTCCTCGCAACTAAAAGTCGATTATCGTTTCGTTGGATAAGGAGGTAGGCCTTCGGCCCATCTCTGAGGAGAGTTATGGGCCATATTTTTTTCAAGTAATGCCAGATTATCCGAAGAGCGAAACTTGATGAGGACTTCTTCAATTCTCTTGGAGGCTTTGAGAATAACCCCCATTTCTTTGTTACCTAGCCTTTTCCCTTTTTCTATCTTTTCGCATTGGTGGCACAAGGGGACGATGGCATTTCCCAACTCATGGGCAAAGGCATTGGCTAAAGACCTGATAATTCGGGATGCTTTCGTCTGTTCGGGCATCTTTTCCTCCTTTTCAATCCCTTTGAAGGGCCGGGGAGAGCATTTCATTTGGCAAAGGCCTTTTTCTTTTCGTACAATTTGGGGGGGAAGGTAACTCTTCCAAAAACAGCTATGCAGTGGCAAAATACAGCAAAGAGGGGCAAAATAAAGCAGAAAATGGCAAAATTGTAATTTTTACCGATGAAGAAATCCTATCAACAGACCAAGGACAAGCTCAAGGGACTTCCGTTTGGAAGTGTGCGAGAGATGAATGTTGCCGAGAAGCAAATTGCCCTGGAAAACTGGAAGAGGTTGACCCGATATAGGGACTTCAATTCTCAAATCAAAAAAGAAGAGTTCCAAGACGTTTACAGTGAGTTCACAACGGGCTTTCTCTGTGGCCATGGGGACGAAAACTCTTCGGCCGAATTGGAAGGAGATGCCAGCTTACTACGGGTTTTCAAGGCCGAAAAAGGTATTCAAATTAAAGTCAATCACAAAGCGTCCAATGATCCCAAGCTCATTTCCGGGTTGGCCTCTGACTTGGCCCTCGCCTTCGGAAAATTGTTCTATCAGATAGGGGGGCTCAATCTATCCGAAAGCGATATTCCCGAAGAATTAGCGGCAAAATTTAAATAAACTAATTCTCCCCAAAACACTACATTTCTTGGAGAAGCCTAACGATAGCAAGAGGTTGGGACGTAAAGTGCAACAATTTTTCCATATTATATAGGGTGGCAAAATAAGGCAAAAAGTGGCAAAATCTTAATGTTACCCATGAAAAAGTCTTATCAGCAGACCAAGGACAAGCTCAAGGGACTTCCGTTTGGAAGTGTGCGAGAGATGAATGTTGCCGAAAAGCAAATCGCCCTGGAAAACTGGAAAAGGCTGACTCGATATAGGGACTTCAATTCTCAAATCAAAAAAGAAGAGTTCCAA
>JAPONP010000156.1 GCA_026713835.1 Bacteriovoracales bacterium
CTCATAAAAATATCCATTTAAAAATTTGAAAAAGTCCGATGAGAGCAAAAAATAAAGTCATGAAAATGAGAAGCGCTAAGAAAAAGTCTTCGGAATCAATGTCCTCTTTCTCGCTCATCCTTTTTTCCTTTTCCTCCGTTTCCGTCTCTTTCTCTTGCGTTCGTTGCATTTCCCTTTGTTTCATGTCCATTCGCTCCCCTTCTCCCATGAGATAACCTTCAAGGTCTAGGGATTCACTCCAAGTCGTCATGACTGAGGCCTTGCAAAAGTCCTCCCAAGAGGTGTAGAAGGGGCGAAGAAGGCACCAGGCGCCGGATGAGCGGCGATGCCCTTCCAGGTGGCGTTCGAGCAATTCCCTTTGCAGGCCCTCATCCCATCTATTGACGAAGAGAATCGACATATCCGGCGTTTCCCAATTCGAGGACTGAAAGAGTTTTTCAAATTGTCTGGCCTCGTTCCCATCGAAGAAAAAGGAAAAGAACCCTCGTCCTCACCCAAAGGGACAGGGATCTCTTTAGCTATCTCCACGAAGTTAAAGTGGCCACGGCGGCCCAAGTTGGACGAGATATTTATCGGGGGGTGACAAAAACCGTCATCTATCGACGGCTCAAAAAACTCTTGTCTATGAAATACCTCTCCAGGGGATTTCACTTTGACGGGCAACGGGCCGTCTCGGTCTATAGCTTGTCAAAGCGAGGGCTTGGCAAATTTATTTTTGATAAAGGCACTGACGGCATCGTCAAACAGGCCATGAGCAATTCCGTCGAACACGACCTTATCCTCAACGATATTCGCCATCTTTTTATGCAAAAGGGGCAGGTCAAAGACTACCTTACGGAAAATACCATGGCCGCTTTAGGTTATTTTAGGAGCAAAGGGATATTTGAAACCTCAAAAAAAATACGTTCCGATGCCACGGTTTTATGGGAAAAAAACGATCAGACCTATCGAATGGCCTTGGAGTACGAACATAGCTTAAAATACAGACATCGCTACAACCTCCTTTTTGGAAGCTATTATCTGGAGTATGATATCGACGGCGTTTTCTATATCTGCCGGGACAAAAAGATTTTAAAAAAGGTGTGCGAGGTGGAGAAAAGACATCATCGAGGCAAAAGGGGCAAGGTTTTTTTTACAACGCTAGATGAGCTTTTTTCAGGACGCAAGGCCTTGAGCTTCACTTCAAGTGTCGGGGGGTGGAGCATCACCGTATCCTGACGCCCTAGAGACGCATGGGGTGTTTGTTCCGATGAACCCCAGTCAACGGCCGCTGCGCCACCGACGGCCGTTCCAAATCATCGAAAAGAGGGAGGAAACGGCAACAATCACCTTCTCGTAAAGAAGAGACTATATAGGGGTAGGGGTGATTTTTTTACTTTCAACGATCTTTTTTCCAGTTCTCGGTAACGGCCCTGCTGTCATGCCCACATTGGAGGATATCGCCCAAAATGGAAAGCTCCCTTGCCTGTCCTTTAATCAACAGTCCTAACCCAAAAAGCTCATTGGAACTCGGACAGTGATGCCCTCCCTGATCTAAAAACAACGCTCCCAAACCATCGAGAGAGCCCTCAATGTCGCATAATCTCTCCGTCACATAATCAAGTTTTGATTTGTTCAGGTGTTTAAACTTTGCCATGGTATGCCTCCTTGTTGACGGCCGAACTTACAAGTCCCACGCCCGCTCCGACAAGAAAAAAAGACCGACACGGCCGTTCATTTTGAAAACTTTTTGGGAAAAAAGATGCGGCCGTTCACAAAAAAAGACCTCTCAAGTCCAAACGGAACTGCTATGACCATAGAAAAAAATCTTTAAGCGTAAATAAAAAAAGGAGTCTCCATGTCTCAAAAAATCTATTCCTTTGAGGGAAAAAACTTCTACGAAATTTCTATTTCCAGACGTAGTGCCGACGGGAAACGCCTTCGCCGAAAGGCAAAATTTGACCGACACGGAAGGCGAGTTGCCTCCAAGCAGATTGCCGATAAAATAGAATACCGCCTTCGCAAGGAAGTGGAGGCCCTATCCAAAGAGTCCCACACCCTCACTTGGGAGAGGTGGCACGAGGAGTGCCTTCGTCGCATGAGACTCACCCTTTTGGAGGGAACCGTCCTCTGCTACGACGGCCCTCTCAAGGGGAGGCTTCCCAAATCCTGGCGAGAAAAACCGCTCCGGGAGTTTAAAAAAGAAGATGTCTTTCGGCTGATTTTTGAGGATATCCCCGAAAGTGAATCGGCCACCAAGCACCTCCAAAAAAGTGTC
>JAPONP010000157.1 GCA_026713835.1 Bacteriovoracales bacterium
ATGGGATTGTGGATTCTAATAGTCCTTTCTTGTTTAAACTTGTGAGAGGGAATCTTTAGTCTTGAACAGGCTAACTCAAAGGGGATTTTTTCTTCTCACAGTCTTCGAGCCTTTTGGAACAAAAGAGGCACGAGAGTCCTAGTACTCTAACCACTTAAATTTTTGTCTTTATCCGTAGTCCATTTTTTCTCGAGCTATGTTTTTGGTGAAAGTCCAATTTATCGTTAGACCCTTTTCGTTCACATACCTTTCCCAAGATTCAGTTTTTCTTTTCAAGGTCTTCATATCGGGGATTCTGGTTCTTCCTAAACATTGCCTTGAATACATCCCAATCGCTATCTCTGCCATATTAAGCCAACTGGCGTGTTTTGGGGTATAATAAATTTTAAACCTCTTCCATATTTTCTCGCCTTCCTCTCTTCCAAAAGTTTCTTCTAAGGAAGATTTGTTATGGGTATTCAAATTGTCCATCACCAAACTTATCGATTGTGCGGAATCGTATTTTTTTGATAACTCTTTCAAAAAAATGGCGAAATCTTTTTTTGTCCGTCGATCTGTCACTTTTGCAGTATAATGACCACCGAAGGGCTCCAATGCAAAAAACACGTTTGCCGTACCATTCCTTCTATATTCATAATCCATCTTTTTGACCTCTCCCGGCGCTATCAGAGTCGCTTCTCTAGAATCTTCACTTAGCTGAAGCATTTTTTCGTCTAGGCAAATAAGGGGTTTCTCCTTCGTATCCCCCTTCTCATACAAATCTAAAATTTTTTCCATTCTTTCTATATATTCTTTATCTACTCTTGGGATACACCACATTTTTTGTTGCCAGGGCTTCAGGTAAAACTCCTTCAATATAATTCTAATTTTTTCCTTGGAAATAGAATCTACTATATCTTTTTCTATCGATTCTTCTCTAATGAGTTCCAAAGTCCAGCGATCGAACCCCTCTGGAGGATCAGAGCAAACCAGGGCCACTATCTTTGCTTTCACCCGTTCATGAAACTTAAGTGGTGGCCCCGGACGAGGATCGTCTTTCAAAGTTCTTTCTAGGCCAAAATTATCATAGTTTTGGCAAGTATTTGTTACCGTTTGAGGAGTCAGGTCTAAAGTCGCAGCGGTTTCGACCCTTGTTTGTCCTTTGTCCCGAAAAAGCAAAGTGATCGCTCTGACATTTTCATGTCCTTTCGGCCCGGAACGGATAAATTGGTTCAGCTTTTTTCTGTCTTCGTCGCTCATTTTAAAAATCGCCATACAAAAAAGATGGCAAAAAATTTCATAAAGGCCAAGACCCTGAGCGTTGAAAAAAGAAAAAATTAAGTGGTTAGAGAACTAGGAGGAGTGGGCTACCACCCAATGAAGACAGGTGATTCCAGTGGAAGTAGTGTTGATGATTATATTAAGGTCTTGAGAGAAAGTGGAGTGCTGAATCTTGATGAGCGTCAAGTAATAGATGCCATAAAAGGCATAGAAGGCGGGATGAGTAAGACTACCCCAGGCAGTGGGAAAGTCCCGATGAGCGAAAATGAATCTTTTCAGATAACTCAGAGGCAGTGGGAAAGGCTTATGGGAAATGAGCCTTTCAAACAAGGGGATGTGCGAAGGATAATGGAGTTTGCCAATAGGCTTTCCGAAGAACGAGGGCTTAGACCGGTGTATGATTTGAGTATTGAAGGAGAGGTGCGGATCA
>JAPONP010000158.1 GCA_026713835.1 Bacteriovoracales bacterium
TCTTTACTCATTTTCTCCCCCTCACTATATGGTTAATGAGTAAAAATCTATCAGTTTTTTGCTGTTAGGCCTTGGCGCAGGGCCGTAAACTATCGAAAATTAACAAAAATTAGATGCGTAACCCCTGAGCACTTGCCCTTTTTTGATTTTTACTCTGTTCGATCTTGTTTGACCCTATTTTACCTTTTGGGTGGAACAAGGTGGAACGGGATTGGCCGTCTCAAGCAGTCTTGAACACTCCAAAGCTCAAGGATAAAAATCTTGAAATTAAATGATTTTTGGTATATACTAAAAATCAGATGAAGTTTGATTGGGATGAGAGCAAGGCTAAAAAGAATTTTCAAAAACATGGGATTAGCTTTCCCCTTGCAGTCACTGTTTTTGATGATCCTTTTGCCTTGATTGCTCCAGATGATCGGCACTCAAGTCGTATGGAGAAACGAGAGTGGATTATTGGAAAGGCCGATCGTGGAATCCTCGTTGTTGTTTTTACGAAGCGACTCTACGGTCGTATTTATCGCATTATCAGTGCTCGGAAGGCCAATAAAAAGGAGAGAGAGACTTATGAAAACTACAAAAGAATTCCCATTTGAAAAGGCACGAAGGGTCTCCCCAAAAGAAGTTTCGGCGGCTCAAAAGGCTATCGAAAAGAAGACGGGGAAAAAACGTCGGGTGAGGGGGCGTCCGACAAAACTGGAAGAGGAAAAGTATATACCGACCTCAATCAGGCTTCATCCTAAGGTTTTGGCCTGGGCCAAAAGGGAAGCAAAGAAAAAAAGCACTGGATATCAAAGTATCATCAATGAGTTTTTACTGAAAAAGTCCGTTTAGCTGAGTGGTCGTTCCAAAACGGAACGGCCATTGTCTTGGCATTTTGGAACTTTCTATCCTCGCCATGGATTTTTATTTTCCTATTTGTTGACGAATAGTTTTATTTTATTAAGGAGGCATTATGCGATTTTTACTCAAACCGAAAACCCCCATCATCCTTTGGATGATTTCCCTTTGGATCGAACCCCAACTCACACTTGAATTTTTCAAGAAGGCCCACGATGTTGTGAAGAGAGAGGCCCTTTGTGAATAATTTAAAATACTTGCCCCTTTTTGATTTCGGTTCTGTTTCATCATTTTTCACGGTTTTTCATGAGCCGACTAGAACAAACCGAAACCCGGAAAGACCGGAACAAAAATGTTCGTCCCAAAGTGGTACGCCAATTTTTTGGGGTTTGTACCACCTACGGTGCAGTGATAGATTTTAGTGTTGGAATTAAGTTCAATGGCTTTGGAAAGATTATCAAAGGACATAAAACGTCCTCGTTCTAGTTTTTTGTGAATGAGGAGAAGGTCGTTAGCATCAAAAAAGAAGACCTTGCAGGCTTTTCTGTTTTGGCGACGAAAAGAAAGAGGGCACCGGAGAGATTTAAGGAGCAAGGCTCCCAGTTTTTAGAATCCAAGGTCACCTCCTTGTGTTTCGGACAACGCCATGCGCTCAGAATTGAAAATGGTACGATTTTTTGGGGGAAGCTCAATGTTGACGTATAAAAAGCATTTGACGATATACGCACTAGATATAATAAAGAACTCACTGATGGCGAAAAAAAGAAATAATAAGGTACTATTTTTATAATGAGATCATTATGAGCGTGGATAGAAATATCGATTGTGCTTCCGGCGATTCTATTTTAAGTATTGGTTACGGCAATCGATCTTTTGAGAGCTTTCTTAATCTGCTGAAAGAAAACTCAATCAAGTTTCTTGTCGACTTGAGGTCAAAACCGTATTCAAAGTACAATCCTAGCTTCTCAAAAGATCGCTTACGGATGCTATTAAGATCGAATGATATTAGCTATGTATTTATGGGCGATTCACTGGGCGGTCTTCCCCAAGATTCGACGTGCTATGTTGATGGGCGTGTTAGCTATAAAAAAGTTGAGGAGAGGGATTTTTACGAAAGTGGGATAAAGAGACTTCTTGTGGCACATGAAAAAAAGATTAACCTAATCATTATGTGTAGTGAGATGAAGCCTTGGGAGTGCCATCGTAGCAAACTCATTGGAGAGACACTGGCTAAATACTATATTGATCTTAAACATATTGATGAAAACGGGAATCTTCTTTCCCAAAAAGACGTTATGTCCAAATTGAAAAATACTCAACCTTCTCTTTTTAAATTTGAAAGTGAGGGCCTTACATCAAGAAAAAAATATATTTCACCATAGAGAAATCTTATGATTGAACGACCTCTACTGATAAAGACAATTGGAGTTTTTTGAATTTCAATTTTCTTCAAAATTGTACCACTCTTCTTACGGGCGCCGGCGTATGTGTCACCTCAGGCGTTTTTTAAGGAAAGAGAAGTACCATCAACGCTACAGAAATTAGCCAAGGCCTAATGTCCATCCAACGTACATTGGGTTTCTCCCCCGTTATCGTCATCTAATTTTAACATACA
>JAPONP010000159.1 GCA_026713835.1 Bacteriovoracales bacterium
AAAGCAAAAAATGTCTGAAGGCGTGCTTGTGGCACGTTGAGGGCATTTTTTGCTTAAAGACGAAGCCCGGCACAATTGCAGCCGGTTGCAATAGAAGGTGGTTTTGGGATAGGCTCTTAGATCTCTTTGTATTCGATCAACGAGCCAAAGAGTCGAAGCATGGCCGATTTCAATTGGCCCTTTTTATATTCCTGATGAGCGGCCTCTCCTTCGAGATTATTTTTTTGAGTCTCTTTATCGACGATTTGGATTTCAAAAGGATAGAAAAATCGTACCTCTTTGGTGATGAGGGTGTGATCCAAGTTCATGATTTTTTGGGCCAAAGGGTTCTCTCCCTCTTGAAGGGTTTCTTTCGTCTCCGATCTTAGCTTCATAAATTCATTGGCAAAGGGGTTGCTGTATCGGATGAGATGACGTCCGGTAAATTGAATGGACTTATAGGAACTACGGGAGTGAACATTATTCTCCTTGTCCTCTTTTTCCGGTTCCTTGATCTCCCGGTTGAGGGCCTGATGGAACCTCTCTTCGCTCAGATCATTTCTCAAAGCCATGCGCAAGATATGATAGTGTTCCCTCTTAAAAAAATCGAGATCGATGAGAGAGTTTCTCGATCGAGATGGTTTTATATTGTGAACGATGATGACATTGTTTTGATATAAGAACCTGATCACCCTTAGGCAATCGAGTTTGGAAAGGGTGACGAATCGAACTCCGATTCGATCAAAAACTTCTTCGGTGACGTTTTCCTCTTTGTGCAAGAGCTTGATAATCGTACTGTCTCTGGCCTTCTTTGATTTCGTTTCAAAATCCGCCAATTTAATCTTTTCCACACTGGATTGATCCCCTAAATAGAGGGCCCCGTCCCCATCCCGACTGATGTATTTATAAAATCGATCAAAAATCTGTTGTTGAATCTGAGAAAAATAATTGTATCTGATATCCTTATCCACGTGCAAAATGGTGTGCATGACCTTTAAGATGATTTGGGCCCATAAACCCTCCTCGTAGGTATCGTTGCCTCCAACTCCGATGGCCATTCCGAATAAATCGGCCACATCGGTAAGGGAAGAAAAGGAACGGGGAATGCTAAAATCGAGTCCTTCTTCATTTCCCTCCTTTAAAAAATACCTTTTGATAAACTGAATGGCCTCTTGAAACGTTCCAAAAATTTCCGCCTTCAAAATCGGATCCGATTGATTGAAGCCATAGGCCTCAAGGAAAGGTTGAATTTGTTCCGAATTATTGAGAGTGCCCACAAAAGATTTTAAGTCAAAAGAAGATTTCCCCTCCAAGGCCACCTCGAGCAAATCCCAATCAAATAAATAGCGGCTGACGTATTCCGGTCTCTTCATATAATCCCTCAAGAGTATTCTTGACTCCCTCTCTTGGCCATAGCATACTGCCCAAGATGGGTTAAACAACCAAAAGCTAAATATGCCAAGACCCAAGACCCCACTTACCCCGGAAATTCTCTTCCTTTCCTTCCTCGGTATAGGTTTTTTACCCAAGGCTCCGGGCACTTGGGCCTCCTTGGCCGCAGTTCCCCTTCTCTATGGGGTAGCCGTGGTCAATCCCCCCATCCCCCTCCTCATTCCCATTCTCGTCCTTGCCGTCGTAGGCGCAGGGCTAACCGCCCAAGTGATCCAAAAGCGACTGGGCCTTCACGATCCCGGCTGGATCGTGATCGATGAGGTCATCGGAATGTTCGTGGCCTTTCTCTTTTGTCCCCATGCCCATTGGGGCGGGCTTCTCATCCTCTTTGCCCTCTTTCGATTTTTCGATATCGTTAAGGTCTGGCCCGCTACCTACTTCGACCGCTCCGTCCCTCACGGCATCGGCACCATTTTGGACGATGTGGTCGCAGGAATATACGCTGGTATCGTCTGTTTTTTGGGGCACTCCCTTCTCTTTTAGATCAAAGCCCGTATTCTCTCTCCTTATTTTAAGGAGTTAGTCAAAACGAATCCGGCCATTATTTGCTTCATTAAACCCGATTCTTCCGCTAGGATAAATATCTATTCTTTAAAAGAGAGTGAAAAGAGCAACGAGAAAATAACAAAGGAGACCCCAAAATGGTTCAAGCAACGACGACCTCTTCATCAAACCCCAACAAGCAAAAGGCTTTGGATTTGGCCTTGGCCGGCATCGAAAAACAATTTGGCAAGGGCGCCATCATGAAACTTTCGGACGGCCCTCCCTTTACGAAAATTCCGGCCATCTCAACCAGCTGCCTGGGCCTGGACTTGGCCTTGGGAGTGGGAGGAGTTCCCAAGGGAAGGATTATCGAAGTCTATGGGCCCGAATCTTCCGGTAAGACCACCCTCACCCTCCATATCGCAGCGGAAACCCAAAAGGCCGGAGGAACCGTGGCCTTTATGGATGCGGAGCACGCTTTGGATACGGCCTATGCCCAAAAGCTCGGGGTGGATATCCCCAACACATTGATTTCCCAGCCGGATAGCGGGGAACAGGCTTTGGAAATCAGCGATATGCTGGTGCGTTCAGGGGCCGTAGATCTTCTCGTCGTGGACTCCGTGGCGGCCCTCACTCCCAAGGCCGAATTGGAAGGGGATATGGGAGATTCCCACATGGGGCTTCAGGCCAGACTTATGTCCCAGGCCCTGCGCAAACTCACGGGCTCCATCGCCCGCTCCAATTGCACCCTTATCTTCATCAACCAACTCAGAATGAAAATCGGGGTGGTGTTTGGCAATCCCGAAACCACCACCGGAGGCAATGCTCTGAAATTCTACTCCTCCGTGCGCATGGACATCCGTCGCATCGGGGCCATCAAGGATAAGGATGAAGTGGTGGGCAACCGCACGAGGGTCAAAGTGGTCAAAAACAAAGTGGCCCCTCCCTTTAAAAGTATCGAGTTCGACATCATGTACGGAGATGGAATATCCCAAGAGGGAGATCTTCTCGACTTGGCCGTCTCTCACAAGATCGTGGAAAAGGCCGGGGCTTGGTATTCCTATCAAAGCGAAAGGATTGGTCAAGGCCGAGAAAATGCCAAGACCTTCCTCAAAGAAAACGTGAACATCTTGGAAGAGATTAGGCAAAAGGTTTTGGCCATACACGGACTCTCCGGTGCCACGGAGCAAGTGGATGAGAACACGGGAGAAGTCTCTACCGTTTCCGGGGGCACGACCACCAAAAAGAAATTGCAGTAAGTAAAACCCAAAGAGCGATTCAAAACGAAAAGGGGCCTTATCTCAAGGCCCCTTTTTTTTCTCTCCAAATCTTAAAAAACTCATCCACATAGAGTTTTTTACCCTTAATTTCTCCTCATTCCACCACGAAGAAATAGTTGACATAAATTTATGGAAATAAGATCGGATGAAAAAATGTACCAGAGCATTTGCCTATTATCCGTCCTTTTCATCACCGTGGGGTGTAAAAACCCCACGGCCGGTATGGGAGGAAGCGAAATCAAAAGAGGATGGGATGGCCTGGAGAAACTCGATGATATAGAGAATCTCTCTCTTGTCAGCCCGGCATCGAGTCCCCACGAAAATAAAACCCCAACCATTCGCATCTCGGGGCTCAAGGCCGATGATCTCGTCCAGATCTACACCGATGCCCAATGCTCCGACCTTCTCATGGAAAAAAAAGCAGACGCCCAAACAATCGACATTCTCCTGCCCACTCTCACCACGGGCCAGCACCGTTTCTATGCCAGAAGAAGTTGGTCCCAAAGAGGGATTTTTTCAGACTGCTCTCAACATTTTCTCCTTTATGAAGTGACGAGTGACGATCCTCTCATCAATGGATTGGCCCACGACACCACGGTAAAAAAAACAAAAACGTGGAGTTGGTCATGTTCGGGGACCATGCCCCCCTGTACCTACCGATTCCTCGTGGATACGAACCCCAACTCGACCCCTCTCGGGTCATTTGGCCATGCCACCTCCACGACCCAAGGGAGCGGAACGGGAACCTACTATCTGCATATACAGGCCAAGGACCAAGGGGGAAAACTCTCCTCCCTTCTTCATTTTTCGGCACAACTCGATAGTAGGGGCCCTCAGGCCTTATCCCTTACCCCTCCTCAAGACGATCTCTACACCCTCGGAGAACATATCGATTTGACCCTTAACTTCGATGAAAATGTCACCGTGACGGGAACGCCCCGCCTCGCCCTCACCGTGGGATCGGCCACAAGGTACGCCTCTTACCTTTCCGGTTCGGGAACCTCGGGCCTCACCTTTCGTTACACCGTCCAAAACGCAGACGACGACGCCGACGGCATCGTTTTGTCCCCTACCATTGATCTCAACTCGGGAACTCTTCGAGACTCCTTGGGCAATTCTGCCACTCCCACCTTCACCGCTCCCTCACTGACCAACGTCAAAGTCGATACCATCCCTCCCTCTCTTTCCGGTCTGTCCAACGACAGTGTCGCCAAAAGGAACAAAACGTGGTCGTGGTCGTGTTCCGAAACCTGCACCTATCGTTTCCTCATCGACACCACACCAAACACAAACCCTACGGGAAGTTATGGAAGTACGACCACCGCCTCTAAGTCCAGCGGAACGGGAACCTACTACCTCCACGTCCAGGCCCAAGATAGCGCCGGAAACGAATCGACCGTCGTCCACGTCCAGGCCGTCCTCGATAACTCCGGCCCCACCCCCTCCTCCATGGCCGCCCCCTCGGGCGGAACCTATAATCTCGCTCAAGATATGGACTTTACCGTCACCTTCAATGAAAATGTCACCGTGACGGGAACGCCTCGCCTCGCCCTTACCGTGGGATCGGTGACAAGGCAGGCCACCTACCACTCCGGTTCGACCACATCCACCCTCACCTTTCGCTACGGCACCCAATCCGGTGATGACGACGCCGACGGCATCGCCTTGGCCTCCACCTCCATCGATCTTAACTCCGGCACTCTCAAAGATTCCCTTGGAAACGACGCCCACCTCAATTTTTCTTCTCTCGTCCCGAATCTTTCCGGCGTCAAAGTCGATGCCGTCCCTCCCTCTCTTTCCGGTCTGTCCAACGACAGTGTCGCCAAAAGGAACAAGACGTGGTCGTGGTCGTGTTCCGAGACCTGCACCTATCGTTTCCTCATCGATACCACACCGACCACAAACCCTACGGGAAACTACGGCAATATGAACTCGGCCTCCCAGACCAGCGGATCGGGAACCCATTATCTCCACGTCCAGGCCAAAGACAGTGCCGGAAACGAATCGGCCGTCTCCCATATCTCAGCCGTTCTCGACAACACGGGGCCCTCCATTTCCTCCGTGAACGCTCCCGCCGACGGGGCCTATCGGATCTCCCAAAATCTCGACTTCACCGTGAACTTCGATGGCGATGTCACGGTGACGGGAAACCCCAGACTCTCCCTCACCGTGGGATCGACCACAAGGTACGCCTCCTACACTTCGGGAACGGGGACGCAGGCCCTGGTCTTTCGTTACACCGTCCAAGGTGGAGATGACGACGCCGATGGCATCGCCTTGGCCTCCACCTCTATCGATTTGAACTCCGGCACTCTCAAGGATTCTCTCGGCAACGACGCCTCCCTAGACTTTTCCTCCGTCGCCCCCTCCCTTACCACTGTCACGATCGACACCGCCCCCCCCACCCTCACGGGCCTGGCCGATGACACTACCTATAAGCAGAGCAAGAGTTGGGGTTGGGGGTGTTCGGAAACCTGCACTTACCGCTTCACCGTGGACACCTCCGCCTCCACTCTACCTTCGGGAAGCTACGCCGGTACAAACTCGGCCTCTCAGGGCAGCGGCACGGGAACCTACTACCTCCACGTCCAGGCCCGTGACGGCGCCGGCAACGAGTCCACTGTCTCCCACGTCTCGGCACTCCTGGACAACACGGCCCCCAATTTTTCGGGAACCCCTACCGTAAGCGACGACGCCACCGGCATTCAAGCGACCGCCATCACATGGACGTCCATGACCATCGAAGACCCCCATAGCGGCGTGGACAAAATTCAAATCGCCGTGGGGCAAGATCAGGACAATTCGGGTTCCCTCTCCGACGCTGAAAAAAGCAATGTGGTTTCGTGGACGGACATTCCCTCAGGATCGAGCCTTGATCCGAAGACCTATCGAATCGTCAATGGGAACGATGGGTTTACGATTTCCCTGGACTCTTCCGTGGAATACTACACTTCACTCAGGATTCAAGACGGCGCCCAAAACACGTCCGCCGTCATCACGAGTGGGGCCTGGCAGAGGCTCTTTATCCCCACCGACCTCACGGAACTCATCTTGTGGTTTGATAGCGATGACCTAGAAACCCTCTATACGGATAGTTCATGTAGCACGCCCGTGACCTCGGATAACGATGCGGTGGCCTGCTGGGAGGACAAGAGTAATAGTGACAACCGGGCCACCCAAAGCACGACCGCGTCCGTTCCCGCTTATAGCGCCGATTCGAGATCCGTCTCTTTTGACGGGAGCAATGACTGGATGCCCATATCATCGGACACCGGCTTTCCCTACGGTTCCGATGCCAAGTCGATTTTCACCCTTCATCTCACAAATAATACCGACTCCTCTCCTAGAAAATTCTTTTCCTATGGTACGACCTCAACCAATAACTCCAATTCTATAGGGCAATACAGTACCATTTGTGTCTTTAGCGGCTACAACGTCGTCGTCAATTTCACCTCTTGTGTGACGGCAGATGAGTGGGATATCGGAAGCTATCTTTTTGACGGAATCACGGCCTCTCTCTATATCCATGGGGACATGAAGGCTTCAGCCGACCGCGCCTCGTGGAATATCTTGGCCTCGGATCCTTCCATTCAAAGAATTGGACGCCAGATCACCAATACCGATGAGTTTTGGAACGGTGAGATTAGGGAGATTATGATGTTTGATACCAACCTCAACGACACCAACCGAGAAAAAGTCGAGGGCTATTTGGCCTGCAAGTGGGGACTTCAAAGCGAGCTTCCCTCGGGGCACACCTATAGAAACTCCTGTCCCCATTGATTGGACTTGTGTCAAACCGAACTAATTTGTAACTGCTCGCACCTCTAGCAAAAACTGTAATAAAGGCAAGGTAACTGTTCTCCACCCGGATAAGATTGGTAGGAGGCAACGAGGAGCGACCGAGGCGTGCTTCCTGCACGTCGCAGGGAAGCGACGAGGCAGTCGA
>JAPONP010000160.1 GCA_026713835.1 Bacteriovoracales bacterium
CGTTTTCAAGAGCGCGAAAATGCTCTTCCCCCAAGGCCTTCATGATCTTCAAAATGCTCTTGTGTCCACTTTTTTCCACGAGGAGCTGGTCCAGGTCGAGATAGTCGATTTCGTGAGGGCCCGTCCTCTTGAGGCGCTTGAGCAACCAGGTTTTTCCGGCCCCCATAAAACCGCATAGGAGGACGTTGTTGTAGCGTATTTGCGAAAAAGACCAAAAATGGGCCATGATCCGTTTTTCGGTCTTTTTCCCCATTTTTCCCCCATTTCATCTTCCATGGGAGAGTTTTTCCTTGTCTTCCTTTGGCCCGAGGCCTATATTGGGGCCTTTATTAACCCCACCTCCAAGGGATGGACTTATGGCCGTTCCCAAGAAGAGAACCAGTGTGAGGCGCAAGGGGCTGCGTCGGGCCGGGCATACCCATAAGCTCTACGCCAACGTCCCCACCATGAAGTGCCCCAACTGCCAGTCTCTGACCGTTAAGCACCATCTTTGCCCCTCCTGTGGCCATTACAGGGGAAGGGCCATCATAGAGGTCGCTTCTCCTCAAGATGCCGAGGAGGGGGGACATGAAAAAGGGGGCGATGAGAGTCGCTAGGCTTCTCCGGGTACCCTCACCTTATGACCAACAAAGTTAGTATTCTCACCACCGCATCTTGCTTTCCCAAAAAGATTTTGACCAACGCCGATTTGGAAAAGATGGTGGAGACGACGGATCAGTGGATTGTGGAAAGAACCGGCATAAGGGAGAGGCGCATCGCATCTGCCGACGAAGAGGAATGGCCCAGTGATCTGGCGGCCCGGGCGGCCAAAAAGGCCTTAGAGGAGATCGACTTCGATCCCAATACCATCGACGGCATCATCTGTGCGACCATGACCCCCGATTACCCCGCCCCCGGCGTGGCCTATCTCGTCCAAAAAAAGCTGGGTTTAACCAACCAATGTATGGCCTTCGATCTCGGTGCGGCTTGTTCCGGCTTTGTCTATGCCTTCAATACGGCGACCTCCTATATCAAAAGCGGCTTTTTGCATAATGTCCTCGTCATCGGATCGGATTGCACGAGTGTCTATACGGATTACCGTGATCGAAATACCTGTATTCTTTTTGGCGACGGGGCCGGTGTGGCCCTTCTTTCTTCCCGTTCGGATGGACAAGGAGATGTCTTGGGATTTTCTTTGGGGGCCAACGGGCACAATGGTTCTTTTATATCCGTCAAAAACGGCGGTTGTGCCCATCCCATCACCAAGGATAACGTGGAGGATCGGGATCGTTTTTTGAGAATGCAAGGTAGGGAGACCTTTAAAAATGCCGTCAAGGTCATGGAGGAAAACTCTCTTGAAACCATCGCCCGAGTGGGCCTCAAATTGGAAGATATCCACTGGATGATTCCCCATCAGGCCAATAAGAGAATTTTAGAAGCCGTGGCCCAGAGGATGGGTTTTCCCTCGGAAAAGGTCATCATGAACATCGAGCGTTTTGGCAATACCACGGCGGCCACCATCCCCACCTGCCTGGACGAGGGGATTCGGGATGGGAGGATCCAAAGGGGGCAATACGTCTTGTTCACGGCTTTTGGGGCCGGGCTCTCTTGGGGCTCGACGGTCTTGCGCTACTAATACCCATGTCCCTTCTGTCTTCCAAGGCCACCCTCATCTTTCCCGGTCAAGGCTCCCAATACGTCGGCATGGGGAAAGACCTGCCCCGGGATTATTTCGATCGGGCGGGACAAAGGCTGGGCCTTGATCTAGCGACCTTGTGCCGGGAAGGCCCTTTGGAAAAACTCGTTCTCACCCCCTATACCCAGCCGGCCATTCTCACCCATAGCGTGGCCCTCTTGGAAAGGGTGCGCCCCCTTTTGGCGTCCAAGGGAATTTCCATCGCTCGGGTCATGGGGCACAGCGTAGGAGAGTATGCGGCCCTGGTCTGTGCCGGGGCCATGAGTTTTGAGGATGCGGTTTGGAGTACCCACTTGAGGGGAAAATTTATGCAGGAGGCTGTTCCTCCAGGAGAAGGGGGGATGGCAGCCGTTCTCAAATTGGATTTTTGCACGGTGGCCGAAACCTGCCGACAAGTGGATCGGGAGGGGGAAAGGGTTGGGGTGGCCAATTTCAACTCCCCCGAACAAGTGGTGATTTCAGGGCATTTGAAGGCCTTGGACAAGGTGGCCCGCGCCCTCGGGGAAAAGGCTAAAGGGAAAAGATTTCGGGTGATTCCCCTTCCCGTGAGTGCCCCCTTTCACGGCCCCCTCATGGCCTTAGCCGCGGAAAGGTTGGCTGAACATTTCCGCAGGATCTCCTTTAGGCCCCCGGAACTCCCCTATGTGGCCAATATCGATGGGAGAGAATACCCGGCGGGAACTCCCGGAGACGTGGTGAAACAAAACTTGATCCGCCAAATCGAAGGAAGCGTGCAGTGGATGACCGGCACCAAGGCTTTGGAAGAAAATCCTCTGGTTTTTGAGATCGGCCCGGGTCGGGTTCTTAGCGCTCTGGTCAAAAAATGCCGACCTGATGCCACGTGCTATTCCCTCGATGGGGATCTTTCGCCCCTGCTCTAGTCTCCCTCCGGCGCGCCGAGATCCGCCTAAGGCCCGGCTTTCTGGCCAAAACCTTGGAAAGGGGCTATCTTCCCCGGATCGATTGAGGAGGCCAAGGGGCGGTGCAAGCTCATTTTCAAGACCTTAAAGGCAAAAAAGTTTTGGTGACCGGAGCTCTAAGGGGCATCGGGCGGGGGGTGGCCTGCGCTTTAGCCTCCAATGGGGCCCACGTGGTCTTAGGGTATCGCTCCCGTCCCGAAAAGGCCCAAGAGCTTTGTGAAGCATTGCGATCCCTCGGGGCCGAAGAGGCCCACCCCCTGCGCTTTGATGTTTCCGAGTACGCCCAAGTCAAGGAGGCCTTAGAGGGTTATGTCAAAGAACACGGTCCTCTTTCGGGAGTGGTCAATAACGCCGGCCTTTCCAGGGATACCTTGCTTTTGAGACTGAAAGAAGAGGAAATCCACACCTTGATCGATACCAATTTAAAGGGTTCTCTCTACGTCATCCAGGCCCTCAGTCGATCGCTCCTCAAGTCCTCCGAGGTCTCCATCGTCAACATCAGTTCCGTTATAGGTTTGATGGGAAATTCCGGGCAAACGGCTTATGCAGCGGCAAAGGCCGGGATATTGGGGATGAGCAAATCCGTGGCCAAGGAGCTGGGGGGGCGAGGGATCCGATGTAACGCCATCTGTCCCGGGTTTATCGAAACGGATATGACCAAGGCCTTGGATCCCAAGACCAAAGAACTCTATTGCTCTCAAATCCCTTTGAAGCGGTTTGGGCACACGGAGGATGTGTCCAATTTGGTTTTGTTTTTAATCAGTCAAGCATCTTCCTATATAACGGGAGAGGTGATAAAAATTGATGGTGGAATTTATATTTAGGATAGGCTCTTAGGGCCTATACCTCTATATGAACCCCTTTACCCATGAGGAGAAATGATGGAAGAAAAAGTCATTGATTTCGTCTGCAAAGAAATGGGCGTGGATCGTTCTAAAGTTTCTTCAAATACGAGCTTTATCGACGATCTTGGTTCCGACTCCCTCGATATGGTGGAGCTGATGATGAAAATGGAAGATGAATTCGGTATCGAAATTCCGGAAGAGGAAGCGGAGAAACTCAAAACCGTAGGCGACGTGGTCGCCTATTTCAAGTCTAAGCCATAGAAGGTTTTTCCAGGCCATGAATCGAGTTGCGGTCACCGGTTTGTCGGCCCTTTGCGGATTGGGGCACGGCTTGGAAGAGATATGGAAAAACGCCCTGGCGGCCAAATCCGGCATTTCAAAACTCGACCCCCTTTTCGCAAAGGAGATGCCCGTCAAGGTGGCCGGACAAGTTCTGGATTTTAAAATCTGTCCGTCCCTTCTCTCCCCTCGAGAGGCCCCACGTTATGATCGTTTCCTCCACTTGGGCCTGGCCGCAGGGGTCGAGGCCTATCGGGATGCCGGGATCGAAGCCCAAGACTATGACCCCTCTCGAATGGGGGCGATTGTGGGAGTGGGGATGGGGGGATTCAAAACCATTGAGGACAATTATGAAATCTTTAAACAAAAAGGGGGAAGGAGGGTTTCTCCCTTTCTTATTCCGGCCATGGTCCCCAATATGGCTTCGGGACTTTTGTCCATCAAGTTGGGCCTTCGGGGAGTGAACTACGGGGTTTCCAGTGCCTGTGCTTCCAGCAACCATGCCCTGGTCCAGGCCTTTTTGGAAATTCGACACGGACATCACGATGTCGTCATTTCGGGGGGGGTGGAGAGTACTTTTTCCCATCTTCCCTTTTTTGGTTTTAGCAATATGAAGGCCCTTTCCCTTAGACCTGCGGAAGAAGCCGAAAAGGCTTCCCGCCCCTTTGACCGGGATAGGGATGGGTTTGTTATAGGGGAAGGGGCCGGCATTTTGGTTCTGGAAAACGCCGAAAAGGCCAAGGCCCGTGGGGCCAATATCTATGCGGAATTGGTCTCTTACGGAACCAGTAGCGATGCCTATCACATCACGTCCCCCCATCCCGAGGGGAAAGGGGCCGTGGAGTGCATGAACAAGGCCCTCTCTTGGGGGAATATCCCCCTAGAGGAAGTGGATTATATCAATGCTCATGGAACATCGACTCCCGTGGGAGATAGAGTGGAAACCAAAGCGTTGCGAGAGGTCTTTGGGAAGACGGCGGATCGATTGGCCGTTAGCTCTACCAAGTCCATGACGGGCCATCTTTTGGGAGCGGCCGGGGGTCTCGAAAGCATTTTTTGTATCAAGGCCATCGAAACCGGTTCGATTCCTCCCACGATCAATCTCGACAATCCCGATCCCGAATGTGATCTCTTTTACGTCCCCAATAAGAGTATCCAAAAAGAGGTTCGATACGCTCTCAATAATTCATTTGGCTTCGGGGGAACCAATGCTTCGGTCGTCTTTAAAAGACCGTCTTAATGAACTTGAGGAGAAAAAACGATGTTTGATTCCAAGGCCAAGTCTTTAGAAACCGGAGACTTGGAAGTTTTCAAAGCCGTCACCATGGAGAGGACGCGCCAAGAGGAGGGTCTCGAACTCATCGCTTCGGAAAATTACTGTTCTCCTGCCGTCATGGAGGCCCAAGGAAGTGTACTCACCAATAAATATGCCGAGGGCTATCCCGGAAAGCGCTATTATGGAGGTTGTCGGTTCGTGGATGATATCGAATCTTTGGCCATCGAGCGGGCCAAAAAACTCTTCCGCACCCGGTATGCCAACGTTCAACCCCATTCCGGTTCCCAGGCCAATATGGCCGTGTATCTGGCGGCCTTGGCCCCCGGAGATAAAATCCTTGGGATGAACTTGAGCGAGGGAGGGCATCTCACCCACGGCTCTCCCGTCAATTTTAGCGGTCGATTGTTTTCCATCGTCTCCTATGGACTCGACCCCAAAACGGAGCGCTTAGATTATGACCTCATAGGCGACATCGCCGCCAAAGAAAAACCAAAGATGATTATCGCAGGGGCCAGTGCCTATCCGAGGGAGATCGACTTTCGTTTATTTCGCCAAATCGCCGATAGGGTGGGGGCCTATCTCTTCGTGGATATGGCCCATATCGCGGGGCTGGTGGCCGCAGGACTGCATCCTTCCCCCGTGGAAGAGGCCCACTTCGTCACCTCCACCACACATAAAACCCTACGGGGCCCTCGGGGAGGGCTTATCCTAAGCCACCTGGAAGAAGAGTGGGGCAAGAAGCTCAACTCCACCATTTTTCCGGGTATTCAAGGGGGCCCCTTGGAACACGTCGTGGCGGCCAAAGCCGTGGCCTTTGGGGAGGCCATGCAACCGACATTTATTCTCTACCAAAAGCAGGTCTTGGCCAATGCCAAGAGGTTGGCCCACATCCTTGAGGGTGAGGGAATCCCTCTCGTGAGCGGGGGAACGGACAACCATCTCCTCCTATGCAAGACGGATAATCTCGGGTTATCGGGAAAAGAGGCCGAAGCCTTGTTGGGAAAGGTTCATATGACCTGCAATAAAAATATGGTTCCAAAAGATACGAGATCACCTTTTGTGACCAGTGGGATTCGTCTGGGAACCCCGGCCCTTACGACCCGAGGTTTTAGGGAAGAACAGATTGAAATTCTTGGACGTTGGATGGCCCAAGTGTTAAAGAATCCAAAAGACGATGATCTCCATGAAAAGATCGCCCTCAAGGTTATCGAGCTGTGTAGGGGGTTTCCCGTCTATGGGGATGGGGGCAGGGATTGAACGTCGAGTTTCTTCAAAAAATCGGCCCCCAAACCTTTGCCATCGTATGGATCACCGACACACCCCTTGGGCCGGATTGCCCCCATTATTCGACCTTCCACTATCTTTTGGGAGGTACCCTAAGACCCAGGGAGCGGTCTGAAATGGGATTTTTTCAAGGCACCCACTACGGAAAAAAGTTATTTCTTCTCCATACGGTTTGGGGAAAGACATCCATCGCCCATATCAAACAATTCCATAATCTCATCCACTCCCATCGATCCCATAAGGCCCAGATGGTCTTTGTGGGTAAGGACATTCCTTGCGAGGTTGAGGATTTAATCGACACTCGCTTGCGGTCAGAATACGATATCGTCGTCTTTAAGTACTAAATAGAATTTTTTTGTCCAGTTCTCCACTGCTTTCTAAAAGGGAGAGTTCTTGAAAGCCTCCGATCAATTCTTCCCCAATAAAAATTTGGGGAACGGTTTTGAGGCCGGTTTTTTCTTTGAGTTTGGCAAGTTCATCGGGATCGGAGCTAAGGTCGATGACTTTATAATCGATTTGTTTGCGATCCAAGAGTTTTTTGGCCCGATCACAATAGGGGCAATACTCCGTGGTATAGACTTTGACTTCTTTTAAATGTTTTGACATGAACGAAATCCTTTACAAATTTTTTAAGTTTTAGGGAGGTTTTTCCATTCCTTAAATTGAGCTTTGACTAAATTTTCATTTTCGTTGAGAGCGCGGGCCAATTGATTTTTTAAGGCTTCCGCATTGTTTTTGTCGAATGATTCTGGGATATCAATGGGCTTGCCATAAGAGACGATAATTTTTGAAAAGGGCTTTGGAATCCGAAAGGAATCCCAAGTTTTAAGAGACCAATAGCGTTCAGGTATGGGGACGATAGGGACGATCGATTTTCCGGAAAGTTTGGCTATTTGGAAAATGCCGAGTTTGATTTTTTTGAAAGGGCCTTTGGAACCATCCACTGCAATGATAATTGAAGCCCCCTCTTTTAAGACCTTAATCAATTTTTTGGCAGAGCCGATTCCCCCCTTGCTCGCACCACCCGGCGATGTGGTGCTTCCCCGGACGAGGAGATAACCCAATCGCTTGAGGATATAGGCCCCTAGATCGGCACTTTTCGATTTTGAGAGAAGAATGGCGTGACGGTGACCGACGGGGGCGGGTCGCCAGAGACAAGCGATGTGGTTTTGGTGCCATCCTGCAAAACAATAGCTTTTTTCATCGTGGATATTTTCCATCCCGATAAATCGATAGCGATAGGTGCTATGGAGAACTTTGACGAAGAGATAAAAAAGTCTTTGAACAATAAAACCCATTTGATGAATCCCCGGTCAATTCTTCGAGAGCCGTTCCCTCACCAATACTATGTCTTAAATGGGTGAAATAGTCCATATTGGGAGGAGCTTTCAAACCGGGGGATTTGCGTGAGGATGGGCTGAGGAGTCTATTTAGAATTAGATAACATATTGAAATAACTGATAAACAAAATCAACGTTCACACCAAACTGATAATTGGCCACGTCTAATTATCAGTTTGGTGTAAAAGAGCGATCAAAGCTGTACCGATTGCCGAGTTCCCCTAATACCGAAGCGCAGATCTGGCCGCTGCGGCGATATCTTGGGCATTGGGAAGGATGGCCTTTTCCAAGATGCGGTAAAACCCAACAGGGGTGAAGGTGGCCCCAACACGTCTAACCGGGGCATCCAGGTGTTCAAAGACCTTTTCGTTGATGAGGGACGGTCTGCCCTGTCGCTGTTACCCACTATGACAAATTATTCCACGAGTTCAATTTTTCTTTTTGCATTTTTGAAGTTTTTTTAGTCCCACGCTTGGGGCTTTTTCACCTTGCCTACGCTTAGGGGAAATTGACTCTCCTTTAAAACTTGTTCCGTGATGCATTTATTAAAATGCGATACATTTTTCAAATCAAAATGCACTCTTTCATATGGAGAAATAACACCAACTTTTTTTCCAAATTTTCTTCTTGCAAAGTGGAGCGGTGATTTTAGATCAGTATCGTTCGACAAAAGAATAATGCAATTGAGGTTTTCTTCCATCGAATCCACAAGAATATGAGATGCTATATTAACATCAGACTCCTTCTCCTCATATTTTTGGACGGTCACAATTTCTCTTTTTTCGATGCCCCTTCCTAGGGGCTCAAGAAATAAGCCTTTAACCTTTCGTTTTTTTAAAATGCCCTCTACGATTTCCAGATTTGGTACTGTACTGAGTGCCCGTAAATATGCTTTTTGTCTTTCAGGCTTAGATGGGTCTTTTGGGGAAGATTTAACGATGGCTGTAAAATATTTTATTTTAACAATGTGATAGTTTTCCCCAAGAACTAAACTCGGCAGTTTGCCAAGATCAAGCCACTTGTAGGAAGTCAATCGGATTTTGTAGTAGAGATTAAAACCATCAATATAGACGGCTGTATTTAGTTTTTTCAAAATTAAGAGGCTCAAAAAAACGAAAGCGGCTTACAAGAAGCCGCCCCGCGCCCACCCAGCGAGACCAAGTGGGGATGTTAATGCTAGTATCGGCTTGTTTGTGATTTGAGTCAATATAAATTTTACTCGATTGACTTATTTTAGTTTATAAATAAAAACCCTTAAAAATCAATGGACTAAGGGTCATCAATTTATAGCTAATGAAGTGGCAGGGGCCTGGAAGCAGTTTAGGCTCAAGGTTCCCCTAATACTGAAGCGCAGACCTGGCAGCTTTAGCGATATCCTGGGCATTGGGAAGGATGGCCTTTTCCAAGATGCGGTGAAACCCCACGGGGGTAAAGGTGGCCCCAATACGTCTGACCGGGGCATCCAGGTGTTCAAAGACCTTTTCGTTGATGAGGGCACAAACCTCTCCTCCAAATCCCCCAAACATCTTGTCCTCGTGAACGATGAGGGCCCTATTCGTGTTTTGAACCGTTTGGCAAATGGCCTCTTCATCTAAAGGATTCAGGGAGCGCAGGTCAAGAACTTCCAACTCGATATTTTCTTTGGCCAAGTCCTCTGCGACCTGAAGGCAAAGGTGGGTGACATTGCCCCAACAGATGATGGACAGATCCTTTCCCCGGCGGCGAAGTCGGGCCTTACCAAAGGGGACGGTAAAATCGTCCGGCACGATCCCATGGGCCGATTTGTTATTGTATTGAAATTTGGGTTCGAGGAACATGGTGAGTCCCTTGGATCGTATAGAGGTGCGTAGGAGTCCCGCCGCATCGTCGGCAAAGCTGGGATAGACCACCCGTATCCCCGGGAAGGTGCAGAGGGTGGCCTCAATACTTTGGGAGTGGTAGAGGCCTCCACCGATATAGCCCCCTGAGGCCAAACGGACGGTGACGTTGGGGGCAAAGGCCCCATTGGATCGCCAATAGTCGTGGGAAGAGTCCACCAATTGCTCGATGGCAGGCCAAAAATAATCCGCAAACTCGGCCCCTTCAACCACGATGCGAATGTCATCCCGAAAGCGAGACATACCGTTGGCAGTGGCCATGATATAGTCTTCGGCGATGGGGGCATTGAAAACCCTCTCCTTGCCAAATTCCTGTTGCATTCCCTTGGTCACATTGAAGATCCCCCCCTTTTCCTTATTGGCCATATCCTGTCCCCAAATAAAGGTTTCGGGGTTGTGGCGAAATTCGGCCTTGAGGGTGGAGTTGAGGGCATCGATAAAACTCATTTTGTCGCCGGTTTTATCGTGAAGCCCTTCGGGGTAGTCGGGACTTTTATAGGCTTTGGGGACGACAAAATCGAAGATGGTGGCCGGATCGGGGTCGGGGGCCTTCATGGCCTTTTTATGGGCCTCCAAGAGTTCTTTTTTCTTGGTTTCTTGGATTTGGAGAACCCATTGGTCATCGAGAACCCGGGCCTTGATGAGCTCCCGCTCAAAACTTTTGAGAGGATCTTTGGCCTTGGCCTGGGCCAATTCCTTTTCATCCCGATACAACTCATGTCGATCGGAATTGGAGTGGGGGCCCATGCGTACGCAAAGGGCATCGACGATGACGGGCCCTTTGCCCGAGAGGGCGTGTTCTTTGGCTTCGGCAAGGGCGTTCATGCAGGCCAAGACATCGAGCCCATCCACTTGGATAAGCCGTAGATTTTTAAAGCCCGAGAAATTGTCGGAGATTCGTTCATTGGCCGTTTGGTCGCTTTTGGGAACGGAGATGCCGTAACCGTTATCTTGAAGGACGAAGATCACCGGGAGAAGTTCGCAAGAGGCCCCGTTGATAGCCTCATAGCAGTAGCCCTCGCTGATGGAAGATTCTCCCTGAGAGGAAATGCTCACGCCCTTATGGCCATAGTATTTCATGGCCCTGGCCGTGCCCACGGCTTGGGAGGCGTGATTGCCCGTACAGGAGGAGACGTTGTGGATATTCCAGGAGGGCTTGGCGAAATGGTTGGACATATGCCGCCCTCCACTGGCCCCATCCGTGGCCTTGGAGATGCCATTCAAGATGATTTCCTCCGCCGTGAGCCCTGCGGATAAAACCGTCATCATGTCTCGATAGTAGGGGTAGAGGTGATCGGTTTTTCGGTCGAAAATTTGGCCTATGGCCAATTGGATCGCATCGTGTCCCGCATAGGGAGCGTGATAAGACCAACCGATGGCCTGTTTGAGATAATTGGCGGCCCTGTCGTCGAGAAGCCTCCCCAAAACGAGAAGTTCATACCATTGAAGCAATGTCTTGGGGTCGGTTTTTCCAATGGTATAGGGCTTTGACGGGGGCAAGGGGAGGGCTCCTTTTGATAAAAAAGCGAGAAAAAAAGAGGGCCCGGAAGGCCCCCTTTTTTGAGATTTTCCTCACCCTAGTCCAAATGCTTGCTTACGATTTTAGTCAGCTCGAACATAGTCACTTCGTTCTTACCGAAGAGATCTTTGAGCTTGGCATCGGCTAGGATATTTCTCCTATTCTTGGGATTTTGCAGCTTATTTTTCTTGATGTAATCCCAAAGCTTTTTGATAGCTTGAGTTCGAGGAATCGCCTTAGAGCCGATCACATTGGCCAAGGAAGCACTCGGAGTCAAGGGGCGAACGAAAGCCGGATTGACTTTCCTTTTCTTTTTGGCCTTCTTCTTGGTCGCCTTTTTGCGAGTGGCCTTCTTCTTGGTCGCCTTCTTGCGAGTGGCCTTCTTCCTGGTCACCTTCTTGCGAGTGGTCTTCTTCTTGGTCGCCTTCTTGCGAGTGGTCTTCTTTTTGGTCGCCTTTTTGCGAGTGGCCTTCTTTTTGGTCGCCTTCTTGCGAGTGGCCTTCTTCTTGGTCGCCTTCTTGCGAGTGGTCTTCTTCCTGGTCACTTTTTTACGAGTGGCCTTCTTCCTGGTCACTTTTTTACGAGTGGCCTTTTTTCTGGTTGCTTTCTTTGCCTTTTTCTTGGCCATAGATTTTCTCCCTGGTTAAAAAAATAGTCATAATAAAAAATTTTAGCGGAGTTATTTCTCAAAATCTAGCGAATTAACCAAAAAAAATAAGGAATTTTTTTCTAAGGCTTGAGGGATACCGTTCGATAGCGTACCTCAACATCACTCTGGGCATCTTTCGATGGTGCCTTTCCAAAAAGGCCATGGCCTTTTTCCTATCCTTTTTGGCCGCCTCCCTGAGCATCCACCCCACGGCTTTGTGGATGAGATCGTGGGGGTCATCCAAGAGGAGTTTGGCCACCTTGAAGATCATGCCGAGGTCCCCGTTTCGGATGAACCACCAGTTGGCGACCACGGCGATTCTTCGGGTCCACAGATGGGATGATTTGGCCCAGTCCAGGAGGATACCCTTATCTTTGTCGGCTAAATACCTTCCCACGATATGGGGGGCGGAGATGTCCACGAGATCCCAGTTATTGATAAAGCGAAAATGGCGACAGTAGAGAAGATAGAGGGCCCGTTTTTTGGACTCATTTTCAAATTTTTCCTCACATTTGTACTTTTCCACCAAGACGATGAGGGCAAAGAGCCTCTCTTCGTGGATCTTTGATCGGAGGAGCCATTTAAGCTCTCTAAGGGGCAGGGAAAGGTGGTTTTTGGCCAATTTTCTAAGGAGAGGGGTTCTGATCCCCAAAAAGATGTCCCCCTCCCCGTAATCGCCCTTGCCCGTCTTAAAAAAGCGTTTGACTTCCACGGCGTAGCGAGGGTCGGCCAGATCGTTGAGAGAGCGGGTAAGGTATGTAAAAATTTCACTTTTGTAATGGTTTGTCTTTATTTTTTTAGCTCCTCAGTTTCTAATAATATGAGCAATTTATTGTCATTTTTACCAGGAAATAGGGAAATGATCGATCCAAAAACCTTTCGTTTCGGCGTGGGAAAGAAGGCCTTTGCATTGGCCTTGATGGGGCCCTTTTTTGGGCTTTGGGCCCAGGTCGTGGACTTGGATCGTTCCCAAAACAAGGCCACCTTGGTGAGTGGGGAAAAGGCCTATTCTTTGGTTTTGGGGGCCAAAAATTCCAAGGTTCTCCCCCTTGAGGATTATCTCGTCATCTTCGATCGCCAAGGCCAGGAGCTGGTTTGGATCAGCCCCCGGGATGTCTTGGACAAGCAAGGACAAAGTGGGTTGAAAGAACCTTTGGCTTTGGAGACGGCCCAAATCCACTTACGGGGAGAATTTGCCCGAGGGAAGGTCGGGGACGTGGCCGCCCGGGATTTTCAAGGGGTGACCACTTTCGTCCTTTCCCAAAAAGGTCCTCCCGGAAGCGTTCGGGTTAAATCCCTAAGCTTTGCCAGACCGGAGCCGGGGCTTTGGGCCCCAAAGGTTCTCTCTTCCTCTCCCGATGATCCCCCCTCCCCCGATTCCCCCCTCTCCCCCATCGTCATGGGTCTGGCCGGTAAGGAGCAAATCATTTGGGGGTCGGGGCCCATTGCCATCGTCTCGGAACCCGGATCGGGACGTCCCTTGCTTTTGAGTTGGGATGAGGGCCGGCGTCTCCTTCACGAGTATCGCCTATCACCCGAGGGACGGGTGGATTTTAAAGGTTCCTTGGAACTTGGGAGAATGGGAAAAGGAAAAAAGGGGAAGGAAAAGAACCCCAAGGTGGACATCATGGGGGCAGATATTTCCCGTTCCCATCATTTTGAGATCATTTCCGAAGGAAAGAAAAGAACATTTTCCCTCACCAAACTCCATATCGCCCGCTCCCTCAAAAGGGTGGAGTTGGTGTCCGCCGTGGTGAACGAGACGGCCAATAGTTGGACAAAGGGTCTCCTCTTTTGGGGCCTTATGGATCAAGCCGTGGATGCCCTCGACGAGGCCTTTGGCAACGAGTGGGTCTCTTCGGAAGACATCGTAAACGATCCCCAAATCAATCTCCTTTCCCGCAAGATGAGCGTAAAATCCGTTATTCATGAACTTAGGCGGGAAAAGCTCTTGTCGGAGGAAACCATTCAAGAACTCGAAGATGATGAGTTTTTAAAATCCACCCGAGGAAAAAGATGGTTTGTCCTGAGTGGAGTCCTGTTGAGTTTTTATGGGGTGAATAAGTTTTACAAGGACTTCCCTCGCTTCGAAGCCGCTTTTAAGCGTTTCGGGGTCAAAATAAGATCGATTTTGACCAGGTCTTTGGAGGGTTTGGGCCTATCGGCAGATTTCGTTCCCAAAACCCCTAGGGGTGTGGAGAGGGCGCAAAACCGTCTCAAAAGGTGGATGCTCAAAAACCACTATAAGGAGCAATTGCCCATTCGGGATATCAAGAAGGTCGAGTCGTCTTTGATCAAAATCTGTAAAAAATTGAAAACGCCCAAGGCCCGCAAAGTTCTCGAAGAGCTTAAGGCCAATCGAAAGATAAAGAGTTTGAAACAGCGGAGCAAGAGGCTAAACGAGTTGGCCAACTCCTCATTGAGTGACGATATCATCGATGAGTTCACGGAACGCTTTGTCTTGGACTCCTCGATCCAAAGGTTTCGACAAAAATTGCGCCAGGGAGCGGCTTCTCTTCCGGAAAAATCCCATTGGGTCAAGAGTGCGGGGGCCTATTTCGGGCGCCAATTGGACAAAATGATGGGGGCGAGTCTTTCCCTCTCTCCCGCCTATCGACTTCAACTCATTCGGGGAAGGCTCGAGGTTTTGGAAAAACATGTGGAGGCTTCAAATCATCTCAATCGCCTTAAAGGTGAGGTGATTCTCATCGATAGGATGGAAGCCGCCAAGGTGAAGAGGGTTCGCGATCTTCCAAGACCTGCCCCTCCTCGCACCAAAAGGGATATCGAATACCTTGGGATTTCCGGAAGAAAGGCCATTATCGATCGGGCCGTCAAGGCCCGGGAAAAGGCCAAGGCTTTGGGGCTTTCCCCCAAATACACCTCTATCACCGACCGCATAACCAAGGCCCTCGAAGAGCTTTCGGCCCTGGATGCCCAGGTGGCCATGCTCTCCACCAAGGGCAAGGTTCACCCCTTCTTCGATTTTTGGGCCAAGTCCGTCGTGACCCCCTACACCCGCTATTTTCTCTCGGAAAAGAAATTCTACCGATCCACTCGGCCCGAGGTGAAAAGGGTCGCTGATTGGGTCAAGCACAATGCCAGGAGGGATTATGTGCAAGGCCCTCGAGGGGGCATGGGGGAGGCCATCACCGTGTCGGGAGAAAATGTGCGCCTGGGCTTTACCTTGGGTGCGGCCGATATGTTTTGGGATTCCTTTTCCCAGACTTTGGCCAGAGCGGATGCCGTGGATCCCAAGGAGCGTCTGTGGGGAAATGGGCCCTATCATTTCGATTTTATGCCCGGGGAAAAGTCCTTCGGTCCCCATTTTGATTTGATAGGAAATGCTTTGATGGGAGTCCCCTGGTGGCTTTTGGCCATGCCCGTGAGTTTTGCGAAGATGAATTATCGTTATGGGAAATCTTCGAGCATGAGCTTTGGCCACCGAATGAAAGATGATTTAAAGCGGGCGATGAATCCGGTCAATCTCCTCTACTCCTATCCTCAGCTATGGTTTATATGGAGGGTTTCCGGTCGGTGGATCATCCATGATTACGGCAAAAGAGCGGGAGATGATGTAAGCCCTCAGGTTTTATCAGAGATTCAACATAACTTGAATGATCGGCTTTGGAGTACTCGGAGCATCTTTGAGAAAAGATTTTATATGAGCGCCATCGACAATCTCGCCGTTTTTCCCCAGTACTTTCTGCGCGAAGAGGTCGGGAGCGTTTTGAGCAAGATCACGGGAGGCCCCAAAGCGATCTCATTTTTCAACAATTTTATCGCCTTTTCCAGCGGTTTTTTCTTCCACAAATGGTGGGCCGATTATTTTGGGACCACCAACCCGGACATGATCAAAATCCTCAAGCGCTTCGATGCGGAAAGCCTTTTGGACAAGATCGACGAGAAGGGTTTGACCAATTTAAAGGATTGGAGCCTTCACGAGGCGATGACCATGTCCTCCCTCATTACATTTTTTGAGATGCGAAAGCTCGAAAAAGAGATTCCCTTTCCAAAAGAGGACATAAGCGCCATGGCCGATTGGTATGGCCTGCTCTATGCCCGTTTGCTTAGAGGTCATACCCTGCCCGAAAGTATCGATCGTACGGGTCTCGAAGAACTTCTTTCTCGGGTCAAACTTCGAGACATTCAAGATCAAGACACGGGAAGCGATAAGGGGACCCCTTCCTTTGAGTACGAAGAGGAAGCGGCCGAGTTTTTGGCCATGTTGGATGAGATGAAGTCCAAAACCCGTCAATACTCCTTGGAAAAATCCGAAAGGAAAATCTTTCTCATGCCCACGGGAGAGTCTTGGGAAGATCTCTTGCAGCACAATCTGGAAGCTGCCTTGGACGATATCGCCCAGGTGCAGGGGAAATTGACCCAGGCCCTGAGAACCATAGATGAGAATGGGCGGGATTTTAAAGGCCTCGGGCGGGCCGGCGTTGCCGTGGGTGTGGTGGATAGTTTGATTTTGGCCGACTTTCTCTTTTCCGGCGTCATTTCCGATCTTTCCGAGAAGATGCTTGAGAAAGCGGGGCAAATGACGGTGCGAACCTCCGGGGTTCTTGCCAAAGGTTTGGGAAGGATTCGAGGGGGCGACGGGAAAACATTAAAGACCCTTGGGCAATCCTTAGGCCAAACCCAAGGGCGTTTCGGTCAACTTTTGAAAAAATGGTCGAAGAAAGTGGGTCTGCCCGTGGCCTTGGCTTCGGTACCTCTTTATTTTTGGCTTGGAGATCAACTCGATGGACACGGGAGGATTCAAGGGCTTCATACGGATTTATTGGAGGAACTTCAAGACATCCTCTTCCAATTGACTCGAACCCTCGTGTCCACCCAATTGGCCTTGATTTATGACGGAAGGGACTTGAGTCAAGAGGGCCTGGCTTCCTTTAAAGAGTATCGGGATCGACTTATAGATAAGGAAAAGATGTTGAGAAAGGTTCTCAAATACACCAAAGACCGCAATGAAGTTCTCCAAAAGGAAAGATTATATCGAGCGCCACAAATTTTGGCCGAATACGCCCCCCTCGGGGCCGGGATCGGCCTTTCTTGGATGGGAGGCCACTGGCTTCTCTCCAAGGCTTCTAAGGGTTTTGTCCCTCCTCGAACCGATCGCTTTGCTCCGGGAATCCTCAAGCTCTCCCTGGTTTTCTGGTTTGGGTTTGGGCATATCGCCGATGGGATCAAAAAGGAAACCCTTCTTACATCCAACGATTTTTTTAGACTTCATACGGCTTACCGACAAACCCTCTTTGAAAAACATCTGATCGATCACATTTTGGCCGAAAAACGAGATTCCATCGATTGGGAAAAGGATGTGTTGGAGAAGGCCATGGAAGATCGGATTCTTTCCGAGACGACATTTTATCGCGATCGGCTTTTGGAGATTTTAAAAAGTGAATAATCTTTTTTTGAGACGAAATGGATCTTTGGGTATGGCCGTGATTGGGGTGACACTCACGGCCCTCTTTTCCCATTCTCTCCATGGGGCCGAATTTCGGTGTCTGGAGCGTCTCGGCCGATTGGTGGCCTTAAAGCGTGGGAAGAAAAGCATGGCCGGTGTGCAGGATTTTAAAAAAATCTTTCCCGTAAATCCCTATATCGAAAGGCAATTGGAGGATCTTAAAGGCCCGGAACGTGCCGCCGTCTTCGATTTCTTTTCCAAGGTTCCCTCCTCCGTGGGTCTTCTCGCACGGAAAGAGGAGGTGAAAGAGGTCATTTCTATCGTGATTTCCGAGAAGGCTTCGTTTGAGAGGATATTTTTGCGCGCTTTGGACGGTAAAGGGGCCTTATCTTTGGATCAAAAAAGGGCCTTGCATCTTATGATCCACAAAAAGTGGTGGTTTCAAGGGTTGCTCTTTAAGGAAAGAGGGGATTTGATGTGGTACGGAAAGCTCCTCTCTTCCATGTCCCCCTCGGTTCGTCTTCGCCACTTTTTAAGTTCGAGGGATCAAACGGTCAAGCTCTTCTTGGACGAGGTGGCCCAAAGCTCCTCCTGGCAAAGACTCTTCAATAAATTTTCCTACTCGAAAAGGCTCTCCCGTCTCGTGGATAAGGCCGTCCATTCTTCCAGGCCAAAAGAGGTCTTGACCGAGAGAAGATCCGTGTTAGTTCAAGAAATGGAAAAGACGACCGGGAGAAGGGCCAAAAAATCTCTCAAAAGGGAATTGGCCCATATCGATCAACTCCTGAGCATTTTTCAAAAACGATCGAACGGCAACGGCAAGGGCAAGGGGTTTTTCACCTTTTCCGCCAAAATTCCGGCCCCTCTCGAGGCCACCTTGGAGATGGAAAAGATCGCCTTGTCCGTGGGCGTTTTTTGGGCCTTTTTTAAGCTCTTGGCCGTTGACGTGGAGGAAGGATCTGGAGATGATACGGTTTTCATAGAGGAGTGGGCCCTTCCCTTGGAAGAAGATGCCGAAGTTCCCGAAGAGATCGGAGCTTTAGACGAAATCCTCATCGATTGCAATGAGGGACGCATTTCAGAGGATCAATGCCTTGAATCCCTAAAAGAATGGAAAATGGGAAACGATTTTGACCGCAAAAGACAAGAGAAATAGCTTTTACATCACCACGGCCATCGATTACCCCAGCGGTCGCCCCCATATCGGTCATGCCTACGAAAAAATCGTCACGGATTTTTATGCCCGTTGGAATCGTCTGAACGGAAAAAAAACCCATTATCTTACCGGAACCGATGAGAATGGGCAAAAGCTCATTCGGTCGGCCGAAAAGGAGGGGCGAGAGACGTTGGATTATGTGGATGAACGGGTCGAGGAGTTTAGGGCCCTTTGCACGAGGCTCCATATTAGTCATGACGATTTTATACGCACCACCGAGGACAGGCATCGAAAGGTTTGCCGCAGTTTGTGGGAAAAACTCGCTCAAAAAGATGAGATCTATTTCGATGAGTATAGCGGTCAATACTGCTATGATTGTGAAAATTTTTATACCAACTCCCAGGCTCCGGAGGGGAAATGTCCTCATCACGGAAAACCCTTGGTTGAAAAAAAAGAGGAGGGGTATTTTTTTAAGTTGAGTCGGTATCGGGAAAGACTCGTGGAGCATATCAAGAGGCACCCCGAATTTATCTCTCCGAATCATGCCAGAAAAGAGGTTCTTTCTCGCTTAGAAGATGAGGAACTTAGGGACTTGGCCATTAGCCGCCCCAACGAAAAGGGATGGGGAATCCCCGTTCCGGGAGACGATCGTTTCGTCATGTACACCTGGTTCGATGCGGTCATCAACTATTATGCGGCTTTAAGCGATGAGCAAAAATCCATCTTTTGGCCGGCCCATTGCCACGTCATAGGAAAGGATATCGTTTGGTTTCACACGGTGATTTGGCCTGCCATCTTAATGGGATGCGCCCTTCCCCTTCCCCTCAAGGTCTATGTTCACGGCATGGTCTTGGCCCATGACGGACAGAAGATGAGCAAATCTTTGGATAACGTGATAGACCCTTGGGAAATGACGGAGCGATACCCCATCGATAGTTTTCGTTACTATATGCTAAGGGCCATCAGTGCTTCGGGAGATGGCAGGTTTTCGGAAAGGGATTTATGCCAACGCCACAATGGAGAGTTGGGGGACGACTTGGGCAATTTGGTCTTTCGGGTCATCAAATTTTCTCTCAAAAAGGGAACGACCGTCTTGACCCAAGATGGACTGAATCAAGAACTCTTTTTTGAAACCATGGCCCAAAAATTTAGCGACTATGTGGATCGCTACGAACACAATAAGGCCATCGATGCCCTTTGGGAATCCATTCGCAAGGCCAACCAATACTTTAATAATGCGGCCCCTTGGAAAATCAAAGATGATCCCCAAAGGGTCAATGAAATTCTATGTAATTGTCTCCACGCCCTTCACGTTTTTTGTTTTTTCCTTTCTCCCGTTATGCCGGAAAAGATGAAGACGATTTGTGGGTATCTTGGAGTGAGCTTGGAGGAAAACCCTTTGGGTCATTTCGATGGGGTCACGTTTACATTGACGGAACCCCAAGTCATCTTTTCCAAATTTGATGAGTTGCCCCCATCTTAATCATTATTAACAAAAAGGCGAAAGAATATGAAAAGGCAAAAACTTGAAAACCTATTGGATGAGATGTGGCGGGATTATCTGAATTTGAATCCTGAGGTGAGGGGAATTTACGAACTTTTTCAAGCCGTCGGGGAAAATGTTGTCAATGACCATATAGCTCTTAGAACTTTTAACTTGGAAAAAACCAATATAAAGAGATTGGCCAAACCCTTTAAAGATTGCGGTTATGAGAAAAAGGACACCTACCATTTTAAGGGGAAAAAACTCTATGCAGAACATTTTGAACATAGGGAAGCCCATTGGCCCAAAATCTTTATCTCCGAGCTTTTGGTTGGTGAATTTTCGGAAAAGACCCAAGAGATCATCGAAAAACTGGTTTCACAAATGGATGAGGGGATCACCAAAGCGGATCATTTTGTTTGTAGCGGAAGACCTTGGGATTTGGATAGCGAGACTTATAAAAAACTTCTTGAAGTCAGTGAGTACGCGGCCTGGGTGGCCGCTTTTGGGTTTCGGCCCAACCATTTCACCATAAGTGTCAACGCTCTTAAAAGTTTTGATGACGTAGAAGATGTGAATAAGTTTCTCAAGGCCAAGGGGATCCCCCTCAATACCAGTGGGGGGGAGGTCAAGGGCTCAAAAGAGGCCCGGCTCAAACAATCCTCCACCTTGGCCAATCTCGTGAGCGTGGATTTTTCCGATAAGACCATAGAGATTCCCGGTTGCTACTACGAATTTGCCAAGCGCTTCACCCTTCCCAACGGAAAACTCTATCAGGGTTTTGTGACCTCCAGTGCGGATAAAATCTTTGAGTCCACGGATCAAAAAGAAAGAAAAAAGGGGTAGTGGGCCTTGAAAACCAAAAAGTTAAGGGCCGATTTTATTTCCAAAAAACTGGACTCCCTCTATCCCGAAACCCCCATCCCCTTAAAGCATAAAGACCCCTATACTCTTCTCGTGTCCGTTTTACTGTCGGCCCAATGTACGGATAAGAGGGTCAACTTGGTGACGCCCCATCTTTTTCGTCTGGCCGATTGCCCGGAAAAAATGGTCAAGCTCACTCCCAAAAAAATCGAATCCATCGTCAAATCCTGTGGCCTAGGTCCAAGAAAATCCAAGGCCATTTACGATCTTTCCCATATCCTCATCAATGACCATGACTCCAAAGTTCCCGCAAGTTTTGAGGAGTTGGAGGCATTGCCGGGAATCGGGCACAAAAGCGCCTCCGTCGTCATGTCCCAGGCCTTTGGGGTTCCGGCCTTTCCCGTGGACACCCACATTCATCGCCTGGCCAAACGCTGGAGACTCAGCAGTGGGAAAAACGTCGTTCAAACGGAAAGGGATCTTAAAAAGCTCTTTCCCGAAAAAAGATGGAATAGACTTCATCTTCAAATCATCTACTATGGGCGCGAACATTGCACGGCCAGAGGCTGCGACGGCACGAAATGTGAAATTTGTCGGGCCTGTTCGGGCATCTAAAGACTCCTTATCAAACGAAAAAACCCGATTGACCGGCGATGATCTCTTTTCTTTGATTACAGGATCGACAAAGCATTTGGATATGGTCGTATTCGAGGCCGTATCTCACCCCGCACTTATACCATTCTCCGTCGTAAACCTTTCTTTTGACGGCGACGGGAAGGTTTCGGCTACGATGCTTCCGTCCAAGGTGTCCACGGTTAATGGCGTTATTTTTTTGAGGGGATGTCGGAGCCTTGAGCTCTCTTTCCAGCATGACTTGGATGAGTTCAAGCGTAGAAAGATCTCCGTACTTTTTTCTTAGGCGATCGAATTGCACCAAAACGTGTTCTCCTAAAACGATCGTTTCCTTTCTCTTCTTTCCAAACTCTTTGGCCACGAAGTTTTTAAAATTGCGAACGGATAG
>JAPONP010000161.1 GCA_026713835.1 Bacteriovoracales bacterium
ATGATCAAATACGTCCCACCTTCGTGCAGAAGAAAAAAGAATTCATTGCAAATCTGAAAAAATCATTTGAGGAGGCCGAGCCGGCTTGATAGGGCTAAGAAAAAATCTGGCCGTTACGTCCTCAATCCTTCAAAGATTTTTATTTGTTCCTAAGTGTGGTATCTATGTCGATTCTAAGTTGACGTTATACTTGTAACCGGCTTTTTTTACCGTATCGGAAAGGGCCAACTCAATAAAAGAGAGGGGAGAGTAGCCTAATTTTTGGGCCATTTGCGCCGCAAGGTTGGGCGTGGGAATTCTCTTTCCGCTCATATAGTCATTCAGGGACTGAGGGCTCATTCCCAGCTTTTTGGCGCAAGCGGTACGAGTTTCAAAATCGGTTTCGGCCACGGCCCTGAGATGATTGGCAAAGGTGACTTCTCCTAGCTTTTTTGCCAATTTGTCATAAGCCGAAGTTTTTTTTCTAATACCCATGTTTATGTACCTCCAGGAGTTCTATGTGAATTTCTTTTTGGAGTTCACGGTAAATTAAACGATACCCTCGATTGAGTCTTATTGACCTTTGCCCACGTCGAGTGCCCCAAAGGGGTTCGTCATGGTAACCGGGCCTTTTTCTCACCTCTCTAATGCCGAGATTTTCGACCGTCCGAATCCACCATAGGGCCTTTTTCTGGATGAACCACGGACATTTTTCCAACTGCTTCTCAAATGATCTTGAATAACGGACTTTCGTCGGCACTAGTGCATCTTAAGGCATATTGCCTTAAGATGCAAGCACTTTTTTGGAAAAAGTGTTACCTATGTGTCAGAAAGGACAAGTTTTAATGATTTTAATGGCTTATCAAAAAACACCCCCATTTGAAATGAGGGCGTTTTTGAAAATGTGTTCCAAAAGTGTACCATCAGCTTTTTTTTGTCCATCAAACGACACGGTGAAATGCCCTGATATGGATGTCATCGGTACGGGATTGCTCCGAACCTTTAAAAACGGCTTCTTTATTATTTCCCTTGACAAATATATCAAATATGCTATATTTTGTTTGTGGAAATAAGGATTATTCCCCAAGTGGCCAGAATCATCTCCAAAGAAACGAGAGAAATTCGCCAAGATTTGAGGGATGTTCTTGAAAAACTTGAGCGAGGCTTTCGTCCAGAGCTTCCCCACATTAGACCTCTCTCAAGCATTCACTTCGGTCTCTATGAGATCAGAGTGCGAGATAAAAAAGGGGAGTTTCGGGCGATCTATTTTGTAAAAATAAGGGATGCCATCTATATTTTACACGCCTTTCGGAAAAAAACGCAAAAGATGCCTCAAAAAGAAAAAAACGTTATTTTAAAAAGAATAAGGGAGATCAACTGATGGCAAAAATTAAGACTTACAAAAATGTTGAAGAGTTTTCCAAGGGAGTTCTCAAGCTCAACGAATACGATTCTTGGCTCATTTCTACCAAGAATACAATTATTGAGTCCATCGTAAAATCTCGCCAACGACAATCTATTTCTCAAAAAGAACTCGCCGAAATGCTTGGCACAACTCAATCAGTTATTAGCCGAATTGAAAATGGATTCTCCCGGCATGTCACCCTCGACTACCTCATCAAGGTTGCCTCTATTCTTGGTCTTTCTTCTCGAATTATTTTAAAAAAAGCGGCATAGAGTCGGTGACGTTCCCCGGGCCCTGGATGTCATCGGTACGCAGTGGGTAATTCGTTTAAGTAGTCGAGAAAAAAGACTTTTAAGACCCCTCACAGTTGCTATTTAAAATCGTATTGGCAAAAGGTAGCGTTGAGGATTGCAATGCGTTTAAAATCATCGCATCGGAAAAGCCAATTCCCATATCCGAACAAATGTCCATTGCCTTGTCCCAACTAATTTTTTTGTTGAAAAACTCTTTCCCATCATCTTGATATTTGCTCAAATAATTAATTTTTAGCGTTTCGAGGCTTCTGTACTCTATGGGCAATTGATTTTTTAATTTCTCGCTCATAACCGTCTTATCGACTGCTCAAAACATCTTGGAGGATTTTGGGAAGAAACTCTGCTATGGTCTTAGGGCCCCTAAAAGCGGGATCGACGCTTCTTAACTCCTCCATAAATTTCGTTGACTCCAAAATCTTTTGCAACTTTTCAAGTTGACGAGTATGTAAAAAAAGCTTAAAAAGCTTCCCGAATATATCGACGGAAAGTTCCAATATTGGGTTAGTTTGGTGGAAACGATGGGAGTTTTGGAAGCTCGAAAGATTAAGGGGTTTCACGACGAACCCCTAAAGGGGAAAAGAAGAGGGCAGCGATCGGTTAGGCTATCAAAGCATTATAGGGTCATCTATGTTACATATCGTGATAATGGGGGCCACATAATCAATGTTTTGGAGGTGAATAGACATGAGTACTAAGAAAAGACCTCTTTCACTCGGGGATTATCTCCGATGCCATCGTCTTGGCGAGGAGCTAACTCAAGTAGAATTTGCAAAATTTTTGGGCATATCAAAACAACGTCTTTGTGATCTTGAAAAAAACCGCAACAATGTCAGCCTCAACCTATGCAAAAAACTTTCGATAAAACTTGGCCTCCCGGTTGAGTGGCCGGCAAAACTCGCCATAGAAGATCAACTGAAAAAAAATGACATCTCATTAAAGGTTGTCCGAAACAAGACTTCCATCAAAGCCGTTGCCTAATGAACGACGGCGCATGATGGCCTG
>JAPONP010000162.1 GCA_026713835.1 Bacteriovoracales bacterium
AAATGGTCAAAAAAGAGTCGATCCCAAAGGGACTGGGCGTGAGAAGCACCGCCATAGACCAAAAAGACGGTCATAAGAGCATTTTGAAGTCCTGTCATCATCGCCCTATTTAAGCGAAAAAGGTGTCGTCATGTCAATCACAACGCAACGCACTTTTTGAATCCCACTTCAAATGGTCGGGGCACTAGACGAGGGTTTCCGAAAAACGCTATACTGGCACTCCCTAGTTCATTGGTACGAGATCAACCCATACGGATAACCCAGTGGATCTTTCTTTTTTAATCAACAGCGATGGTCATTATATCGACTCTCTTTACCAAAGTTTTCTTTTGGATCCAAGCTCTGTGGACGAGACGTGGCGGGAATTTTTTCAACATAACGGTGAACTCCCCAAGTCCTCTTCCGTCTCGACCCCTTTGCCCCTCTCTTCCCCAAAGAACGGAGCGGCCCCGGAAACGGTGGATCGCCCCCTCGAGGCCAAAATTCAAAAGCTCGTGGATGCCTACAGAGAAAGGGGGCATTTGGCGAGTCAAACCAATCCCGTTCGCCTCCGAAGGGATCTGGATGGGGGACTTGAACTTTTCGATTTTGGTTTGACGGAACAAGACCTAGACCTAAGCGTTGAGGCCTCTAGCTCTTTGGGGCCAAAGACTTTGGGAGAACTCACCCAACTTCTCAAGTCCATCTACATGGGGCCACTGGGTTTTGAGTACAGTCATATCACCTCCCGAAAGAAAAGGGATTGGTTGCAGCGGCAAATCGAATCCACGGCTTACCCTTTGAATTTTTCCGTTCAAAAGAAAAAGAGAATTTTTTCTAAACTCAAAAAGGCCACCCTCTTTGAGCAATTTCTCGGCACCAAATACATCGGCCAAAAAAGATTTTCCCTGGAAGGGGGAGAGGCCACCATCCCGGCCATCGACGCCATCATCTCCGAAGCCGCCCGAAACGGCGTCATTGAGGTGGTGATCGGCATGGCCCATCGAGGCCGACTCAATATCTTGTCCAATATCGTGGGGAAAAGTTACGAGTATATCTTCAGTGAATTTGAAGGGATCGAAAAATCTAAAAAGGTCACGGTCAGAGGGGATGGAGATGTCAAATACCATCTGGGCTTTAAAACCCACACGGAAACCACCGACGGTCACCCCATCGTCTTAAAACTCATGCCCAATCCCTCCCACTTGGAGGCGGTGGCCCCCGTGGTGGAAGGCTATGCCAGGGCCAAAGGAGATGCCACCTTTTTTGAAGGCCTTCAAGGCCATCCCCTAAAGATCCTCCCCCTCGTCATCCACGGAGATGCGGCCCTCTCCTCCCAAGGGGTCGTCTATGAAACGGCCCAAATGTCCAAACTCGAAGGCTATTCCACGGGAGGAACGATTCATTTTGTCATCAACAACCAAATCGGATTCACCACGGATTTCAACGAGGGAAGAAGCTCCACCTACTGCACCGATATTGCCAAGGTGACGGACTCCCCCGTCTTTCACGTCAACGGGGACGACGTTCATGCGGTCGTCTATGCGGCGGAGTTGGCCGTGAAATACCGCCAAGAATTTGGAGAAGATGTCTATATCGATATGGTTTGCTACAGGAAATACGGCCATAACGAAAGCGACGAACCCAAATATACCCAGCCGGATCTCTACCACCTGATTCAAAAGCACCCTTCGACCCATTCCCTCTATACCAAAAAGATCGTGGAGGAAGGGGTCATGTCTTTAGAGGAGGCCAAAGAGTCCGAAAAAAAATTCAAAGAGGAACTCCAGGGGCGATTGGATCTCGTCCGAAACGACAAAGCGGCCCTCGAAGAGGAAGTGCCCGATGAGGAATGGGTAAGCTTTTCAAAGCATCGGCCGAAAGATTTTGATCGTTCTCCCGAAACGGGAGTGGACCTAAAAAAACTGGAACAAGTCCACCGGGCCCTCTCCTCTCTTCCCGGCCACGTTAAACCCATCAAAAAGGCCCTCAAACTCATAGAAGATCGCACCCAAAAATGGCAAAAGGGTCGAATCGACTGGGCCTTGGCCGAACTCTACGCCTACGGCTCCCTCCTTTTGGAAGGGCATGACATTCGCCTTTCGGGACAAGATTGCGTGAGGGGAACCTTTGGACACCGCCACGCAGGGGTTTTCGACGAGCAAAGTGCGAAGAGATACATTGGGCTCAACCATATCCATCCGGGCCAAGGAAAGATGGAAGTCCTCAACTCCCCTTTGAGTGAATACGCCATCATGGCCTTTGAATACGGCTATTCTTTGGCCCGTCCCGAAGCTCTCACCATCTGGGAGGCCCAATTCGGAGACTTTTCCAATACGGCCCAAACCGTCGTGGATCAATTTATTTCCAGTGCAGAATCCAAATGGAATCTCGCCAATGGCATCATGCTTTTTCTTCCCCACGGCTACGAGGGTCAAGGGCCCGAACATTCAAGTGCGAGACCCGAAAGATATCTTCACCTGTGCGCCGAGTTCAATATGATCGTGGCCAATTGCACGACTCCGGCCAATTTCTTCCACCTCATTCGACGACAACTCAAATACCCCTTTAGGATTCCAACGGTGGTTTTCACCCCCAAAAGCCTTCTCAGACACCCGGAATGTCTCTCGAACGTCGAGGCCCTCGTCTCCGGAAAATTTGAGGAGTTTATAGATGATGAGTTTTGCGAAAAGAAACGAGTGAAAAAGGTCTTTTTGTGTTCGGGAAAGGTCTTCTACGATCTTCAAAAAAAGCAAAGGGACGACGATCGCAAAGATGTGGCCATCGTCAGGTTGGAGCAATTGCATCCTCTTCCCTTTGAAACGATTCAAAAAATCTTAAACCAATACCAAAAGGCCCAAATCGTTTGGGTTCAAGAGGAGCCCAAGAATATGGGTTTTTGGAATTATATCACCCGCAAATTCGACCATCTTTCCCCAGAGGTCGTAAGCCGCAAGTCCTCCGCTTCCACGGCGACGGGCTATATGAGCTTGCATATAGAGGAACAAAAAGAGATTATCGAAAAGGCGTTTGCCCTTTGAAACAAAAAAAGAGGAAGAGGAAGAAAAAAGGAATGTTAGCATGACCCTTGAAGTGAAAGTCCCAAGTGTAGGAGAGTCCATTTCCGAAGTCACCGTCGCCAATTGGATCAAAAAGACGGGAGAATCCGTCGAGTTGGATGGGCCCATTTGCGAGATCGAATCCGATAAGGCCACGGTGGAATTATTGGCCGAAGCGAATGGGGTTCTCGACATTTTGATCGAAGAGGGAGAAACCGTGGCGGTGGGAACCGTCATCGCCAAAATCCTACCCCAAGAACCCAAGGATCAAAGGCCTAAAGCCCCCGCCCCTCCCCCCCCCCCCCCCCCTGCGCCTCCTTTTGCTCTCCCACCCACCCCCCCCGCCCCCCCGCCCAAGAGTCCCCACAGCGAAGCCTCAGAC
>JAPONP010000163.1 GCA_026713835.1 Bacteriovoracales bacterium
ATATATGTTCTATATTTTGCGAACCTTTATAAATAACATTTTTAATTAAATACTGACTAACTCTATCGGATGCTCTATAGACATTGGTGAACCTATGGTTTGCTAATATTTCGTCTTTGGTCCATGGCCATTGAAAACCTTGTACTCTTTTCATGAATATGCTCTGTCTCTCAAATGCAAACCTCCAATAGGTATTGAAAACAGGCGTTACCTTTAAAGACCTACCCCTTGATATTGATATTTTTTTTATTTTGTAGAACCTTTTAATTCATTGTTGATGGACTTTTATATATTTAGGATATACGTTGACTTGGTTGTTTTCAACATTGGATTTTGGCTCAGCGCGCCAGGCTTGCTCATAAAATTTTGGAATAGAAGCAAGTTAGTTTCTTCGAGTGGATACGTGAAAAAAAATGGTTTATTTATAGTATTTGAAGGAGCCGATGGCACCGGTAAATCTTCTATTTCGACCTTTGCTAAAAAAAATTTTGCAAAGGTCGGTTTAGATGTAGTCAATGCCTCATTTCCTGGGAAAGACGATAATACGTTGGGTGGGCTGGTTTATGATATTCACCACAATCAAAAAAAGTATTTTTCTTCTCGAATTATTTCAAATGATTCCATTCAAGCTCTGCATATTGCAGCTCACATTGACTGCATACAGAATGTAATAATCCCCTCTTTAAAAGATGGGCGTTGTATATTGCTTGATCGTTACTGGTGGTCAACTTATGTTTATGGAAAAGCTGGAGGGATGAACTCGGGTATCTTGGATCGCCTGTGCAGTATAGACAAGCTCATGTTTTCTAAAATTCTCCCAGATAAAATATTTTTGCTTACTAGAGATTCATCTCTTAAAAAAGAAACCCCAGTTGATCATTGGAGAAAGTTGAATAATGAATACTTAAAGTTAGCTAAGAATGAGCAGAAAATATCCGATAATATTTCAATTATCTTTAATAAAGATTATAAAAAAACTTTGGAGACGATTAAAAATTTGCTTCACAAATTATTGAATCACTGACGGGGGAAAGTATTTTTGCAAAGCCAGGAAATATCCTATAGTTTTAGGCTTGTGGTGTATCGATATGGGGTCAGAGGACAAAATCTCGAAATACTGAAAAATCCTCCAAAACAAAAACGTCGGCCGTGCGACGGCCGACTTGATACATAGAAAGGTAAGTAAAATTAAAAAGTTCCGATGCTTGCTACCACCCCAGCCATTCCCAAGGGATGGCGAAGTCGAAAATGACGCAACCCCAATAATTTTAAGTGTTTGGAATTACGTTGAGGTAACGGGGGTTCTCGATGCGTCATTTCCCCGTATTTCCCCCCATTTTGCGGGCCGGTGTCCCTGCGGCCGACACGGCGGCCGACCTCGCTTCGATTGGGAAAAGGGGGGTGGGTCTCCATGGTTGACTATACTCTGTTTGAAAAATCCCTCAAAAATTTGGAGGTGAGAAACCTTTATCGCAAAGACCTTGGGCAAGAAGAGGACGGGCAAGTCGTAGAATCCGCTGCCGAATCCACCGTTTGGCGTTTTAAAATCTGTTACGACTGCTTGTGGGAAGTGCTTAAACGGCCACACAAATTATCAATCGTTTCGACTAAACCAATTAAAATCAATCATTATGACCGCAGCTAAAATGATAGCTCTTTGTTCAAAAGAAAAACTTTTAGGAAAACCAATCCGATATGTATCGGAACATTTAAATAAATCAGAGTCGTTGGGAGTATGGGCAGTCTTTTGAATCATTCCCACTTTTTGATTGTATATATCAAAAATAGGAAACTTCCATAAATTCCAAACCGGCGAGACAATGGAGGCAAAAGATTTCTTTCTATTGTCTGCACTATCTTGGCGTAATTCATACTTTCTATTGAGCCAATCAAAACATCCTTTGGCGGTTCCTATAATGTGTTTATCATTGTCATAGGCCGTTATCGTCCCATAAAGAAGGGCCGCAGGTCTTTTAAAATTCATAAGTTCGTTTTTATCGGTATCAAAAACTTTAATATTCAGTGGCCGACTAGAACCTAATTTTTGTCTATACATATCATCCTTAAGACTTCCTCCTGTTTCTAAAATACAGCCTAATGTTTCTCCTGAAGCATCGGTAATTCTATATGTATCCGGTTGCTCATAACCCATAAATGCCTCACCCCACTGCCTATCCTGTAGAACATAAATTTGATTGGGACTTAAAATATTGATTTGGTTTAGTTTTTTGGCCGACTCTCCCATAATATATGACCCCCTATATTTAATATACAATCACACCATCGACAGCTTAACCCTAAAACTTTAATCCTAAGGCCCTCATCCAAAAAATAAAGTTTGCGTTCGAGGTGTCCACGCCATCTTGCCTTGTTTTCCGATCTTTTCTCGGGCGTGATGTTTCATTACTGAAAAAATGTGATGAATCAACGGGCGCAATACCGTTTGATAAGACAACATTTCCCCTTAGTGGGATTGTGGGCCATGGAAAAAAAGCGCAATGGGCCGGTTCATGACCACCTTTTTAAAGAGGTCTA
>JAPONP010000164.1 GCA_026713835.1 Bacteriovoracales bacterium
AAAGCAAAAAATGTCTGAAGGCGTGCTTGTGGCACGTTGAGGGCATTTTTTGCTTAAAGACGAAGCCCGGCACAATTGCAGCCGGTTGCAATAGAAGGTGGTTTTGGGATAGGCTCTTAATGCCTTGATCCCGTACATTCCATTACGGCCTTGGCCCTCAATCTATTTGTATCGATTTTATACTTTCTTGCTTTCATGATAAGGGTCGTTTTACTGATGCCAATTTCCCGGCTGGTTTGATTGATCCTACCATTATTTTCCTCTAAAATCCTGGAAAAATAGCTCTTTTCAAAATCCTCAGAGGCCTCTTGAAAACTCTTGGTGGACATTTTTTTCATAAACGGTGAGATCCATTGTCCGCTATTTTGTTCCAAAAATCTTGACCCTAAGTCTTCGTCTTCAATGGACTTTTTGGTTCCTTGAGCTTTTTTACTCGCCTCCTCCAATATCGAAGCCGGAAGATCGCCGATTCGGGCCACTTTCTCGCTAAAGACAAAAAGATATTCTAAGGTATTTTTTAATTCCCTAATGTTTCCAGGCCATGGGTGATCGATTAAAAAATTTTCCAAGTCCTTAGATAAAATCAAATCCTTTCCGGGGTACCTCTTTGCCAATTCAAAAATCAAATGAGGAATCAGTTTGGCGACCTCATCTTTTCGTTCACAAAGAGGCTTGACCTCGATTTCAATCACTCTAATTCTGTAATAGAGATCTTCTCGAAAATTTCCCGACTTGACTAAATCCCCAAGTTTTCGATTGGTGGCCAAAATAAGATGACCTTCAAAAGGAACCCTCCTATCCGAACCTATGGGAAGGAAACTTCTTCTCTCTATAAGCATGAGCAACTTTTTCTGTAAATCGAGACCGAGATCACCGATCTCATCGAGAAAAAGCGTGCCATCTCTAACGGCCTTGCACAGACCGATTTGATCGCCCACGGCCCCCGTAAAAGAACCCCGTTTATGACCAAAAAGTTGGCCGTCAAATGTCGCCTCATGAATGGCCGCTACGTCCACCTCGATAAAGGGATTTTTCAAACGATGAATCCCATGGATCTTTTCTGCTAAATAACTCTTTCCAACCCCCGTTGGGCCTATGATGAGAATAGGGCATTTTGCCAAGGCCAATTTTTGTAAATCCATATAGCTTCTCTCCCGGAGTCTTTGGGTGAATAGATCCTCCAAAAATGACTTCATTCCAGGCCCTTTTGCCAGTGAAGACCCTCTTGAAAGAGCAAAAAAGTCATTAATGAAAAGAGGGTCGATCTTCCCCCATGAGAAGGGGTGGATGGCGCAGGGCGGCTTTCGAGTCTATCTCAAAATACCCATGAGAATTTTGAGCCTTCCTTCAATATGGGAATCTAAGAGGCAAACTAAAATATAAATGCCATAGATTAAATTCCTTTTGGAATGAAGTCTGGCCAAAGATTGAAAAATCCACTCAACGGGAACGAGGGATAAAAGGCACACCAACCACAAAACGCTAAAACCGTAAAAGAGTAAGGAATCAAAAAAAAAGCTAAAAGAAGTAACGATAAAAATACAAATTGAAAACTCTTTCAATTTAACGACATCTATCCTCCAATCCTGAATGAAGGCATAATTCTTTTTAAAAATTTCGACGTAAAGTTTTAAAGAAATTAAAATAATTCCAAAAAGAGATAGAAGGAAAAAAGCCTTGCCCTTAATAGCATTCATCACCTGAGAAAAAATGTCCTGAATACCAATTCCTTCGATCCACAGAAATGATTCTAATCTAGAAATAAAGGCCATCAATGATAAACCGGCTCCGATGGACATATATTTTAAAACCTGAACCTTAAACCAGGTTGTTTGATTCCGAAAAAAAATAAAATAGAGAAGAAAGATTTGAATTGGCATTAAGAAAAAATAAGAAGGGTTGATAAGAGTTCCCCAAAAACTCAATAATCCCAAAAAAAACCCACACCGATAGGTTCTACTTTGAGTAGCCCATAAAATAGCCCATATCCAGGTCACTAAAAATGTACTCGTTATAGCCCAATGAAGATTGAGGGCTAATAATTTTGGATAAGACCAAGATGACAGGAGGGCAAAAATCCCAAGGATAGAGACTCTGCGAAAAAAGAAATAGCGCGATAAGGAATAAAATGTCAGTACCAAAATGATAAGGCCGATACAATAGAAATGAAGGTTCCAAGCCGTTTTATAGATCAATGGATACTTATAAAAGGGGAAATAAGTGATATGCATGAAATTCCAAAAAAGCTGGGCCATTTTTTCATGGGGATCCAAGACGAGTTTAAGGGCCTCTACGTTCACGAGACCCGGAAACTTGGGTATTGAAATCAAAAATAAGAGAATACATAAAACCACAACAGTTTTTTCCAGATAACTCAAAAATCGAAATTCGGTAAAATTTGACACCAAACTTTCTCGAATAATTTTTCCCCGAGTCGGCCAAGAATAAAACAGGCCCAGTAGGAGCCATGTTCCCCAAAAGAAATACTTGAGTACCGAAGGGGCCAAAAGACCCAAAAGACCAAAATAAAGGAGCATGGTCAATTTACCCAGGAGGATCCTATAGATAACTCGATCTATAGATGAATTAACATGAAAATAAATTTTCAATCTATAATCAATTTCCTTACCTAGAAGAAACCATTGACCGACCATAAAAAAAATGTAGAGCAGGGTCGTTGGCATTTGAAGGGCCATGCCGGCCCCCTCCAGTTTTGTGGCCCATATCGGAATAAGTAAAAAAGAAAAATAGGAGATAACCCTATAGATAAAAAATTTTGACTTCAGCTTAAAAACTTTCGATTTTTCCACTTCGTCCCCTTATTACCTCGATTATCCTTTTTTTTCCCCGTTGCATCAAGAACTCACTCTCGCTACCCTGTAAGAAAAAGACCCTTTACGGCACTTGGAACACCCCGATATAGATTGAGGAGTCAAATTGGGCATTTCGTTCGGTTCTATCAACACAGGCCTTCCAAAAGACATCGTGCAGCAGATCATGAATGCTCAGCGAAGCCCTCTAAAAAGAATGGAAGGGCAAAAAGAAAAATCCAATAACAAAATGAAGTTACTCGATGAACTCATCGGATATATGAAAGAACTGCAAACAGAACTCGATAAAAATAAGACCATTAAAAGCTTTACGGAGCTTAAACCGATTTTTCAAAATGATATTATCGACGTAACGGTAGATAAAAATATAGCAAACCCCGGTTCTTATCAAATCGAAGTCTTACAGCTTGCTCAGAAATCCTCTGCCCTAAGCAACGGTTTTTCTGATCCGGAAAAAACATACCTTGGAGTTGGTTTTTTTTCTTATGAATTTCCAGATGGAAGGGAAAAGAGAATTTACATTGACAGCGATCATTCCAACTTAAAGGGGTTGGCAAAACTCATCAATAATGACGAAGACAATAAAATGACGGCAAAAGTAATCAATGACGGTAGTGAAAGTGAGCGACCCTGGAAACTTCTTCTCACCTTTCAGGAAACAGGTGATAAAAATAAGATCAAATTCCCCAACTTCTATTTTATTGATGGAGAAGAAGATTTTAGCCTAGAAAAAGAGAGGAGGGCCCAAGATGCTAAGATTAAGCTAGATGGGTTTGAAATTGAAACCTCGGGAAATAAGATAAATGATCTTATCCCCGGAGTTACGATCGACCTTAAAAAAATGGCTCCGGGACAAGAATCTAGTATTCATATCAAGAAGGATGTTCAAAAAATTTCAGAAAAAATATCTCTTTTTATTGAAAAGATCAATTCTATTCTCAATTTCATCAATCGGCAAAACTCTATGGATGCCAAAACAGATACCTCTCGCACCCTTGGGGGAGATATTACTCTATCAAATCTTTCCAATCGGATCAAAAGTATTTTATTTAAATCCTATCAAACAAAAGAGGGATCGTGGCGTGCCGGTGATATAGGAATTACATTTCAAAAAAATGGCCTCCTTGACCTCAATCAAGAAAAATTTAAATCCATACTAAATAAAGAACCTTCTCTTGTAAGAGATCTTATGATGGGAGTCATTGATGAAGACGGCAACCAAATCAATGGACTCATCGGGACTCTTTCGCTAGGCCTTAAGAAAGCTCTCCAAGTTCCAAATGGATTAATCGCAAATAGAAAGCGAGGACTTCAAAGTAGAATTGATCAAATAGACAATAGAATCGAACAAAAAGAAAGATTACTTGATCAAAAGGAAAAAAATCTAAAACGAAAATTTGCAAAGTTAGAGCAAAATATAAATAGAATAAAGTCACAAGGAGCAGGATTACAGAGTCTCTCAAAGACTGCTCCCATCATTCCTAGCCTAAAGTGAAGCTAGTTATAAGGAGGAGTCATGAGTTACGGTTTAGGTGCTTATAAAAAAACCTCTATTACGACTGCAAGTAAAGAAGAAATTCTCCTTATGCTTTATCAAGCGGCCATAAAAAATTGTAAAAAAGCGATTGAAGCTATTGAAAACCATGAAACAGCAAAAAAAGGTGAATTTATAGGCAAACTACAAGACATCATCGTTGAACTCAACAATGGACTTGATTTTGATGTTGGCGGAAATATCGCCAATGACCTCTCTGCCCTTTATGACTATATCCTTTATGCTAGTACTCAGGCCAATATGAATATAGACCCCAAACCGCTTCATGGGTGCTTAAAAGTGCTTATGAATCTATATGATGGTTGGAAACAAGCGGTAAAATCCCTAAAAGATAAAAAGAATAAGGGATAAAAAATCAAAATCCTTAAAAAAGCCATCATTCGTCATTTAGATCTCTTACAACAAGCAATACTGCTTACAGAATCCATGATTGAGCTAGCAAAAAACAAACATCATCAAAGCATCGCTATAGAGTTGAAAAACAGAGGATATTTATTCAATATCATTGAATACATTCAAGAAAAAATCGAAAAATCGATTAAAATTATCCCTTTGAAAAACTATAATAAAGAAATCAAACCCGACATAGATCTATGGCGAAATGATTTTAACCGACAGGTTCGATTGATTATTAACATGGATCAAAAAATACTTGAGTATTTAAATTACGAGAAAGATCAAATTAAAAAAGAAGCCTCATCGGTACATAAAAAGAGAATCGCTCATACAAAGTATCACCTTTCTGCCTTAAAGAGGTAAGCATCTTTCATTGACATTATTTTTAATTTGTGAGGAAATAAATAATGAAGAGAAATGGAATATGTACTCAATTCACTTCCCAATCTTAATAGTCGGTTATTTATCCTGAATGGGAAGCATATTTAATCAGTCCCTAGGAAAAGGGCATGAATCTAATTAAAATTAAAAAATACGAAGTCAAGGAATCTAAAAATGGTCATAAAATCCCGATTATCAATGACGTTCATATTCATTCCGCTTATATGCCGGAACGAGAAGAAATTTCTTTCTTTGAAAAACATAAGAAAATCCTTAAAGAAAAATCTGCTCTACTCATTCTTGGATTAGGCTACGGATATCATCTAAAAAAAATTATAAAGTATTTTGAGCATGAGAAACGACCCTTCCACATTGCAGTTATTGAACCGAATAACCAAATAATCAAAGATTGCTTCAAACTCAAAGAAATTGATTTAAAAAATATAAAAGTTTATTGTTCTCCATCCATAGATGATCTTTTTCAATCAGAAGATTTCATACAATTTCTTTTAAAAAAACCCGCTGTCATTCCCCATGCCCCATCCTTTAATCTCTACAAACGATATTTCACCAAGTTCCTCACATACAAATCTCCTCAAGATTTAAACAATACCATCAAGACACTTCATGATGAAGAGACCAAAGATTACTTCACTTTTCATTTAAAAAATCAAAAAGAAGAGGTGCCTTTCGACAAAATTTCATCTATCCCCTTCTGCGTACAGCATGTAAAAAAATCCGCTTCATTCTCAAAGGATTTCGACTTTGCCCTAATCGCATTTTGGGAAATCTGTCAATCAGAAAACAAATCGACATCGATGAAGCTAGGTTTTTAATATGAACAAAGTACTTTTTATCAATTTGGGAGATGACATCGATATTATCAGGATGGGAAAACTTATATTTTCCATAAAAACTATTCACCCTGAAACAGATATCTCAATACTTATTTATAAAGAATACAGTTCAGTGGCACATTGCCTAAGAAATATCAATAAAACCTATAAGATCGATAAGACAAAAGTGAAATCGCTGCAATCATCCCCTCTTTTTTGTGATAGTTTTGCCCTTAATGAGTTTATGTCTCCTTTAAGAAAAATTAAAAATCTAAAATGGTCTTATGTTTTAAATTTAAGTCACTGCTCTATCTCAAATCATCTTACAAGCTATCTCGCAAATCAAAAACATATTGGCGTATGTATGAATAGAGATAAATCGATAAACTATTCAAATGGATGGGCCAAAGTTTATCACGAAATTCTTCAAGTTCCCTTTCGCACAGGACTATCATCTATAGAAATCCTCCATCAAATGATTGGAGTTGACCTTAAAACCCATAATAATCACGCTCAATTAATTTTTTATGACGAAACCCCAATTGCCAATAAGATGCTTGATATAAGAAAAAATCATCAATCCCCCCCCTCTAGCGATTTCAAAGTTGCCGGAGTTTTAATTGAGAACTTTTTTATTGAAGATAAAATATCCCTCGATACTATTCACGATTTCTTCAATATCTCCATGCAGAGAAACGAATTTCTTCCTATTCTTTTAATCTCTTCATCAAAGCATGAAAAAGATATGGCCAATAGGCTTCAAAATCTTTTATCCAAAGATATCTATATTTTTGAATACAATACAAAAACATTACCCACCATACTTTTACACCTCGATTTTATCCTAACATCAAACCCCCTTGCTATTGCCATGGGAGATTTAACTGAAACTCCAACGATAGAAATTTGTTTAAAGGAAAACGTTTTATTTAATCAATCAAGCACTCTTGAGGGAAGTATCATTATTGAACATATTTCACATACCGGCGCCCCAATATCTTCAACCGATCTCCTCAAAGCCTGTCACCTCATCTATCAAAAAAAGAATATCCCACTTAACTTCTCAAGAGATATTATGGCCTATAAAGTTCACCACAAAAATAATAGATGCGAGTACATCCCCATAAGTGAACATTTTGAAGCAGAAAAGGAACTCACTCGCTTTATTTCAAAAGATATCCTCTATCTTTACAATGATAGCTCTCGCACATCTCTACTTTTTTCATCTCTATACAAAAATCTTTTTCACAAAGAAGATCTAAAAAAATGGATTGATAAAGAAAAAAACACTCTCTCTCGGTTTTTAAAGAATCTATTGAATTGCCTTCGACTTATCAATCAAGCGAGGCAAAGAGAAGACCAAGGTAAAATTTTTGTAAAAGAGCTAGACTCGCTACTCAATCTTGCTTATCAAAATTCAATTTTCTCCATCCCTATTCATATTTTTAGAGCAAATATCGAATCAATTCATACTTCAGATTACGATTCAAACATCAACATGATTGAAAAAGAACTATTTGAACTTAAAAAATACCTTCAAGAAACATTCAAAATAATTGATCTACTCGCAGAAGATAATTCAGATCTATTAACCCACCGGGAAACTCACCCATCAAATTCATCTCCAAAACCTATTCTCGAAAAAACCAATCAAAATTTCCAAGAAAACCACCAAGACGAAATATCTTTGGAACCAACCCTATAGAGATAAAATAGGAATAGAATGCTAAAACTATTAAAAATGATCCCCAATAGTACTAAAAAAAAAGATAAAACCTTATCTTCGCCCAACAAGATCAATCAAAAAAACCAAAACTATGAGCATCTAAGGAAGGATCTATTGACAGAACTTCAAAACATCGAGTTAAAAATGTCAAAAAATGAAGATTTAAATAAAGATAATATACTTACCCTTTTAATTTCAACGATGGCCGATAAAAAACTAAAATGATTCAACCCAATGAAAACAAAACTTCTACCATCGCAATAACCCAGTTATCTTGCATAGAAAAAGTTCTACAAACGACACAGGCCTGTATTGAACTCAAAAAATCTCACCCCTATATCAATTTGATTTTTATTTGTATGGAAGAATACTCAAGAGAAATTGAATTTAAACTCAATGAAGTATTTGATCAAATTTTTTATATCAATTTCGATCAAATGCTTATAGCCGATCAAAAAATTACTCTTTCAAGTGTTAAAAACAATTTAAATCAAATACTTCTCAAAATCAATAGATTTGATATCGATGTCTCTATCAACCTTGATCATTCAAAATCATCAACCTATTTTGCATCTCTTATTAAATCAAGACATAAACTAGGCCCAACCATTAATAAAAGCAATGAGATTCTTTTAAACGATCGTTGGTCTCAATTCATTTCCTCAAATACTATTGGAAAATCGTATAGTGCCTTTAATCTTGTCGATATTTTCAAAGGAATCCTTGGAACATCACATAATTCATACCTAAAGGAACATCGAAAGTTAAAAAATAAAAAAGTTATCATTCACCCATTTTCATCACAGAGAAAGCAAAAATGGCCTCTTGGGAAATGGGCCGAAGTCATTTACAAAACCCTCAAATCTAATCCCCAAATTTCTATTTTGGTTGTAGGAAGCAAGGATAATAGAATTGATGCCAATCATCTTTTCAAAAATTCAATTCTTAAAAAATTTGATGATCGGCTAATCGATATCGTTGCTAAAAAAAACATAGAAGATATCTATGATGAATTTCGAGACACCTCATTATTTGTTGGACATAATTCTCTATGGGGACATTTAGCCTCCCTCTTCAATGTTCAAACCCTCACTATCGGTCTTGGAACCATCCAACCTTATGAAATAACTCCTTATGGTCATTTTAATTTCACCATCTCACCAAGAATTGACTGTTATCCATGTTTGCCGGACTATAAATGTGATAATCTACCATGCCATAATGATATCTCTTATAACCTTATCAACAGCGTTATCGATCTTCTTATATCAAAGCAAAGTATAAGTTTTGAAAATCTTAAAAATAAAGTCCCCCTTATCTTGCTAAATAAAATTGATATTTATCAAACTCATATTGATAAAAATCATGGAATGATATTTATCAGTTGCCTCCATAATGAAGGGACAATTATTGACACCTTTAGAAATTTTTATCGCATTTTATGGGGTCTTGTTATCGCAGATCAAAATATCTCTCTTCCCTTTCCGGAGCTTTCACTAAAAAAATCAAAAATTTTAAATCATTCGTGTACAGGACTTAATCACATTATCGAACTCAATAAATTCGGAAGAACATATTCTCGCTATATTATTGAAGAAACAGAGTCAGAAGTACCAAATATCGCCGACATTCAAAAATATTCAAAAAAATTACCTGAAATTGACCGCATCCTCCTTCAGTTGAAAGGCCCTTATCCACATTTGGCACCCTTAATTGATTACTACCAAATTGCAAAATCCAATATTCAAGGCATAACGATCAAAGAAATGGCCGAATCTTCTTTTATGACTTATCATGAAGCCTTAGGTGCCTCCGAAGCCTTACTGGAACTTATCTCTACGACACTTAAAAATTCTAAATATGCCAATAATGATGAAAAACTTCCTCCACAACAAAAGAGTATCGACAATTAGAAATCGTAGCTCTCTTCAAAAGCGCACCGCGCAAGACAAGGACTCTTAGAGCCTATCCTAAAACCACCTTCGTGATGAAAGCGAGCGAGATTGTGCCCGGCAAGGATGAAAGCAAAAAATGTCTGAAGGCGTGCTTGTGGCACGTTGAGGGCATTTTTTGCTT
>JAPONP010000165.1 GCA_026713835.1 Bacteriovoracales bacterium
AAGGATGAGGGGGGCATATTCCATCAGGGCCAGAATCGAAGAAAAGATTCAAAAACAGGTCGGATATATTGCTGCAACTATTCCATTTTGCCAGAAACTGATTGATTTTTATCCTTGTAATTCGGGTGGGTTCATATATTTAAAATCTTTACCGTATAGGCCCTTTCCTTTTTGACGAGTTCTTTGGTTTCGTTGAAAATCCTCATGGTTTTTTCCCTTTTAAGTATAGGTTTTAAGGCTCAATATCGTATCGTTTTTATATTGAGATGTCACGAAAAATTATCACTTTTATTTTAAAAGCGAGTGATGAGAATGAAATTGCACGAGCTATTGAAGACAAAAGTGTATTGATGATTGGTGATAAAGAAAAGTCGGGAGGATCATGAAAGATTTAATTATTTACAAGATACCTGACTGTTTTGATTATGACATTTTCTCTGAAAAGCTACACAAACTACAGAAATTCTCTAAAGTTTTACTACTACTACCGATACGCCCACTGAAATCTTAAAATATCCGATCTCTACTGAGGAAAAGAGAAGGTTATAATTTTTCTTTTTTTTACAAAAGCTGATAATGCTTTTTCTAAAAGAGATATCACTATCTCAGGGTCTAAGAATGTTGATTACAAAAAGTGCAGTGAATATATCAATCGAAGATTCGAAACTCTAGATGGCAGCTTTTCTACGGGGGGAATACGGATTACAGAGAATGGGAGCTTGAATGTCCCTTTCGATGCTAATGTAAATATCGATAAGAAAAAGAAGGGGATAGGGTTATTTCTAACTAAAACTTCTTGGCCTGAAAACTTTCCCCATTGATAATCCTCGCACGACTTCCCACGGCTTATCGTGAATATAGAAAAGTCAAATTTTAAACTCGACAGCTAGGCCACTTTGAGCCTTAGTTTAAGGCCAATTCTATGGGCAATATCAATAAGACGGTCGGTAGAAATTTTTTCAAGATTTCCATTAAGAATTGCAGTCATTACAGTTCGACCTACCTCTGCTTCCTCTGCCGCCTCTGCATGAGTCCAGCCATTTTTTTCTACGGTTCTCTTAATAGATATAACAAGATTTCGACGCATCTCAATCTTAGCGGCTTCTGATTCTGAAACACCAAGAATTTTACATAACTGCTTTGTACTCTTTGCTTCAAAAAATTCTTTGCTCATAACATACTCCTAAGTCTTTTTTGAGCGATATCTATTTCTTTTTTAGGAGTTGCTTGGCTTTTTTTCTTAAAGAAATGAAAAACCATCAACATATCGCTCATTTTTGTATAATAAAAAATCCTGTATTGGCCGCTCCTATCTTTAAGCCTCAACTCATGGGAGCCTCCGGCAATATCTGGCATTGGACGACTAAGAGGCATTCCAATAGATTCCCCTCGGGCAAGAAGATCAAGTATTTCAGCAATTTGTATCCCCAATTCAGGGTTTAATTTCTTAATTCCCTTGGCCACACTTTTATGAATACGAATCGTTTGCACAAGGACATTATGTCATAAATATGTGACCATGTCAAACATTTATGACATTCCTAGATATTTCACAAAGCGGATGCACTTGCGGCTGTCACAGAAGGGGGAAATCCCTATAAAATCAATGACCTATCCCTCTCTTGGGGAATTCCAACCTTTACCCTCTCTCCACAGCATTGAGAAAAGAGAGCCGAATCTTTTCGCCCCGATTGACTTGGAGAAGATGGGCCGTTTCCTTGGAGATAAAGACTCCCTTGTCGGTTCTTTTCACAGATGCCAAGCACGAACGAAAATCCGTGTATCGGCGATTGGAAAGAATCCGGGGGGCTTCGTTTTCCTCTCCCTCTATCACGTCGAGACATTCCAAAACCTTTGCGGTGATGGAATCTTGAATGGTTCTAATGTTATCAATTTCTGATAAAAGGATGGGGCCGGATTCAAAAATGCCCACAAAATCCGTTTCTGAGAAACCTTCTCGCTTTAAAATTTTGGCCGCAGCCGTGGTTTTGGGATGGGTTTGACCGATGACGGTTCGGGCTTCCAAGGGAAGAAGATCGAGATAGATGGGATCGGGAGGGTGGAGGTCTTCGATCCATTGCCTAGAGTTCATCGCAAGGTGATCGGCTTTGGAAAAATCCATTTTGAAAAATTTCGCACCCACCGCCGACCAAAAATGATTCTCCCCCGCCTCATCGACCACCCCACGCATTTGGGCCATCACAAAGGGTTCAAAAGAGCGGAGGTGATCGGCCATAAAGAGAAAACGGGAAAGGGAGAGGAATCTTCCGAGTTCGGCCTTTCGCCGTTGGGGATGAAGGTAGAGGGAGCAGATTTCGCTAAATCCTTTTTTGAGTGATTTGAAATGAAGAGTTTTGATAAGGGAAGTGGTGTTGAGTTCGGCACTCGCCATTTTTCTTTCTCGGATTTCGTAAACGGGGTTGGGCCCATAGATTCCGATAGAGGAATAAATGCCGCTCACCCCTATGAGTTCTCCATCCCCATCGCCCTCAAGAGCAAAAAGAAACTCATTGGCATCGCTTTTCCCTTTTTTTTGAAAACTTTGCTCACTGGCCTTCAACCTTTTCGATAGAACGTCCGGATTTTTGGGAAGGGAGGTTAGACCATGCCCCGAATGACCGATCAATTGGATGAGAGGGTCTAAATCTTTTGAGGTCATGGGACGGATAATCATCACAAAACGATCCCCCAAAGAATTTCCCGCCGAGCTTGACAGGGGCCAAGGTGTCATTATTATGGTGCTGCCCATGTTGAATCCTGTCAATACGATTACGAGGAGGAAAGATGTCCGAGCTTATCGATGATCTTAACTGGAGGTATGCCACTAAAGTTTTCGATTCGGAGCAAAAAGTAGGGGAAGACCATCTCCACGAACTATGTGAGGCCTTGCGCTTGAGCGCCTCTTCCTTTGGCCTTCAATGTTGGAGATTTGTCCTCGTGGGCCAAGAAGAACTCAAGCGTGAACTTAGGGCCCATAGCTTCAATCAGTCCCAGGTGGAAGACTGTTCCCATCTCTTTATCCTATGTTCTCCCATCCACGTTGGAGATGAGGACGTGGATCGATTTCTCGAAAGCCATTGTGCGATACGATCGGAAAAGAGGGAGGCCCTGGAGGGTTATGCTAAAGTCATCAAGGGGTTTATCGCCCGAATGGATCAAAAGGAGCGTTGGAATTGGATGGATAAGCAGATCTATTTGGCCTTGGGCACTCTTCTCACCTGTTGTGCCGTCAAAAGAATAGATGCCTGCCCCATCGAGGGCTTTTCCCCAAAAGAATACGATCGGATTCTCAAGCTCAAAGAGCAAGGTTTGCGAAGTGTCGTGGTCTGTGCCGTAGGCCATCGCTCACGGGAAGATAAGTATGGGGGACTTCCCAAGGTTCGCTATCCTATGGATGAGGTCTTGATCGATAAAAAACATTAGTTAAGCGTGAGTCACGGGAAAGGTCTTACACGAAGGTGCCACCCTTGTTGGCCCCTCCGACGATTCCGATAAGGCCCTTTTCCTGAAGGGAACGAACATAGATCATGATCTGTCCTATGGCGGCCATCACGTTGCTTTTTTTCTGAGGAGGGCCGCTAATAATGGGTTCCATGATCTCCCTATCGTCGGAAGAAACCCCTTGCAAAAAATTTGTTCTAAGGTTTTCGTCTCCAAGTCTTAAGGCCAAGGCGACGAGAGAGGGGGAAAACTTTTGGCAAATTTTTTGAATGACCGTCCTGTCCAGTTGAACTAAATCCTCAAAGAGGATGATATTTTCATTGATATCCACATAGATTTTGGGGTTATTGGTCGAGAAATAATTGAGGATTTCTTTGATTTCCTCTCTCTTTGATTCCTCTAAAATGCGAATGGCCTCTTTTCTTTGGGGAGAGTGGACGTTGTAGATTTTTTTTATTCTTCTGATCTTTTTTTCAACGGCCGCAAAATCCAGATCGCTCATACCTTTCCCCACATAAGTCTTTCTAAAACTATTATGGCCGTTTTGAGAGTTTATGGGGAAAAAAATATGTTTATAATATCTTTAGATCTTTTTGCCCAACATTCCCTCTTTGAGTTCCTTATTAGGAGGAGCCGGGCCCAGGTAGATATTGAGAATGGCTTTGGCAAAGGCCGCATTTTTGATTTTGGGGTGAAGGTTTTCGCCCACCTTGACCACAAGGCCGTCGTCATGAACTTGAAATTGCATCCCGTGGGTATTCTTTTTCATATCGACCATATAGGAGTTTAAAGTGGAAACCTCCCCGGTGAATTGATCCATGCCGTGGGCCTCTTTCCAGGCCTTCGTGATGTCTTTTTTGTCCACATTTCTCAAAAAGTAGAGGTCGATCACCTTTGAACCCTCCATCTTTTTGATGTCTTCGGGGTTGCTGCTCTTTGCGGGCAAATAGAGACCTGCCGCATAGACCTTGAAGAAAATCTTGGCTTTTCTTATACCGATTCCGTTGAGAACGAGCTTTTTTCCCTGAACTTCCATGGAGGTGGGAAGTTTCCAGGGGTTTTTAGCGAGGTCGGAAAAGGCGCAAGGGGCCAAGGTGGTGAGGAGGGCCAAGATAAAGATGGATCGAGTCATGGTTTCATCATCCTTTTTTCTTTGGTGCAAAGGGCGATGCGAGGGTGCGAACACTTGCTATCGAACCTTTACACTGGTAAATTGGGGCGTTTTTAAACAGAGTTCTAACAAAGGTAAAGACGCTATGCACAGGAAAATCCCCCTTTACATCGACGGTTCGTTCACCGAGTCCAAGGCTTCTCAGTGGATGGATGTGATAAACCCGGCCACTCAGGAAAAACTCAGCGAAGTGCCTTTGACCACCGGCGATGAAATGGAGGCGGCCGTTCAAAGTGCGTGCGCGGCCTTTGAAGAGTGGCAAAATGTTCCCTTGCCCACGAGGGTTCGCTACTTTTTTAAATACCAAGACCTCTTGAAGAAAAACCAAGATGAAATCGCAAAAATTTTATGTGAAGAAAACGGCAAGAATTTTGTGGACGGCCAAGGGGATGTTTGGAGGGGAATCGAAGTGGTGGAACACGCCTGCGCCGCGGCCACTCACCTCATGGGAGAGACCGTGGAAAACGTGGCCCGAAATGTGGACACCTCTAGCTATTCTCAGCCCATGGGAGTTTTTGCGGGGATCACCCCCTTTAACTTTCCGGCCATGATCCCCCTTTGGATGTTTCCGTTGGCCATCGTTTCCGGCAACACCTTCGTCCTCAAGCCCTCCGAACAAGACCCCTTGACCCCGACCCTCCTGACGGAGCTTTTTCACGAATGTGGTCTTCCCAAAGGGGTTCTCAACGTGATTCACGGGGGCGCCGACCAGGTGAATTTTCTTTGCGACCACCCCAAAATTCGAGGCGTTTCCTTTGTGGGCTCTGCGGCCGTCGGACAACACGTCTATAAAAGGGCTTCGGAAAGTATGAAGCGGGTGCAATGTTTTGCCGGGGCCAAAAATCATCTCGTGGTCATGCCGGATGCTTCTAAGGATCAAGCCGTCAGTGCCCTGGCCGCCTCTTCCTGTGGGGCCAGCGGTCAGCGCTGCATGGCCATTTCCGTTGCGGTTTTGGTGGGAGAGGCCGGCGAGTGGGTGGACGACATTCGGGGTCAGATGGAAGGGCTTACTCCCGGACATTGGTCCCACGAAAAATCGAGCTATGGGCCCATGATTTCCTCTCGTGCCAAAGAACGGGCGCAGTCCCTCATTCAAGAGGGTGTCGATCAAGGGGCCGATCTTTTTCTCGATGGTCGAAAAGTTTTGGTCGAAGGTTACGAAAAGGGCAATTGGCTTGGGCCCACTCTCTTTGACAACGTCAACCCCGAAATGAGTATCTACCGGGAAGAGATTTTCGCCCCCGTCCTTTGCCTCGTTCGGGTTTCTTCTTTGGACGAGGCCACCCGACTCATCAACGCCAACCCTTACGGAAATGGAACTTCCATCTATACATCCAGTGGGGCCGCGGCCAGAAAATTTCGCCGAGAGGTTCAGGCGGGCCAAGTGGGAATCAATATCCCCATTCCCGTTCCCCTTCCCTTTTTCAGTTTCACCGGCTGGAAGGGCTCCTTTTATGGGGATCAACACGCCTACGGAAAGCAGGCCTTCCGCTTCTATACGGAAACCAAGACCGTAACCCAGAGATGGTTTAATGATGATTCCGTTTTGTCTAAGCCGAATATGACCATTCGCTACGATAAAGAATGACCGAAAGATGGATTTTGATTTAAATGAGACCCAAAGGGAACTTTTAAAGCTGGCCAAAAAATTTGCCGAGGAAGAACTCGCTCCCCACGCTTCCACTTGGGATGAAAATCACCACTTCCCCATTCCCACCCTAGAGAAGGCGGGAGAGTGTGGCCTGATGGGAATTTATATTTCGGAAGTTCACGGTGGGGCCGGACTTTCCCGAGTGGATGCCTCCATCCTCCTTGAAGAATTGGCCAAGGGTTGCACCAGCACGGCGGCTTATATCACCATCCACAATATGTGTGGGTGGATGATCGCCACCTTTGGCTCTCAGGAGGTGTGCGAGCGGTATGTGGGCCCCATGGTGGCCGGAAAGGTTTTGGGCTCCTATTGTCTGACCGAACCGGAAAGTGGTTCCGATGCGGCGTCTTTAAAGACCAAGGCCATCGACAAAGGGGATCACTTTGAACTGAGTGGTTCCAAAATGTTTATCTCGGGAGGAGGATCGACTGGGGGGGTCTTGATCGTCATGGCCAGAACGGGAGATGAAACACCTAAGGGGATTACGGCCTTTGTGGTGGATTCTTCAAGTGAAGGAATCGAATGGGGTAAGAATGAAAAGAAAATGGGTTGGAATTCCCAGCCCACGCGGGCCTTGAGTTTGAACAAAGTCAAGGTTCCCAAAGATCATATTCTTGGGAAACCGGGAGACGGTTTTAAAATCGCCATGAAGGCCCTCGACGGAGGAAGGGTCAATATCGCGGCCTGTTCCCTGGGTGCGGCCCAGGCCTGTCTCGAACAAACCCATCGCTACATGAATGAACGATCTCAATTTGGAAAAACTCTAAGTCAATTTCAAGCCCTTCAATTTCGTTTTGCGGATATGGCCACCGCCCTCGTGGCCTCTCGGCAAATGGTTCGCTTAGCCGCCTCTAAACTCGATCAAAACTCTTCGGATAAAACCGTCTTTTGTGCCATGGCCAAGCGTTTTGTTACGGACGAGTGTTTCCACATTTGCGACGAGGCCATTCAACTCCATGGAGGCTACGGTTATACAAAGGAATACTCGGTGGAGCGATACCAAAGAGATTGTCGCGTTCATCGCATTCTTGAGGGAACCAACGAGATTATGAGACTTATCATCTCTCGCAAGATTTTGGGAGAGGGAGCTTTGGAGAGAATACGTTGAGCCAAGACGTTCTTTTTGACGAACAAGGGACATTGGGGATCATCTCCCTCAATGCTCCCAAAACCCTAAACTCTTTGACCAAGGACGTATGCCTTGAGATGGCTTCACGGCTTGAGAGGTGGGCCCATGATGACAAAATCCAATGCATCCTCCTGGAAAGCACTTCGGAAAGAGCGCTCTGTGCGGGAGGAGATGTTGTCTCTCTTTACAAAAGCATCAAGGCCCAGGCCCAGGATCATATCGACTTTTTCAAATGTGAATACGCTCTCGATTTGATGATTCATGAGTACCAAAAGCCCATCGTCGTGTTGGCCCACGGTATCGTTATGGGAGGGGGAATCGGTATCACGGTCGGGGCCTCTCACCGAGTGGTGACCGAAACCACTTTGATGGCCATGCCGGAAATTACCATCGGCTTTTTTCCCGATGTGGGGGGAAGCTATTTTTTGAATCGTATGCCGAATCGTCTCGGCAGGTTTTTGGGACTCACCGGGGCCAGGATGAACGCAAGTGACGCCCTTTACGCCAATATGGCCGATCATTTTGTCCCTTCGAGCGCTCTCAAAGAATTGAAAGACGCTCTTATTTCAGGCGTTGATCCGGGCCGGGCCTTGGATCGTCTCTCCAAAAATTCTTTGGGTGCCCCTCCTCCTGCTCGAATTGAACCCATGATGCCAACTATCGATAAACTCATGGACGGCCAAAACATTTTACAGATCAAAGAGGGGATCGAAAGATTTGAGACGGACGATAAGTGGTTGCAACAATCTCTTGCAACCTTTCTATCCGGCTCTCCCACCTCCATGGCCGTGATCTTTGAACAAATCGAAAGGGGCAAGGGCATGGCCCTCGCCGATGTCTTTGCCATGGAGAAAAAAATGGCCCTTAACTTTGGAAAGAACTGCGATATGCCCGAAGGAATCAGGGCCTTGCTCATCGATAAGGATAAAAACCCTCTTTGGAATCCCAAGAATTTAGAGGACGTGAGTCCCGAACTCATCGAATCCCATTTCTCCTCCTGACTTCGATAGGCTCTTAATGTAAGAATTTAACATTGGAAAATTCGCAACGAATCCTTCCAAAAACAATGCAACGTCTCGTGGACACCTCGTTGCTCGTCGTTACTGCTTTTAGAGAAATAGTCGGTTCATATAAAGACTATCAAACTCTGATTCGCGAAGCCTTGAGAGATTATATTTTTAGATCGACGCCAAATGATATGACCTCTTTTGATTTTTCTAGTCTTTTATGGGAAAATGTGGACGCTGTCCCCGGAACGCTCCTCTCCTGGGTTTACTCAGTGATGGCACCGGGGCTTTTTTATTTCTTGGTCGAATCGCCTAAATTCCCCTTGTCGTTCAATCAATCTTTTCAAATATTCAACCGCTTGATCTCGCATAGTCGGCATAAAATCGAGAGTGAGATACAGCAAGTA
>JAPONP010000166.1 GCA_026713835.1 Bacteriovoracales bacterium
AACGGCGTTTGTGATTCGTTCGTAAACCTTTTTGCTCATGACGTGATCTCCTTTCTAAAGTTTTTAAAATCGCAACCCCTTTGGGGCCCACGGCGAAACGCCCGGAAATCGAAAGTAAGGTCAACAAAAAAAGTAAAAGTTTCGGCAGGGCCGTAAGGCCCCCGAAACCGAGAGTTTCTTATTTTTTTGTTTACGGAACGGAGGTTTCCGGTAGCCTGGGATGCCCCCCAAAGGGAAAGAGAAAGGGGACGAAAGTCCCCCGATCTAAGATTGCTCTAAGAGCAGTTCCATGCCCTTTTCAACTTCTTTAGCGAGAATTTGAACGAGTATGCCGATGCCTTGGAGTTCGTTTTCCGTAAAGACGATTTCCTCCTTGGCGCGGATAAAGAGGGCCGCCACGGCCTCTAAAGATGCGCTCGCCCTCTCTAGGCGTTGAAGGGCGTTTTCTGTCGTTTTTGACATGATAATCCTCCCACGGGGAATCTTCCCCGTCTAAAACGTGAAAAAATGACGCAATTCAAATTAAGTCGTTGGAATTGCTAGGGAGACAATGATAAGAAAAGCGCAGTCATGTTGACCTCCTATTCGGTTAGGGGTTGATGTGATGAGGGGAGCAGGGGTGTTTCCGCACCTCTGTTTCCCGTTATTTCTCTCTTCGACAAATACTCCTCAAAACTTGAAAAAAGATCAGGCCCGTTAGTGCCCCAAAAAAGCCGCAGAGCTTCCCATTAACTTGTTTTTGTTTTCCTCTTTATCTGCTAAATTAAGCCTTGCCTGTAGGGTCTTCATTTTCTAGGAGAGGGGAGGCAGTGGACAATAGGACTTCTTTAAGCGTTTTTATCGATGAGTTTGGGGATGTGACGGCCAAGAATCCCACGGCTCCGTACGGAGGAGGAATCTTCGTTTGCCGAACCGGAGATGTCGAAATCCTGGGTGAAAAACTGGCCGCAACAATTCCTGAAAAAATTCATTTAAGGAAATCCGAATCTCAAGATAAATGTTTAGAAGTGGTAAGACAAGTCTCTTCTTTTTTGGGAGACCTAAAGGAAAAGAAACCTTTCTGGGGAGGAGGTTACATTGTTAAAAACCCAGGTTTTTTCAAGGAAGAAAATGAAAAACTTCAACAGGCGTGTCTTAGTGGAGATTTCTCATCTGTTCCAAATGCTTATGGTATCAGGGAGTACTGGACTCGTGAAAGACCGACCCCAGAGGCCCTAACAAATCATCTAGTTAAAGTGACAAAACAATGGGGATTATTTTCACACTTCAACTGGACAATAAGACTCTGCCTTCTCGCATTTTCTCTAGAACATATTGGGTATTCTCACATTAGCATCAAATTTATATTTGAAGAAACAGGAAATCATAAAGATTTTCTAAAAAGAGCAAACAAATTTGCTCCGTCTATTGATTCAACCATAAAAGATTTTTCTAATTTAGTTGGGAACCATCCGAAAAGAAAAATGCTTCCGAGTGTCGATATTCGAGTCGATTCATCTCAAAGCAAAGATAATGAAAAAATTTCCGAGATGGCAGACGTATTTGCCCACATAGCGGGCAAAGTTCATAGAAAAAATGATGATTATACAAAAAATCTTTATACGCTAATAGGCCCTTATTTTAATTTATATGACTCTTTCTCAGGAGATGTCCCGCGCATTTTCCCAAGAGGGGTATTTAATTTTATATGAATGAAAGAGCAGTAGGATGCAGACACTACTTGATAATATAAATAATCTTTGGGGGGATGACCTCAAAGCGGAGATTACGACCGGGGCCAAATTGAAATTGGCAGCGTCTTGTTTCTCCGTTTATGCCTTTGAGTCATTAAAAGAGGAATTGGAAAAAATTGACTCCCTGGAATTTATTTTCACTGCGCCAACCTTTGTGCCGGATGATGTTACGGATAAGGTTTCTAAAAAGCATCGAGAGTTTCATATCCCGAAAAGAAAAAGGGAGAGAAATCTCTATGGCAGTGAATTTGAAATCCAATTGAAAAATAAACTTACTCAGAAGGCGATCGCCAAAGAGTGTGCTGATTGGATACGAAAGAAGGTAATCTTTAAATCAAATATCACAAAGTTACCCATGCAGCAGTTTGCTTATCTTCAATCCGAAGAGAAAAATATTACCTATATGCCGATACATGGATTTACGGCGGTAGAACTAGGATATCAAAGGGGAGATGCCGTTTCTAATTTCATCACAAAACTGAACGATTCTTCCATCACTTCCAGTTGGCTCAATCTTTTCAATCAAATTTGGAATGATGAGTCCAAGCTCCGAGATGTAACCGAGAGTATTTGCAACCATATCGAATCGGTTTACAGAGAAAATTCGCCGGAGAAAATTTATTTTTTTACTCTATATAATATCTTCAATGAATTTTTAGAAGATTTAAATGACGATATTCTTCCAAACGATTTGACCGGATACAAGAACACCGTGACATGGAAGAAACTTTTTAATTTTCAAAAAGATGCTGCTGCCGGAGCGATCAGTAAATTGGAAAATTATAATGGCTGTATCTTGGCCGACAGTGTAGGGCTTGGGAAAACTTTTACCGCCCTTGCTGTTATTAAATATTATGAATTGAGAAACCGATCCGTGTTGGTATTGTGCCCTAAAAAATTGACCGACAATTGGATGAATTACAATAGTAATTTGATAACCAATACATTGGCCGAAGACCGATTTAGCTATGATGTTCTTTGCCATACCGATTTACAAAGAACAAGCGGAGAATCTTTGGGCCTTCCCATCGATAGAGTTAATTGGGGTAATTATGATCTTGTCGTCATAGATGAATCCCACAACTTTCGCAATAACAATACCTTCAAAGACCGAGAGAGTCGATATCAAAAATTGATGAATTCAGTGGTGAAGGCCGGAGTGAAAACAAAAGTTCTCATGCTTTCGGCAACTCCGGTGAATAATAGATTTAGTGATCTAAAAAATCAATTGGCCATTGCTTACGAGGGACAGTCCAAGGGATTAAGCAAAAAGCTAAAAATGGACAAAAGTATCGAAGAGGTCTTTAGACACGCCCAGGTTGCCTTTTCTTCTTGGTCTAGGCTACCTATCGCAAAAAGAACACCGAAGGCCATTTTGGATGCCCTAGACTTTGATTTCTTTAAACTGCTAGATAGTGTAACGATTGCTCGCTCTCGAAGACATATTGAAACCTTTTATGACACCAAAGATATTGGAGACTTTCCTAAAAGACTTCCTCCTCTTTCTTTTCATTGTCCTTTAACCACGAGAAATGACGTTATTGGACTCAATGATATTTATGAACACTTATCAAATTTAAATTTGGCCGTTTATGCACCCATAAGCTATGTCCTGCCAAGCCGATTGAAAAAATACGAAGATAAGTACGATACAGATATAGATATCGGAATGGGCAAACTCAAGCAATCCGATAGAGAAAAAAGTCTTCAGGCCTTAATGACCACAAATCTTTTAAAAAGACTTGAAAGTTCAGTCGAGGCGTTTAGATTGACTTTGGAAATGTTGAGGGGGAATCACTCTAAAATTCTCAAAAAGATACAGAGATTTAACGAAAGCGGAGAGGGGCCATTATTTGATGATATGGCCGAGTCGATGGAAGGAATCGAGGGCGAGGACGAAGACTTTGCCGAGGTGGAGGAGTTTTTCACGGAGGGAAAAGTTCAAATAAACCTAAGTGATATGGACTTGATCTCTTGGCAAAGAGACCTTTTTTCTGATCTTGCTATCATAGAAAAGCTACTGTCGGAGTTGATTAAAGTCTCTCCAAAAGACGATGCAAAGCTCCAGCATCTTCAAGGACAACTGATAAAAAAAATACAAAAACCCATAAATCCCAAAAATAAAAAAATTTTGATCTTTACGGCATTTGCCGATACGGCCTCTTATCTCTATAGAAATTTATCGGAAAAATTACTTGGAATGGGGATTCATTCAGGTGTGGTGACGGGGGGAGGAACCCCTAAAAATACTTTAAAAAAAGGGTACGATTTTCAATCTCTTTTGACGATGTTTTCGCCTATATCCAAAGAAAAGGGCTTGGTCATGCCGGAAGAGAAAGGCGAAATCAATGTTCTGATCGGAACAGATTGTATCTCCGAGGGGCAAAACCTTCAAGACTGCGATTATCTTATTAACTACGATATTCACTGGAACCCCGTTCGTATCATTCAAAGGTTTGGGCGTATTGACCGGATCGGCTCCACCAATACCTCCATTCAATTGGCCAATTATTGGCCGGATATTTCCCTTGATGCCTATATCAATTTAAAGGAGAGGGTTGAAAATCGAATGGTGATTGCCGATGTCGCTGCTACCGGTGACGATAACATTCTTTCCGCTAAGGCCAATGATGTTAGCTATAGAACAGAGCAATTGAGAAAATTGCAAGACGAAATCGTAGAGCTTGAAGATTTAAAGACGGGGGTTAATATCACCGATCTCGGTCTCAACGATTTTCGAATGGATCTTCTCAATTACATCAAAGAAAAAGGGGAACTTGACGATCTTCCCGGTGGACTGCACGCAGTTGTGCCGCCCCGTCCGGAACTTGGATTGATGCCCGGGGCCATCTTTGTTTTGCGAAATCGAAATGTAAGCGTCAATGTCAATCGACATAACAGGTTGCATCCCTACTATCTCGTCTATATAGGCAATGACGGCGAAATCATGGCCGATCATGCACAAGTGAAATATCTCTTGGATTTGATAAGAAATAATTGCAAAGGGCTTGACGGGCCATTACAGGAATATTGCAAAAAGTTTAATAAAAAAACTAAAGACGGTCGAAAAATGGATTTTTACTCAAATCTTCTTGGTCAGGCCATTCGCTCCATTATCGAAGTGAAGGAAGACAAAGATATTGACGGCCTTTTTTTGGGAAATAAAACAAGTGCCCTGCTTGACCCCATCAGTGGATTGGATGATTTTGAATTGATCTCTTTTTTGGTGATTCAGGATAAGTGAAGATGAATTTTTTATACGCCTTCCCTCAAGCATCCCGGTATGGAAAGAAGTTGCCGAAAAGCAAAATCTATCAACATACTTCTCCCTCTTCAAAAGTGAAAGGCCTTTTTAGTAGAGAGATCGAAAAAATCACTTGGTCTTGGAAATTATCTCCTGAAACCGTTAATATCCCGGCCACCGAGAGAGTCCAAGAGATACAGGTTCTCACCCTTTCCCTCAAAACCCCGTCTTTAAAGCGAGATATTCTAAGAACAATTGACAAAGCGATCCCCTCTCCGATTCTCTTTCACCTCGACTACGAGGAGCGAGGGCGATACACTGCTGCTTATAAACGTCCTAGCGGGGCCGATAAGAAAAAGTGGGTTGTCGGCAATTATTTTGAAACGCCCTGGATAAGAAACCGTGCCGAAGCCAAAAGTTTGCCGATTGCCCTCGATATGGAGACCCTCTACCGTGAGATTCTGGGAAATCTTATTCCCATCCCCTATGGGAAGTCTGAATCCCTTGAAGAATGGGTTTCTAGGGCCGGGCAAGTATGCGCCATGCAAAAAAAGGCGAAAAAACTTGAAAATAAAATGAAAAAAGAAATACAATTCAACAAAAAATTGGAACTGTATAGACAACTTAAAGAAATTAAAAGGGGCGTAGAGGCCCTCAGCTCTTAAAAATGGGAATAAACCGTATGGATAAAGTAAAAATGCACACGACGGATTTCACGGATGAAAATATCTCTAAATTGGCAGAGATTTTTCCAAATTGCGTAACCGAGGTCAAGGATGAAAAGGGGCATCTCAAAAAGTCGATTGATTTTGACTTGCTTCGCCAAGAACTTTCCGATCATATCGTGGAAGGGCCGACAGAGCGATACCGACTCGATTGGCCCGGCAAAAAGGAGGCCCTCTTGGCCGCCAACCGTCCCATTGCCAAGGCCCTTCGTCCCCAAAGGGAAGAAAGCGTGAATTTCGATACGACGCAAAACCTTTTTATTGAGGGCGATAATCTCGATGCCTTGAAGCTATTGCAAGAGTCCTATCTCGGCAAAGTCAAGATGATTTACATTGACCCTCCCTATAATACAGGTAATGACTTTATCTACAAGGACAACTTCGCTCAAACAACCGAGGAATATCTTGTGGATTCAAGCCAAAAGAACGGGAGTGGTGAACGGTTGGTCGCCAATACGGATTCCAACGGTCGTTTCCATTCCGATTGGTGTTCTATGATGTATTCAAGATTGAAGGTGGCGAGGAATTTGTTGAGGGATGATGGGGTGGTTGTTATTCATATCGATGAGCATGAGCATTCAAATGTTCAAAAATTATTAGATGAATTATTTGGTAGTCATAATTGTATCGGGACGATCGTTTGGGATAAAAGGAATCCTAAGGGTGATGCGAAGGGGATCGCTTGTCAACATGAATTGATTATATTTTACTGCAGAAATAAGGCAACCTTTCAAGAGAGTTGTCGGCTCAAGATACCCAAAGAGAATGCACATAATATGCTCGAAAAGGTAAAAAGCCTCATGGCCGTAGAGGGAATGGTCACTGAAAAAGTTCGGAAAGAATATAAAATATGGCTGAAAAGGCAAAGCTTTTCTGAGGGGGAAAAAGCATATTGTTATATAGATAATTCTGGTAAGGTTTATCGACCTGTTTCCATGGCTTGGCCTAATAAAAAGAAGGCTCCATCAGATTATTTTATTCCCCTTGTCCATCCTGACACCAAGAAAGAGTGCCCTGTACCCACTAGAGGTTGGCGATATACGCCAACCTCAATACAAAAACTTCTTGAGAATGATCTTGTTTTGTTTGGAAAGAATGAAACGACTCAGCCAACAAGAAAATATTTACTCAGTGAAAATATGCACGAGAATTTTGCTTCGTTGTTATATTATGGTGGGAGCGATGATAAATTATTAAGTAAATTAGGTATTTTTTTCGAGACCCCTAAGCCTATTGATATCGCCAAGAAAATAATTGCGTCAATATGCAAAGGTAATGAGATTGTGTGTGATTTTTTTTCAGGGTCGGCAACTACTGCTCACGCAGCCATGCAACTAAACGCAGAGGACGGAGGGAATCGAAAATTTATCATGGTTCAAATTCCGGAAAAATGTACGGAAGATTCGGAAGCCTTTAAAAACGGATATAAAACCATTGCAGAAATTGGAAAAGAACGCATTCGCCGGGCCGGAGCTAAAATCAAGAAAGAAAATCCCGACATAGCGGATAAATTGGATACGGGCTTTCGGGCATTTAAAATAGATAGTAGCAACATGAACAAGGTTCATTATTATCCACACGAGTACACGCCGGAGCTATTCAAAAGTGGTGTTTTTTCAAAAAATATTAAAGATGACCGAAGTCCGGAAGACCTTGTTTTCCATGTGATGCTCGATTGGGGAGTTCCCTTTGATCTTCCCATAGTCAAGAAAGATATTTCGGGAAGAGAAGTCTTTTTTGTCGGCGATGGTGAGTTGGCCATGTGCTTTGCCAGTGAGGGGGAAGTGACAAAAGATTTTGCCAAAGATTTATTGGAACACGGCCCTCTTTTAAGGTTAGTATTTCGGGATGCAGGCTTTAAGGATGATTGCGCCCTCGGTAATGTTAGAGCTGTTTTTAAGTGCCTAAGTCCACAAACTGAAATGAGGGTGATTTGAAATTAAAGTTTAAAAATCAAGCCTACCAAACGAAGGCCGTAGAATCGGTTGTTGACTGTTTTTTGGGCCAATCAAAAGTAGATGGTATTTCCTACCAAATGGATAGTGGGAATGACATTCTAACTCAAGAAATTGTTGGATATAAAAATCCCCCATTAGAAATGGGTGAAATTAAGGTTCTTGAAAATATTTCGGCAGTTCAGCGAGGACAGAATATCCCTTTCTCGGGAAAGCTGGCCCGAACAAATAGTTCAAACATCAACCTCGATATCGAAATGGAAACAGGGACGGGAAAAACCTATTGCTATATCAAAACTATTTTTGAATTAAATAAGAACTATGGCTGGGGAAAATTTATTATCATCGTTCCAAGCATTGCGATTAGGGAAGGTGTCTATAAATCATTTGAAATAACGGCCGACCATTTTCAAGAGGAATATCATAGGAGAATTAAGTTTTTTATCTATAACTCTAGGCGATTGCAAGACTTAGAAGACTTTTCTTCAAGTTCCGGCATCAATGTCATGATTATCAATATTCAAGCATTTAATGCGAGAGGAAAAGATAATCGGCGAATTTATGAGGAGTTAGATGAGTTTCAAAGCCGCCGTCCCATGGATATCATTAGGGCCAATCGCCCGATACTCATCCTCGACGAGCCTCAAAAGATGGAAGGGGCAAAAACCACGGAAGCTCTGGAGAGATTTGATCCCCTTTTCATTTTGAGATATTCGGCCACTCATAGAACAGAGTACAACAAGGTTTACCTTTTAGATGCCCTCGATGCATACAATCAGAAGTTGGTGAAAAAAATATCAGTTCGAGGAATCACCCAAAAGGGATTAACGGGAACAAACGCTTATCTCTATTTAGAATCAATTGAGATTTCAACAAAGAATCCTCCGGTGGCAAGAATGGAACTGGAAATCAAGCAGAAAAATGGCATTAAGAGGGTTTTTAGAAAAATTGAAAAGGGAGACGATCTTTACGAAAAATCTAACAAACTCGATCAGTACAAAGGCCTTGTCGTATCCGAAATCGATGCTCGGATAAACACGCTTGAGTTTAAAAACGGACATCAATTGCAAGTGGGTGAGGCCGTCGGTGATGTAAGCGAGAGCATTTTAAGGCGTATTCAGATAAGGGAGGCCGTAAAGGCCCATTTTGAAAAGGAGAGTACCCTATACAACAAGGGCATCAAGGTTTTATCCCTCTTTTTTATCGACGAGGTGGCCAAGTACAGAATTTATAACGGTGTGGAAAAAGAGAAGGGGGAGTATGCCAAGATATTTGAAGAAGAATATCGTAACATTTTAGAGGAAATCAAAAAATCTTCAACCCTTGAAAAGGGTTACCAAAAATATCTAAACAAAATACCCATTGAAAAAACCCACAATGGGTATTTTTCTATCGATAAAAAAGGACGAATGATTGACTCAAAGGAAAAAGGTCGAGGAGAAAAGAAGGAATGTGATGATATTGATGCTTATAATCTCATTTTGAAGAATAAAGAGAGACTACTTTCCTTTGAAGAACCGACGCGATTCATCTTCTCCCACTCTGCCCTTCGTGAAGGTTGGGATAACCCCAATATTTTTGTTATATGTACCTTAAAGAATAGCGATAATACGATTTCAAGAAGGCAGGAGGTGGGACGAGGTATGCGCCTTTGTGTCAATCAATTTGGAGAGAGGCAAGATGACTCCCAAACCGTCCATGAGACCAATATTCTAACGGTAGTGGCCAATGAGAGCTATAAAGATTTTGTCACGGGACTCCAAAAAGATATTCGAGAGAATCTTTCAAACAGGCCTCAAAAGGCGGACAAGGAATTTTTTAGATGGAAATTTATAAGCGTTGGTAATGAAAATGTCCAAATTGACGAAGGTATGGCCACTAAAATTTATAGATACTTGATGAAAAATGACTATACCGATGACAATGATAATATAACCTCAAAATACTACGACGATGTTAAAAGCGAATCTCTCGCCCCTCTCCCCGAAGAGCTAAGACCCTACGAAGAAGGGATACTGGGCCTGATAGAGACTGTTTATAGTGATGCTAAATTACCTCCCGTTGAGGATGGGCATAAGCTAAAGGACAATTCTTTAAATGAAAATTTTGAAAAAAAAGAATTTCAAGAATTGTGGTCAAGGATAAATAAAAAGGCCTTTTATGAAGTAAATTTTGATACAGAGGAGTTAATTGAGAAATGTATCGATACTATAAATAAAAGACTCAAGGTCTCACCTCTAACAATAATCACTGAGCGAGGTATCCAAAAAGATGAAATGACGGAAAAAGAATTGAAAGGAAACGAAGGCTTTAGGGCCACGGGTTCTTCAACTCAAACACACTCGGGCCATATTCAGAGCAAAGTAAAATATGATTTGGTTGGGAAAGTCTTAGAAGGTCTAGAAGATGCGGAGCTTAAAAGAAGCACTCTCGATAAAATATTTTCAAAGTTAACGATGGATGCCTCCGATCAATTTCAAAAAAATCCAGAAGATTTTATCTCAAAATCAATTAATATCATAAAGAATGAGAAGGCCACGGGAATAATTGAGCGTCTGAGCTATGACATTCAAAAGGCTTCCTACTCAACGGATATATTTACGGAGAATCAGGCCCGCGTGGACTTTGCCAAAGCTGAGTCTCTGAAAAAATGCGTCTATGATTATGTCGTTCCCGATTCCAATGTAGAGCGGAAATTTGTTACAACACTAGATAAAAGTGATGAGGTTGTCGTTTATGCAAAACTTCCAAGAGGCTTTGCCATCCCAACTCCTATTGGGAACTATAATCCCGATTGGGCCATTTCCTTTAATAGAGATAAAGTTAGGCATATCTATTTCGTCGCAGAAACAAAGGGCTCCATGTCAAGCATGGAATTAAGAAAAGTTGAAGAAGGAAAGATTGAATGTGCGAAAAAGTTTTTTAATGAGATCAATAAAAAAATTGATCTCGATAAGGTTAAATACGATGTCGTTGATAGCTATGGAAAATTGATGGATATTGTTGGAGTTTAATGCAAGAACATAGGAATTGGATTGAATTGATTTAGGCTTATGTCGATGAGATTTTTATATGAATAACGAGGTAAGGCAGTCAATCGTTGAATGGCTGTATGGGCAGAAATATTGGGTTCAATTGGCCACACAGAAAATCCTAGAAAAAAAAGAAATTACCGAAGAAGATATAGACGAATTACTTTTTCTATTAAAATGTGACAATGGTGAATCAACCGATAGCTCGATAAATTTTTCCTTTTTTTACAAAGAAACAAAAGCAACAGAGTCTTTCAAAATTAAAAGTATCGGGGATGTTCAAGGCATTGAACAAATCTTGCCAAAAAAGCCTTTGGGCTTTGGCGAGAACCTTTCTGTGGTATATGGGAATAATGGCTCGGGAAAATCTGGATATACTAGAATTTTCAAGAGAGTATTTGGAAAAGAAAATAACGACCTCTTGCAAGATGTATTTAAACCGAAGCAGAAAGTCCAGAAATGTTCTATAGAGGTACTCTTTAGAAATGAGGCGAAAAAAATTGAATGGACAGCTAATTCATCAAATGTAACACAGTTGGAGCCTATAGATATTTTTGATTCAACTACGGAAACCGGATATATTGATAAGGAGAATGAATCATCATACCTTCCCTTAGAAGTAAGCCTGTTTGAGGATTTAGTAAACGTTTTTAAAAGAATAGAGGAAAAGCTTCAAAGAGAAATAGAACCCGCTAGCAAACTTCCTAAAAAGCCTATAGCGTTTTCTCAGGAAAAATGTATAGATTTAATGTACAATTGGCTAAGGCCCGATAGCGACATAAAAGAATTAGAAGAGTACTATACCTTTACAGATGAAGATCGTAAGAATAAAAAAACTCTAGTGGAGAGACTTGAAGGGACCCCTCAAGTTTTATTGAGGAAAAAACAACAACAAAAAACACAGATCATCGCATTAAAAAATAAAATGATTGATGCGAGTAACTTAGTCGATCAAGAATCATGTAAGGAAATTTCTAAATTATACTCTCTCTTAAAATCAAAGAAAGAGGAAGTCCAGGAAGTGGCCAGAGTACTTTCTAACAACGCTATGCTTGATGCTGTCGGAGGGGATGCCTGGAAGGCCATGTGGCGTGCCGCAAAGAAATACTCCGAAGAAGCTGCATACAAAAACATTGACTATCCAAACCTTAATGATGGGGCACGGTGTGTTCTTTGTCACCAAGAAATTGCTCAAGAAACAAAAATAAGATTAAAGAGGTTTAATGAATTTGTTAATAAGGAAGTCCAAATCGAATTACAAGATATAAAAAATAGATATGATATGAAGATAAAAAATTTGCCAGAAAAAATAAAAGACGAAAGCTTAAAGACATTGATCCAGGCTGCCCAATTAAATGAAGAGGAGTGGCTTCCGAGGCTAAAAAAAATTGTAGAGTCTATTGAGGAAACAAAGAAGAGGGTATTGGAAAATAATCTTGATGGATTGAAACTCTTCGGTTTGGGAAAAAACCTTGAAGAAGACTTTAAAGAATTGATCTCTAATATATCTGATAATATAGAAACCCATAAGATGGACGAAGAATCTTTTGATGAAAGAAAAATCAAAAAAGATATAAATGATCTTAAGGCCAAGGAGTGGGCCGACTCCCATATTGAAGCGATGATTGACGAAGTTGAGAGGTTAAAGAAAAACGACAGAATTAAAAATTGGAAAAATCTTGTGAAGACTAAAAATCTCTCTACTAAGGCCGGAGAAATTGCAGAAAACATTTTAACAAAAGAATATATTAAAAGATTTAATCAAGAGTTAACGAGTCTAGGCGCAAATAATCTTCAAGTTGAACTTATAAAATCGAAGGTATCCCTCGGGAGGGTTAAGCATAAATTAAAACTTAAAGGTTTAGACCCTTCTTCCGGCAATATAGGGCTTAAGCCATTAAGCGATGGTGAAAAAAAAGTTATATCGTTGGCAGCGTTTCTTGCAGATATCAGGGGAAAGCCATTTAGAACACCGTTTGTTTTTGATGATCCTGTTTCATCCTTAGACAATAAGTATGAAAAAGCAATCGCAAAAAGACTTATTCGATTGAGTGAGGATCGTCAAGTTATTGTATTCACCCATCGTTTAAGCTTCCTTGGGCTTTTGAGTACGGCGCAAAATGTACACCAAAAATATATCAAGCGTGAGGATTGGGGTTGTGGAGAACATAGTGATCTCCCTCTTTTTGCCAAAAAACCAATTGGTGCAATAAAAAATTTGAAAAATGATAGGCTTGTAAAAGCAAGAAATATGATGAATAGGAATGGAAAAGAAGATAGCGATCCTATGGTAAAGTCAATTTGCACTGATTTTAGAATATTGCTAGAGCGAGTTATCGAAATAGAACTAATGGCCGGCATAGTTCAACGACACGAAAGAAGGATCATGACCACGGGTAAAATAAAAAACTTATCAAAGATTAGTAAAGAAGACTGTACACTTTTAGATGGAAAAGTTATGACTCGATCTGACATTCCGAGAAAATCAATAGGTTAAATTTTCCCGGTTTTCTCAAAAAAGTTCCTCCTTTTAAAATTTAGTAAACGTAACCAACTTTAAAAGGAGAAACCAAATGAATTACTTACAG
>JAPONP010000167.1 GCA_026713835.1 Bacteriovoracales bacterium
AAATCCATAAAGCGCCCTGCCGCTTCGGCCTCCGCTTCCGGGGGATGGGCCAAAGCGTGGTAGCGGGGAGCGAGCTTGCCCTCCCTTTTAAAGTCGCTCACCAGGGAATCGATCATATCGCCGTTTTCTGCGTGGACGGTGACGAGGCCCCCACACTTTTTGACCTCCTTCATAAGACCTATCATCATCTTGTCATCGATCATCAAGGCCCCCTTGTAGGCCATAAAGGTCTTAAAGGAAGTGATCCCCCCTTCGACGATCCCCCGAACCTCATTCTTCGTCTTTTCGTTAAAGTCGGTGACGGCACAGTGGAAGGAGTAATCGGCCACGGCCTTTTGGGCCTTCTCGTGCCAGGTATTGAGGGCATCTTGTAAGCTATGGCCCTGGGTTTGAATGGCAAAGTCCACGATGGACGTGGTTCCCCCGTGGAATCCGGCCAAGGTTCCCGTCTCGAAATCATCGGCCGATTGGGTGCCCATAAACGGCAACTCCATGTGGGTATGGGCATCGATGCCCCCGGGAAGCACATAGCACCCGGCCGCATCGAGGGTTTCATGGGCCGGATGATCGAGTCCACGGCCCAGGGCCGCAATTTTTCCATCCACAATGAGGATATCCGCCTCAAAGTCGTCGTGGGCGGTAAAAATCCTTCCGTTTTTGATCGCAATCTTGGACATGGCCCCCTACCTTATAATCCCACCTCCCAAACCGTCAATGACACGCCTCGCCTTCCCCTCCTATAAAGCAATTTGATAGGAAGAAGGGTTGTCATCCCCATCAAAGGAGTCTCCCTTGAGTACCAAACTGGAATGTCACCAAAACGGTATACGCTTTGAAAACCCCTTTCTCGTGGGCTCGGGGCCCCCTTCCACCAATGCGAAGGTCATCGCCCGCTCCTTTGAAGCCGGTTGGGGGGGCTCGGTCATCAAGACCATCTGCCTCGACCACACCAAAATTCGCAATATCGCCCCTCGCTACGGCAAGCATTTTTATAACGAAAAATGCATCGGCTTCACCAACAACGAACTCATCACGGATCGTCCCCTGGAGGTGTGGCTAGACGAGATCAGGGCCCTCAAAAAAGAATTTCCCACAAAGGTTTTGATCGCCTCCATCATGGAGGGACCGATTCGGGACAATTGGCATCGCTTGACCGAAGCGGTTTGCGGAGCCGGAGCCGATATGATCGAACTCAATCTTTCCTGTCCCCACGGAATGCCGGAACTCAAGATGGGGCAGGCCATGGGGCAATGCCCTGAGATCGTATCGGATGTGGTGGGCTGGTGCGTGGAGGCCTCCACTGTTCCCGTATGGGCCAAGATGACCCCCAACGTGACGGACATCACGGCCCCCGCCAAAGCCGCCATGGAAGCCGGGGCCCATGGCCTGACCGCCATCAACACCATCCTCTCCGTGGCCGCCATCGATATGAAAACCTTCAAACCCACCCCCAACGTCAAGGGCATCAGTGCCTTCGGCGGCTATTCCTACACGGCGGTCAAGCCCATCGGGATTAGAATGGTGGGGGAACTGGCCATGGCCTTTCCCGGAGTAGAAATTTCCGGAGTGGGGGGAATCGTGGATGGCCGGAGTGCGGCCGAATATCTTTGCATGGGGGCCGGCACCTTGCAGGTTTGCACCGGCATCATGTTGGATGGGTTTAAGGTCATCGATAAACTCAAAACAGAGCTGACCGCTATTTTGGATCAACACGGTATGGAACGAGTCCACGAACTCAAGGGGAAATCCCTGGAGTACTTTGGGACCATGAAGGAAATGGCCGATCGCTTGGAGGCCTCCAAGCAAAAGACCAAGGCCCATACCAATTCTTTTGACCGAGACAATATCGTGGATGTGTCCAAAGAGTTGACCCTGTAAAATCTCGTGTTCTCTTTCCTAGTGCATTGTCCTAGTGTTCGAGATGATGAAGGGCGTAGGAGAGAAAGACCCCTCCCAAAAAAAAAGCCGAGAGCTTTATGCGATCGTGGCGATGGGATTGAATCTCCGGCAATAAATCGCTCAAGGCGATACAAAGAAAAGTTCCTCCCGCAAAGGCCAGCACGCAACCGATCACCTCTCTCGCATTTTCTCGATCCATAAAATGAAGCCCCCAAAAGGAGAGCAAGGCCATGAGGGGGCAAAGCAGGGCGAAGATGATATTGACCAAGCGGCGCCTTCCCTCTCCATGGCCCAAAGTGCGCATCATACTCACGATGGAATAGGCGTCGAGGGGTCTATGGAAAATCACGGCCAAAAAAACGCCTATGCCGGGCCATAAAAGAGAACGATCGCTATTTAGCTCCGCCTTCAAGGCCGCCCCCAAGGTCATGCCCTCCACGAGGGTACAAAGCCCCAGGCCCAAGATAACACCCCAGAGATTGATGGAAGGAGAAGGGGTGGATTTTTCCCGGGCAGCACCTCGGTCCTCGGCACAGTCCGTAGGGAACTCGTGTTGGTGGAAGTGGAACATCCTCAACAAAAAGACCATGGCCACAATCCCCAAAAGAAGCCAAAAAGAGGCCTTTTCAAAAGAATTTTCTTGTGCCCCGGACATAAAGGTCACGCTGTGGGGAAAGAGGTGGCCTACAGCAATGCTGATAATAAAACCCGAGATAAAGCTCATGAGTATTTGAACCCGGGCGTGGGTCAAGGTGACCCACTCGGCGACCTTTCCTCCCAAAATGGAGACGATTGCGATCATCACGCCATAGATCAATAAGGTGAACTCGGGGACTTGCGCAGGCACGGCCATTTATTTTCTCCCGATATCTTGTAACATATCGATCAAAAGGACGTCACATTTGCAACGAACCGTGCAAAATAGTTACGATAATCGGTTTCCGTTCGCTTCTGATTCGTTAGTTTCTTGGCGGACTAAAGCGCTCCGGGTCAAAGAAATCGGCAATGTCCTGTGCCGACGGAGAGGCCACATTATAAAAGGTATTGGGGTTCGGCGTTGAGGGAGTGCCGTTTGCGTTGAGGGTATTGGCCCTGGAGTTGAATTTGGCATCGGTGGCACTGTTGACCAACCCTCCGGGATTGGTCGCTCCGTTACTTGCCGTCGGTTGACCGTCGCTATCGTAGTATTTGAGGTCGCTATCGGCGGGGGTACAGGTGCTCGCAATGGCAGTGCTATAGGTGGTCGCATCACAAGATTTTAAAAAGAGAGAGATTCCCGTATCGGCCTTGACGTGGGCCTTGAAAGCGACGACTCTGGCCAAATTGCCGGTCCAAAACCGTGCGATGATAAAATTGTCCGTGACATTGCCCTCACTATCTTTAACCTCTCTAAAATAGGCCCGCTGAATGGATTCTTCATTGCCGTCGGAATCAATGACAAGAAGGGTACTATCCACCACTTTTTCTCCATCGGTATTTTTGTCCAAATCAACCCGTGTCTTTGTCCTACGCTGATCATTTTCTTGCAAGTATTTATTGAGTAAAAGACCCCGAACCGCATTGGTTGAAGGGTCATTGGGGTTCATCGTCCAGGAAGTGAAGCGGTTGAAGTCCTCCTTATCCCCCCGGACAATATGGGCATAGAGAAGTTGAACCGTAGTCGCTTCGCTTTCATCACAGAGATTGTCCTCTCCAATACTTCCGGAGGTTCCCTCTCTAAGAGGACAAGCTCTCGTCAATCCATCCTGTTGAATTTGCTCTCGGGCATTACAATCATAAAATTGAGATTGGGCATAAAAATTCATCACGAGACCCGCCGGAGTCGTCCAACAACCCTCATTCGATGAACAAAACAAAGTCAAATTACCGTGAGTGATAGCACCGCTAGATGAAGAGGGCAGTTGGGGGGCCTTATTCCAATTATTGAGGGCCGTCGTACAATCCACTTGACCCGTTCCCTCCTCTAGGGACATGGATTCAAAAAAACTAAAGGATGCGGATTTAAGGATGCTATCGTCGGCGACTCCACTCGGGACATTAACAGAAAAGTTGGGCATATAACCGGAATAGCCCTTAGAATCATCATCGTCATCGAAACAAGAGGTCACAAAAAAGGGGATGGACAGAAAAAACGTAAGAAAAAAAATTGATCTCATCAAGCCTCCATTAACGATTCTATATTCTATCTAAAAACTCTAGGAGTGAAAAAAATTCTTGTCAATAAATATCTTTAACCAATTCGTTCGATTTTTCTATCTTAAAAATTGAATGGAGCCCCGAGTCATCACGAGGATCAGAGGAAGGTGCGATAATTCACACCCAAAACCTCTGCCAAACGTTTGGCCATTTTTTTGCCGATAGGTCTTCTTCCACACTCCATAGCAGAAATATGATTTTGAGGAATATCCAAAGATTCTCCCAATTCCTTTTGAGTTAGACCTCTCTCCAAACGAATTTCTCTAAGAAGATTTATCTCTAAATCTTTTTTCTGATCTATTTGAAAAAAGATATCATGGAAAAAACCTCCTCTTTCATTATTGAGTTCAAATTCCTCTATAAGATAAATAAATCCCTCTGCCTTTTTTCTAGGTAATAAAAATCGACGTTTTTTGCCCTCATCCTCTACCAAAATGGCCACTAAATCTTGAGAAGACCTTTGCATACAGATAAGTATGCCCTTACCCCATCTATAGATCACTCCTCAATATAGATCATTTTTTGATAAAGACCCCTTAACGGTATGCCCTCTTTATTCCGGATGAGACAATCCATATTTTAATTTTACCCTTAAAGGTTAAAGGCAAAAACCTAAGTCCCCTTTCTTTTCTTCATTTACCCTAGTCAAAGTAAAAATCTTCCTGGTTGATTCCGCTCTCAAGAAGTCCCTCAAAGTACTCGAAAACACATTCAGTAGAGAAGGAAAACTGTATGGATAAAAACTAAAATGATAAGCCTAAAGAAAATAATTTGCCTTCAAAAAGGATTACTCTCTCTTCTATCTTTCTTGCTGATTGGGGCCGACACGATTGCCCATGCCGACTTCATACATACCATTGAAAAAAATGATTCCAAAGAGATCATAGAAAGAAAATATCAAAAATCTCTCAATCAAAAACCTCTTTCCGAAATCAACTCACATATTAAAAGAATAACTTATATAAAAAACAAAGAGTTGATAATTCATTCAAAAAGAAATATTTCTTTTTGTGATCATACGGTTCAAAAAGGAGAGTGGTTGGCAAAAATTGTGCGAAAATACAGTTATAGAAGGCCCTACTCTCTTGATCTCGTCCCTCTCACCATAAGGGAAAACCCCCATATCAAAAACCCGGACCTTATCAGACCCGGAGACAAACTGCATATTCCTATTATCTATATAGGAGATAAAAAAGAGATATCTCAAAAAAAATATAAATGCCCCGACATCCTCTCACTGCACAAGAAAAAACCATTTATCGTTCGAGGCAAAGAAGCCAAATATAAAAAGAAGGGCGATCAATTTGTTTTTTTCCCTGGGCTTTCTATGGACGAGATCAAGCGCCCCTTGTCTTCTTCGCCCGAACCCTATAATAATTTAAAATCCATTGTTCAAAAAAGACAACCTAAGCCCAAGACCTATCAATGGCCTCTATCAAAATTTCAAAAGCAAAAAGAAATAAAGGAAAGAGAGGATAAAACCCTCACAAAAAAATTCCCACCCCAACCCTATAAGGGTCGAGTCCCAAGCCAAGTCCTTGACCTGGCTCAAGACCAAAAAAGTGACTCTAAGGTTTTTGCCCCCAAAAAACAACCTAGACCCAAGACCT
>JAPONP010000168.1 GCA_026713835.1 Bacteriovoracales bacterium
AAATTGGATTCTTTATGAGATGTTTTTTTTTCATCTTTTTTGTCCTCTTCTTTAATTTGAATATAACAGAAGCTCGAACCCCCGGTAAAAACGACAACGAGTTACAAAAACTCATTTCCAAGAACAAGGATTTTAAAGATTACCCCAAAGAATATCTTAAAAATTATCACGAACATTCTTCCCTATGGTCAAAAATCCTTCCCAAAATTTTCCACGGGGAGGAAATGGTGCTTGAGATCAAATATCTTTGGGTTAAAGCGGGCCGACTCGTCATTAAGACCATGTCGGATCGTATCGTGAATTCGAGAAAAGTTCATCATATTGTCGGAGAGGTGAGTTCGGCACCCTTTTATCGGAAAGTTTACAAAATTGATGATCGAATCGAAACATTTTTAGATGTCAAAAGGTTTGTTCCCGTACGCTATTTTCTTATTCAAAGGGAATCAAAACAAAAAGTCGATGACCACCAGTTTTTTGACCTCGACCGACTCAAGACCTCTTTTACCTATAGGAAAGAAAAAAGGGGAAAGATTACAAAGAAAAGGGGTGAGGTTTTTATTCCAAGCCATTTTCAAGATTTTTTTAGTGCCTTTCAATTTATTCGGGCCCTTCCCTTCGTCAAGAAAAAGACCCATATCTTTCCCTTGGTCTCTAGGGGGAAAGTCTCCAATATAAGGGTGGAATCTTTAAAAAAAGAGAGCATTATCTTGCTTGGCAAAACCTATAAGGCCCTCAAATTTAAGGCCATGATGCGCCCTTGGAATTCAACGGAAGAAAAAAAAGAGAGGGCCTTTTCTATTTGGCTTTCTGACGATAAAGTCAGAAAAATTCTTAAATTCGATGCCAAGGTTAAATTGGGAAGGGTTCAAGGACATCTCGTAAGCTACCAAGAGGGCGTGGCGAGGAAAGGGCCAGGCCTTTGATAGGGGCCGCTACCGCCCGATGACTTTTGAGGGAGGGGCTTCCAAATTCCCGGAAGACCCTCTTTTCTCGCTTGATCCACGAGGACCTGAATCGACTTTGTTGGCGAGATTTTCAAGGCATTTTTCTCTTGAACCGCTCAGTTGATTTTGAGATCTATTTAAAATGGCAGAGAGGGGAACGGGATTGATAAAACGGACGACACCATCGCTTCCCCCGATGACGATAACGCCGCTTTTCATAACGAGGACAGGGCCTAAAAAAGTTGTTTCTTTTTCCAATTTTTCCTCATAGGCGGCCTTGAGTATGCCATCGCTATTAAAAAGCTGAACGACTCCCTTGTACTCACCGTTTTTTATCATCGTGCCGGAAGCGATAATGCTTCCACCGGGCCCTGAAGTGATTTGATGGGCACCTCCCTTAAACCAAATTTTCTTTTTGAGGTTGCCTTTTGCATCGAAGAAATGGGTGTCAAGGCCGCTGATAGCAAAGCCCCCGTCTCTCGTTTCGGCCATGGTATTGGAGTCAAAATAGAGATTGCCGTTTATATCAAAACTTTTGCTCGTTCCTTCCTTTTGAGAAGGGTCTATAAAATGAGCTTTGCCGTGGGCCCCTACAACGATCATTCCATTCTTCGTCACGAAGGGCGAGCGTAAGAAATGCTGCTTTTCTTCGAGTGCGATATTATAGGTTGTCTTGGGCCCTCCATCGCTACTAAAAATTCGGACGATTCCCTTGGTTTCATCGTTATCGATGATCGTACTTGTGGCGATAAGGGTTCCATCTGGACCGGAGGCGAGTATTCGCCCAGCCTTTTTTGCCTCAATCGTCTTTTGGGGATGGCCTTTCGCATCGAAAAGAAAGATAGCATCATAACCGCCTATGGCAACGCCACCATCTTTGAGTTCGACAAATTGCGAGGGACGAAAAGGGCGACCGCCGGGGATATCAAAGTCCTTTCCAAGATTTTTCCCGCTAGAGGCATCGATAAAGCGAACCTTATTATCGGAGCTTCCTTGGACAATGGTTCCATCTGCCAAGGGGAAGGCCTGGCCCGAAAACTCCACTCCTTTTTTCAAGTTTTCCTCGTAGG
>JAPONP010000169.1 GCA_026713835.1 Bacteriovoracales bacterium
AAGCGACGAGGCAGTCGACTGCCAATCTTGCCGGGGGGTGAGCAGTTACTAAAAAAACGCCGGGCCGCCCTTCCCTACCTCTCTCACTCGACCCACTTGAGGTGAGTGATCTTGCGGTATTTTCCACCGGGAACATCGATAAGAACAAAACCCAACACGCCCATCCCCGCAGAAATATAGCAAGTCCCAATGATCTCAAAAGACCATAGGGAACAATTTTTGGAATGGGTACAAGAATAGAGTTTGGAATAATCATCTTGAGACAAAGACTCCTCAAAATGTCGGCGTTGTCCGTAGTGTTCGTCCAAGTCTTTTAAGGTCACAGATCCTATGGCATGGGCGTGGGTCTTGCCCCGGAAATAGTACTTTCGACCTCGGGGGTCCTCGTAGCAGGGGGCGCGGAGTTCTCGATCGAGGGCCTTTTCGACCAATCTTTGTTGGTGCTGCTCGGTGGTGGCATCGAAGGAAACGATCGGTAGGCCAAGAAAAAAGAAAGCTAAAAGGTGGTATCCCATTTGATTCTCCCAATAAGAAAGTACGGAAGGCCACTCTAGTCGTACAAGGCACTAGCTGTAAACCATTTTCTATCTTTTAAAACCCGGCGCTGATGGATGAAGTTTGCAACGTCTTTTAATTACCCTCTTCTTTATAAGAGCATAATCCACGGCACATTGACTAAGTGTAACAAAAAGAGTATTGAGAACGGACGGGAGAACTTTTAGCGATGCCACTCATATCGTATTTTTTTGGGATAAGAATTAGAATGTTTTGGGATGATCACTCCCCACCACATTTCCATGCTTTTTACCAAGGGATCGAAGCTACTTTTTCAATAGAAAGTGGAGAGAAGATTAGAGGGACCAATTTTCCAAAAAATGCTGAAAGGATTGTTTCAGATTGGGCAAAAAAGCATAAAGACGAGTTATCCAATAATTGGGAGCTTTTAGAAAATAAGGGCCATCCCAACAGAATACAAGGAGCCGACCAATGATTAGAAAAACTGCAAAAGTAAAAGTAAAGAAAGGCTTTATTCTTGAATGCACGATGGAAAATGGAGAACTCATCGAATACGATATGTCATTTTTGCTCAACGAGAGCGGCCCCATAATCGATCCTTTAAAAGATCAAGATTTTTTCAAGAGAGTTTTTCTTGAGGACGGTCACTTAGCTTGGCCTAACGGCTTAGATATTCACTCTAATACAGTGGTCAGAAAAGGGAAATTGATAGACAAAAAAGCCGCATAGCCCTCCCCTTATCCACTTTCAATGGCCCCACTTTTTTTTGCCGTCATTGCCGCATCGTTCAAATTTGTCCACGGAGCGCTGCTTCTCTTGAATCCGCCCCCGCCGCCCTCAATAGATCCATAAGGGGGCGGCATGGACTCTGCCTATCTTCCGGGGAGGCAGTTGCGCTGAGATGTTGAATTCAGTTGTCAACGGGGCCCTGTACTTCCCTCTCCCTTCTTACGTGGGTCTTGGCCCGTGTTTCTAAAGATCAAATGGATGGGGGTATTGTCCAGGGAAAAGGCCCTGCGAATCCCCTTTTGGAGATAACGCCTGTAGGGAGGGGGGATATTTCGACAACGGTTGGAAAAGAGAAGGATCGTAGGGGGAGAGTCCTTGACCACCGTCGCATACCGAACCTTTAGGGGATGACGGCGGGATGTTCCCTTGGGATAGAGGGGAGATCTTTCGATAAGGCGACCGATCACCTGATTGAGGCGTCCCGTGGGGATGGCCCTAAAGCGGGCCTCGATGGTTTCCCCTATGGCCTTCACGAGTTTTTGAAGATGCCGTCCCTCTTTGGCCGATAGGGGAACGAGAGTGCAAAAATCCAGCCAGGCAATCTTGGCCCTAAGATCGTCCATCCAATCCCTTTTTTGCCGCAAAGTATTCAGGCGATCATCCAAAAGATCGATCTTATTCAAGGCCACGATGACCGAGGCCCCCTTCTCCAAGGCGATGTCCACCAAGCGACGGTCCTGATGGGTCATGAGGGCACTCACATCCACCACATAGATGACGATATCCGATTCGCTCACGGCCCGAAGGGCCCTGTAGGTGGATTGTTTTTCCACGACACCGCTGACTTTAGGTTTTTTGCGAATACCTGCCGTGTCCACGATTTTCACCAAGGCCCTCTTTCCTCCCCGCCCGACGGGAAGGGGGATATGATCTTCTACGGGGTCAACGGTGGTGCCGGCCTTTTCGCTGACGGCGGCCCTCGGGGCATTGAGGAGTCGGTTCAGGAGGGTGGATTTCCCTCCATTGGGGGCCCCCATAAGACAAAGAGAGGCGACCACTTCCTCACGGGATTCGCCCTTCTCTTTCGCGGATTGGGAAGGAGAGGACTCCGCAAAACGGGAAAAAGACCCGGCCCTCTCAAAGAGAAACTCTTTGAGGTCGAGAATCCCTCTTCCGTGGGCCGCACTGACGCCAAAGCAACTCTCTTCCGGCAAGCCAAAAGAAGCGAACTCCCCTTCGAGAGTCCAAGGAGTCCCGGAGTCCAGTTTATTGATAACCATGGCAAAGGATTTGCCCGAATGTCTAAGGTCGCAACAAATCTCTTCGTCTGCGCCAAGAAGTCCCTCTGTCCCATCCACGACAAAAAGGATGAGATCACTTTCTTCCAAGGCCAATTGAACCTGCTCTCTCATGGTGGCCGAAAGATCGTCTCCATTCCCGTCTGCACTTTCTGGATAAAGGCCTGCGGTATCCACCAAAACAATGGGGTGTTTGCGCTCTCCTTCCTCCAAATCCACCCAAGCGTAATGACGATCCCGAGTCACTCCCGGGCTCTTATGGGTGATGGCCTTCCCCATCTTGCCCTGGAGGCGATTGAAAAGGGTACTCTTTCCCACGTTGGGCCTTCCGATCAAGGAGATCACCATGGTGGCCTTCTTTTCCATTTTTTCCATCGTCAGCGCGCCCTCCAAACCCGTTTGGAGTCCTCCACGCGAAAAAGCCCCATGGACTCCAAAATTTTATTGTTTTTAAACCATTTGGAAACGACTTTGACGTGGAGGTTGAGATGGGCCCTGGCCCCAATCATCTCCTCGATTTTCTTTCTGGCGTTGGTGCCGATCCTTTTGATATTGCTCCCCTTAGATCCTATCACGATGGCCCTTTGGCTCGGACGATTGACGAGGATGGTGGCCCCGATATGGGCCGAACGCTCCTCTCCTTTGGACTCCCACTTGAAATCATCGACCTGAACGGCCAACTCGTAAGGAATTTCCTCATAAAGTCCCTCAAAGGCCTCCTTGCGGATGTATTCTCCCACAAAAAATCGCTCGCTCTTATCGGATATATCTCCCCCGGGAAATCGATGGGGACGACCGGGGGCCTCGTCGAGAAGGGCCCCGGTCAATTCATGGAGATTTTCATCTTCCTTGGCACTGACGACAAAAAACCTTTCGAGGGACGGGATCAGTCGTTTGAGCTCTTCGTAAAGATCCCTTATCCCCTCCCCTCCCATCATCTCACGGGCCACGTCCATCTTATTGAACACGACCCATACCTTTCCTCGAAAACGCCCCAAGGATTCCTTGATGACATTGATCTGCTTTAAGGGGCAAGAGGTCATATCCACCACGAGCAAACCGATATCGGCCCCGGGAAGGGACTCTTTGGCCTGGCCGTTCATTCGCTTATTGAACTCTTGGCCCGTAGGATGAAAACCCGGAGTGTCCACAAAGATCAGTTCCGTGCGATCGACGACACTCACGCATTTAAACTTTTGCCGGGTGGTCTGGGGTCTATCCGTCACAATGGAAAAATCCATGCCCATATAGGAGTTGATGAGCGTACTTTTTCCCACATTGGGCGGCCCTATGACGGAGATCAAAAGAGAACGGTTGTGGGGGTGCTGGTTTCTAAGAAGCATGAGGGCCCCCTTCCTTCTCAAAGGCCTTTGGAAAAAGGGCGTGGGCATGATCTTTTAACACCCTCTCGGCCAATTCCTTTTGAACCTTTTTTTTGCTGGGCCCTTGAAGACGGGCCACGGAGCGTCCCTTGATAAAGACCTCCACGTCAAAACCGACCCTCTCCCCGTTTTTGAACTCCACGCAACGGTAGTCGGGAAGACTTTTATAGTACTCCACACAAAGCTCTTGTAACCTGGTTTTGGCATCGAATCCCAAAAGCCTCTCCTTTGCAAAAAAATGGGGGTCACATTGGAGCAAGAGCTTTTTGATACATTGAAGACAGCGCTCCAAGGAGCTATCGAGATAGACCGCCGCCACCAAGGCCTCAAAGGTATCGGCCAAAATGGAGGTGGACTTGTCCCCCTTCCTATAAAACTCTCCTTTTCCCAAAAGAACCAGGTTCTCAAGCCCAAGGAATCGGGCCACGGGCACCAAGGCGACCTCACTCACGAGAGCGCTTCTAAGTTTTGAGAGCTTTCCCTCCTCAAAGTCTTCATAACGGCGAAAGAGTTCATCCGTCACCAAGGTTTCCAAGAGGGAATCCCCCAAAAATTCAAGCCTTTCGTTGGAAGGGAGGGGGCAGGCCAGTTCGTGAACGAAGGAACGGTGGCAAAGGGCCTGAAAGAGGATGCGGTGTCTTGAAAATCCATGGGATATCTTTTCCTCTAGCTCGAGAACTTGGGGGTGGCGGGGGAAAAAATCCAAATCCAAACTCTCTTGGCGTCCTTCGATTTGCCCGATCCCCCAGGCCCCAAGGGACTGTCCCCATTTTTGTGTTTCAAATATTTCCACAGGGCCGTCTCCCCCTTTATAGGTTTGCCTACCGGAAAGGGCATCCTATTCAAAATAACGCTTTAAATCAATACCATAGGAAAAACCTTGCCGCCCCGAATCGGTGAGACAATTGTCATTTTTTCATTGTTTGACTTGATGAATCTAGGGCATCATTTCGGTAGATATTGGAGGGTGTCCCCCTATTCCTATGGAAAATCAAGCTCTTAGAAACCAAGACAGAGGAAAAACCCCTCTCCCGAAGCTTGTGGAATGGGAGCGGATGTTTTTCGATCAGCTCAAATCCCACGGGAGGAGTCCCAATACCATCAAAAACTACCGAACCGATATGAAATGTTTCAACCGCTACCTTCTCGAAAGACAGGACTCCTTGGAGCTAGAGGACTTCACCACCGAAAAGGTCAAAGAGTACGGGGAATTTATCGCTCAAAAATACCCCTCGGACAACTCCAGGCGAAGAAGAATCCAGGCCTTGAGACTCTTTTTTGACTTTCTCATCTCCCTTAAACTCTATAGGGAAAATCCCGTAAGAAAAATTCCCTCGATTCCAAAATTTTTGGATATCCCCCGTCCCGCCACACTCCCCGATATTCAAACATTGTGGAATCACCTTCTCCTGTGGGGGCAGAAGGAAAACTTTATGGAACAAATCAGCGGAATCCGAAACCAAATCGTCTTCCTCTTGGTCTATAGTGCGGGCCTTAAAGTCAGCGATCTTGCCAAGCTCAAAGAGGATCATATCGATTCCACCCCAAAAGCACCCAAGGTTTTGGTGGTTCCCCCCAAAAGAGACCCCTACAGCGTTCCCGTCCACCCGATTTTTGTCCCCATCTATAGGCGTTACACCGAACTTCTCAAAAGGGGCAAGGAAATCTACGGCCTTTGTTTTGAGGATCTTTTCTTCAACGCCAACCCCTTTAAAATTCTCCAGGGGGGCCTTTCTCCCAGAGGCTTTGAACTCATCTTTAAAGACTTTCAAAACCGTTTCCATATCAAGATCACCCCCAAATCCCTTCGGCAAGCGGCCGTCTTTAAGTGGCTTCAAAAAAACTACTCCGACGGGCTCATCAAAGAATGGCTTGGAGTGGCCCCTTCCTATTCCCTCAAACTCTATCGGGCCCATCTGCCCCAATACCCCTATAATGAAGATTTCCTCGATTGCAGCGAGGGGAGAATCGTTCACTAAACAAGCCACTGAAGCTTTGGAAGGATTGACCAAAAAAGCCTTTTGGGATATAATGCTTCTATGGGCTTCTTAAAACCTAAAGGGAAAATGTCCTCCCCTTATTTTTCAGCGATTATGTCCCATGCAAAGCACTCGGGTATTTTATAAGTATCTAAATTTACTTATAAAATGCAAGACGGCGTGGACACCTCGAACGCAAACTTCATTTTTTGATGGAATGTTTTTGGGCGATCTCTCT
>JAPONP010000170.1 GCA_026713835.1 Bacteriovoracales bacterium
CAAAAACTGTAATAAAGGCAAGGTAACTGTTCTCCACCCGGATAAGATTGGTAGGAGGCAACGAGGAGCGACCGAGGCGTGCTTCCTGCACATCGCAGGGAAGCGACGAGGCAGTCGACTGCCAAGATTGCCGGGGGGTGAACAGTTACGATCCTATACCAATTGTTCGCCGTCTCCCCCTCTTGCTATAATAGCTTTTCCTTGACTCTCAAGTTCTTTACACTTATTAACGATTTCAATTTGTGCGGCTTCAACATCACTTAGCTTTGTCGGCCCAAGAGAATCTAAATCATCAAGAAGCATATCGGCAGCTCGTTTTGACATATTCTTAAAAAGCTTGGTTTTTATATCTTCAGGAGCTGTTTTAAGGGCCATAACGAGCTTTTGTTGATCAACTTCTTTAAGTAGATTTTGAATTCCCTTATCATCGACATGAATAAGATCCTCAAAAACAAACATAAGTTTCCAAATCTCTTCTGCCAATTCAGGATCTTTTTCTTCAACTCTAGACATGACATTTTTCTCGCTATTTTTATCCATCATATTGAGCATTTCAACGACAGGCTCAACTCCTCCAAGTTGATGAATATCAATTGAGCCCAGTGTCGAAAGCTCAGTTTTCAATACATCATCAAGTTGAGCGATAAGCTCAGGAGATACAAAATCTAAGTTGGATACACGAAGAATAATTTCAGCTTGAAGCCCCTCAGGCAATATCCTCACCACATCCACTTTCTTTTCTACAGGAAGATGGGCCACAATCAATGCAATGGTTTGAGGATGTTCATTGATTAAAAAATTCGCCAAAGTTCTGGTATCTACCAATTCCAGAGATTCTAATGTGCTTCCACCATTAACTTCAACTATTTGTCCCAAAAGTTGTTTGGCACGATTTTCTCCAAGAGTTTCGATAATAAAATCTCGACCTTTATTATTTGAAAAAATTAAATTTTCTTCCTCACTCAATATCGAGTAAAACTCCTCCAAAACCCTTTTAACCAACCAAATGGGCGACTCTCTAAGAGTTCCCATCGAATTGATTAGCCTCTTAACATCATTATCTTTTAAATGCTTAAAAATAAGCTGTGAAACTCCGCTCCCAAGAGATGAAAGAAAAATAGAAGCCTTCTCTTGACCCGATATCAATGAATACTCTACATCAACATCAAGTTTTGCATCTCTATTTACCATGGTTTCTCCATAAATTCATAACTTAGTGGTAAGGCTACTAAGTAGCCTTTCTTTCCTCTGCATCTGATGAATAAATCATGGAGTGAATCACCTGGGCCACTTTGGCAGGATCACTTTCCACGAGAGTTATAATTTTTTCTTTTAACATTTCGCCCTCTATTTTTTCAGGGTTTAATTTTTCTTCAAGTTGCGGCAAGGCCTCTTCAAGTCCAGGTAGTTTTTGATTAGCTTGAATTTTTTCAAGTTCCTCAATAGTTTTTGGTAAAAAATCTTCTACAGATTCTATATTATTCTCAGTTATCCACAGAATAAAAGGCCTAACGACAATAAAAAAGAAAAGCGTCATAATTAGACCTATCGTTACATATTTAATGATATTTTTTAGAAGTTCTCTTCTTTCACGTTGTTTCATAAAAGCTTCAATCGAAGCTAAATCTTCCTTAGCAAACTCCATATGTCTAATGACAATACTATCTCCTCTTGCCGCATTGATTCCTAGAGTAGAAGCCACAATGGCCTTGAAATTTTCAATTTCATTTTCAGACCACGGTATAGATTTTGTCTTCGGAAATCCTTCCGAAGACAAAATAGGCTTTTTATTTTCTCCAAGCTCAGGAACTTGCTTGCTATCGATCATAACGGCTACAGACATTTTTTTTATTTTTGCCGTTGGGTTTCTAGATTTTGTGACCTTAGAAGGAACATTATAATTTGTCGTTTTTAAATTTTTATCCACATTATTTTTTGTTTCCGGAATACCGGGTTGAGGCTTTTCTCCGGGAAGATTAGAGCGGGCCCCCGGAATCCCTTGAGGTGATGGGCGTGACCCTTCTAATAATTCCTTATTCTCTACTTGAGATAAAACGGCTGAATTTTCCGAATCAAAAACAGTTTCTGTTGAAACGGATTCTGTAAAATCAAGATCAACTGCAACTTTTGCAATAACCCGGCCTTTCCCTGCAACTTTTGATACTATTTCTTCAACTTGCTTTTCAAGCTTTCTATTCATTTTCCCTTCAAGAGCAATTCTATTAGCTGTATCGATGGTTATTTGATCTCCTATATTTTCACTCAACTTTTTTCCTCTAGAATCGAGAATGACGACATTTTCCGGTCTCATCCCATCAATAGATGATGAAACCAACATGGCGACTCCTCTTATTTCCTGTTCATTGAGAATGGTTCCTCTATTTAAATCAAGAATAACCGATGCAGATGGCGCTCTGACCTCAGAAACAAATGGAGATGTTTCCGGAATAGATAAATGGACTCTTGCCCGTTTAACACCTTCAATATGCATAATGGTCTTGACTAATTCACCCTCAAGGGCCCTTTGCTTGTTAATTTTTTGAACAAAACTAGTTGTCCCAAAAGGCTGATTATCAAAAACTTCATACCCTACGGTTCCTGTAAACCTCATTCCCATCTTAGCAAGCTCTAGTCTCCAAATCTCGACTTGATCTATAGGAATTTTTATCGTTTTGCCATCATCAACTAATAAATAAGAAATCTTCTTTTCTTCTAATATCCGAGCTATTTGAGATGCATCTTCACTATTAAGATTTTTATAGAGATATTTATACTCAGTCCTTGAAATCCAAGCAACAATTGAGATCATCGCAATCACAATGATTACAAAAACTGAAATCATTCCAATTTTTTTTGATGTCTCTAAAGAATCAAAAAAAATTTTAAAATTTCCAATTATTCGCTGAAAAGATTGTTCGTTCAAAATAATTCCTTCATAAAATTATTTTATGAAAAAATGTTTAAATTTGAATCCTCATCACTTCTCTATATGCATCTATGACTTTTGATCTCACTTGATTCATAACTTTGAATGCAATCTCTGCCTGCTCAACCATTAACATAGTTTCATGGATATTTTTTGATTTTCCAGATGCCAGTTTCTCCACAGCTAAGTTTGCATCTTTTTGCAAATCATTAACTTGATTGACCGATTCGCTTAGGAAATCAATAAATAATTTCGAGACATTATCTCTTTGCTTATTTTCAGAATCATTCGATATTTTTAACTTATGTTGGATTCCATCAACTCTTGTTCCCTGAACCCAGTTTCGGGTTTCATAGCTATTGAGTATGTCTCGAACTCCTGCAAAATTTTCAACCGCCATAATCTCTCCTATTTACCTATCTCCAAAGCTTTTTGAGCCATGGCCTTTGAAGTATTAAATGCATTGATATTGGCCTCATAAGCTCGAGATGCAGAAATCATATTGGCCATTTCGGTCATTATATTTATATTTGGATAGTAAACATACCCCTTTGGGCCTGCATCTGGATGATTTGGTTCATACTTAGGAAGAGGCGGTTTATTTAGATTGATAATTTCGGTTGCGTGTACAGAGTGAGAATTTATTTGTCCATCAAAAATCTCTGAAAATGATTCTCGTGCAAGCTCACTTCCAAATACAACTTCCTTTGGACGATAAGGGCCGCCCTCGATAGTTCTTGTCGTTTGAGCATTCGCTATATTAGAACTAATAACATTCATTCTTTTACGATTGGCCGCTAAACCGGAAGAGCTAATTTTCATACTATTTAAAAAATCCATCTTTTGATGACCTCCTTTTTATCAATTTTCGGAATCAACTAAATACTTTAATGTACTTATTTTCTTTTTCATTAGCTGAATAGAAGCATCATACATTATTTTATTTTCAGCCATCTTAACCATTTCTTCATCTCGATTGACGGTATTTCCATTTTCGGAGACAACGCCATTTGGATCCTCATAAAATGATGGGGCCAGATTATTAAAACCACCTCCACCGACATTATAATGACGATCACTTGACATTTCTAATGTTTGAGTTCTATCGATATTAATAGCTCTTTGAAGGGCCTCTTCAAAATCCAATCTTTTCGCTTTATACCCGGGCGTTTCAGCATTTGCTATATTCGATGAAATGATCTCATTTCTCATTTGCCTTAAATTCAAAGATGCCGAGAGGGCCTTCATCGTCGTATCCATCATTTTCACGACTATTTTACTCCTCTCAAAAATTTTAACGTAAATTTAAAAAGAATTGAGAACCCTGTACTCTATATTCATTAATTTTATTTCTCAATGTCCTAATTGAAACTCCAAGTATTTTTGCTGCCTGAGTTCTATTTTCACTCGTATGAATAAGAGCTTTTTTGATTAACAATTTCTCTGCCTCTTTTAGAGACATAAGCTTAACCCCATCATCTATGCCCCCTCCCATACTGTGAATAACTTTTCTATCTCCTAAAGCTAAATCATTCAACGTGATCTCTTTTTTATCTGAATTTTCAAAACTTTCTTTCATAACCGAAAAAAGCTCACTTATATTATGCGTCCAATAATGGGCCAAAAGCTTTTTATTCACCTCACCATCAACTATCGGAATAGGACAATTTTCTTTCTCACAAATCACTTTTAATATCTCTTCAGATAAAAATTGAATATCTTCAGGTCTTTCCCTCAATGAAACCATTGATACCTGTGACCCGGATATATAGGCATAAAGTCCTCTATGAAATTTTCCGGCCCCAACAAGCTTTGATAAATTCTTGGTCGTCGTAGCGATAATCCGAATATCTATATCATAATCAGATAGTTCTGTTAGAACTTGATGAAGCCTTTTTTGAAAACTTTCTGAAACGCTATCGATATTGAGAAGAGCAATAGACCCCCCATTGCCAAACTCTAAAACCCCTTTAACAAATCTCCCGCTTGCATCATCCCTATAACCAAGTATTTCATTTTCAACTGTTTGAGATTCTTGAGAACAATCCACCACAAGAAATTTTTCTTCTTTTCGATTGGACAATTCATGAATATACTTTGCCAGTTTTTCTTTACCGGTTCCAAGCTCACCGAGAATAAGAACAGGAACTCTCGTAACTGCAACATTCTCAACAAATTTTAATGTTTTCAAAACTTTTGGATTCCTTCCAAATAATTCAGCTCTTATCGATTCCATTTTATAGACCTCCTGTCTATGGATAAAACCTTAATTAACTATTTTCTCATTTAACTTTATACTCGTTATTTCAGATTTAGACATTTCTTTTATATAAGAAAGAGTATTTTCATTTGCTATCAGTTCATTTAATATCTTTATTCCATTTTCAATCTTTTTATGATTGATAAAATTAGATGCGAGCAAAAACCGAACTCGATCTCCATAAATAGATTTTTTAAATTCTGCCAAAAATCTCTTAGCAGAGGCCTCGACTTCTAAAAGATCTTCACTCTTTTGAGAAGATGACAAAGATTCTATCAATAAATATCTTATCTTTTCAGACAAATTCATAATATCACTATTGGAAGATTCCGACACCTCTATATCTTGAATAAAAGCCTTTGCTGATTTTCTAAACTTAACCAAAGGAGATATATTATAGAGTGACTCCAAATAAGCCTCAAAAAAATCTGCTGTCTCTCTCTTACTTAATGGCAAAGAACTTGGTGTTTTTCTTAAAAATTCTTCCCCTATCGATACGGCCTGCTTAAAATATTTTGAATGATAAAGTGCAATAACTTCATAAAATAATTTCCTATTGTTTGAAATTTTCATCTTGTCAATACTTTTAACAAGATCATTCCAATTGGATTCTTGAACCATCCTAAATATATTGATTTCATCTACCAAATTATCAACTCCTCCATAATCTTTACGAGAAATCCAAATGGGAAATGATCTTTCTTGATCTTTTCCCATCTTCTTTAGATTTTTGATTATTCTTTTGACACCACCCTCTATCCCCAAAGAAATATAGGATTTTGCCACAATAAAATTCAAATAAGCGGACTGCGCTACTTTGTTTTCATAAAGATCTCGATAAATCTCCCATAGCTTAACAACTCTAGCGGTATCACCTTGATTAAATGCATTTGAAATTATCCCATAAATAATTTCTGCTCCGTCTCCATAAAACATTTTTTTCACAGATGACCTAAGAGTGTTGATTGGCAAAACTGTAATGTATGACAGAGCTTTTTGATATTGTCCCGAATTGAGAAAGATTCGGAGCCGAACAGACCATAGTAATTCCTTTAAATTAGAATCTATATTCTTTTTTTCATCATCACGATATTCCAAAAAAGTCAAAACACTTTTGTCTTTATCATTTGGATTTATTTTTCTCGTATTTCTCATGGCCACATATCTTAATTTTGCTTCATATCGTGCCTTAGGATGTGAAGATCTATTGATAGCGTACTCATAAAGCTTAAGGGCCTTATCAATATCACTGTTCAAAATCTCATGGGATAATGCAAGGCGAACCCTTGCAAAAGAAGACTCTCCCATATAACTATAATTTTTCAAAAAATCTTGATAAACGCCAATTGCTTTCTTATACTTTGCCTTCCTGAAAAAGGCTTCCGCAACATTATAAAGAATTGAAGAATCTATAGGCTTTTGTATATTTCTTTTATTTTTTTCAAATAAGCTTATAACTTCATCTAACCTATTCTCTTTATGAAGGACATAAATTTTATATGCCAAAACCGTTTGAGGCGATACCAATTTTTTTACAGATCTTTCTGAGGAAAATTTTCTAATTTTCTTTATTTGCCCGAGATGTGACAATGAATAAAAAATTACTTCAGCTGCATAATTTAATGTCTCCTGATCTAATCTAGCCTTACTCTCTACATATAATTTTTTTCCAATTTTTAAAGCCTCAATCATATTTTTTTGTTCGATAAGATATTGAATATGATAAAGATGGATACTTTTTTTCAAATCATAATCATTCGTTCGATTTGCAATGCTATCCAAAACGACCATAGCCGATCTAAATGGCCCTCCTTCAGGGTTTCTAAGATTTTCTTTAATAAGAGCCAATGATTTTAAAAACTCATTCAGATCATAATTTTCATCTAATCTATATTTTTTTCTATAAAGCTGTATTGATTTAGACATCAACCCATACTTTTCCTTCCTGTATAAATTGATATTCAATTGTATATGGGCCTCTTTATCTTTCATCCTGCCCTCAAGGTTTCTATCTTTTATCGGATAGAAATACTCGGGAGTCTTCCTTCTCATATCAATTTTCTTTTCGATCTTAGGAGAAAGTGAAGGGTAGTCCCAAATAAGTGCAGCCCCGTAATTAAAACCTCTGTAGCTTTCTAATGTCTCTTTTGGGGTGATCTTATTCTTTTTTCGCAACAGACCATCATATTTGACTTTACCTCCAAGTGCGAAGCTCTTATCCTTCACTTCTTTTTTTACCGTTTTTTGAGACTCTGATCTGCCCTGCCGAATGGCCTGGTCTTGAGTCTTTGCTTTTAGAGGAGGAGAAATCGCTTTATCATTTTCCTTATCATCATTATTTTTCCAGAAATCAAGAACATATTTTTTGTCCCTGGATTGATAAAACGAAAGTAATTCAACCTCTTTTCCCTTGAGATCAACCCTGATTCGCGCCGGTTTCTTAGGGAATATGCCTTTATGAAAGGTGATCTTTTCAAAATAATCACCGACCCTATTCACTCGACTTAATTCTTTTTTTAATTTTTTATAAAGAGGAAAGGCAAATGTTTCAATATAAAAGCCTGACCCCGTTTTTGTAATAAAGGCATCTTTTTTATCAATATGAAGATTCCATCTTAAATGTGTCTTAAACTTTTGCTCCAAAAGAATAGAAGAAAATGCCGATGAGGAAATAAATGCCAATGATATAAAAAGAAGTGTCAAAAACTTGTTAGAAATTCTATTGCTAAAGTTTAAGTCTTTCACGAAGTTTACGTCCTGTTTTTTTATCTATTCCACCCTGAAATAGCAACGATCTGCTTAATTAAAGATCTCCAAACTTTATTTCTATCTCAATTTCTATTTTACCTTGAATCCGGCCGGACTAAAGAAAAAATTTTCCTGCGGCCTCTTTTTTCCTATCCGTCTTTTGACACTCGGAAATTTTAACCTGTTTCTCGCCACTTGGAGGAGCTTATTCTAAGGAATAAAGTTGATAAAAACGGTTATTGATTTAGAGCCTAAAAACTTAAGGCTTTTTCTCAGGTTGATATTCCCTTCTTTTTCATTTTTTCGATCAACGTTGTTCGATTGATGCAAAGAAGTTTTGAGGCCCTGTTCTTGTTCCCTTTTGTTTTTCTAAGAGCTTGATGGATGAGGGAATCCTCGATCTCGGATAAAGTCTTTCTCATATCAATCCCTTCTTCGGGGAAACTCAGAGCATAAGGAAAAGATGTCGTCACGATCGGCTTTTGAGAAACAATTTTTTGGGGAAGATGTTCACTCTGAACGATTTTTCCGGCCCTTAAAATCGCAAGCCTTTCAATGATATTCTCCAACTCTCGAATGTTTCCGGGCCAATCATAGTCGAGTAAAAATTGGAAAGCCTCTTCATCAAATTGAATCTCGCAAGAGTGCTCATCATCTCCACAAGATGAAAGAAAGTGGGATATTAAAGGTGGAATATCCTCACGCCTTTCCTTGAGTGCCGGAACCTCAATGACAATACCACAAAGGTATTGATAAAGATCTTCTCTGAAAACTCCCTCTTTAACCAAATCCTTGAGGTTTTTACTGGTAGAAGCTATGACCCGAACATCCAAAAAACCTTCTCCATCCCCAAGATGCATTTGCCCTGTTTTTAAAACCCACAAAAGTTTTTCTTGAAGGGAAAGAGGCAAATAGGCAATTTCATTTAAAAAGAGACTTCCTCCATGGGCCTGCTCCAACCGACCTTGAGAAGCCGAATCCCTCCCATCATCATACCCAAAGAGTTCACCCTCCAGGAGTTTTTGTGGGATAGCGGCACAATTGAGATCGATCCTTCTCCCTTTCTTTCGCCCGGAAAGTTCGTGGATGATTTGGGCCATAAGTTCCTTGCCCGTCCCCGAAGGCCCCGTCATAAAAACACAGTCTTCAACATGGGCCGCTCTCTTAACGATCTCGAAAATCTTTCTCATCTGAGGAGAACGCCCGACGAGGCCGTGGCATACGTCCCCTTTCTCCAATGGGGCCCATTTGGGGCCGGAAGAAGACCTCGGGGAGATCTGAACCGTGTATGAATCTTGAAGAAAGTTTAAATCTTCCATACCCCTCTCGACTTAAATCAACGATCCCTAAAAGTCGTGCGCCCACTTGAAAAGCAGCAAACGACAAAAAAACACGGACAATTAAAGGCTATCCCCAAGCCCTTTTGGTGTCAATTTGTAACAGCACCCATTTAACGGCCTGAGCAATTCCACCCTTAAAAGTCCTGAATCCATCCCCTCATACTCCTCACGGCTCCCTGGGAACCTCCCGACCAGTAATAAAAAATCAAAAAGATGAGGCAGATCGAAGCCAAGGCCAAAAGGAAGAAAAATGTTTTTTTACGCCCTTTGGGTCGGGCCAAGTAGGCCAATTCTGCACAAATGATGAGGAGGGGAATGGCCCAAAAGGGTATATAACGCAATAAGAAATAAAAAAAATCCACTTTTCACTTGGCCAAAGCCTTGAGGTCTTCCAAATAGTCCAACTCCTCCCAAGTAAAGACCTCGGAATCTTGGCGACCGAAATGGCCGTATGCTGCGGTTTTGGAATAGATGGGCCTTAAAAGGCGAAGCCGATCGATGATGGCCCGAGGACGCAAATCGAAAATCTCCCTTACGGCCGAGTTGATCTTTCCCGTTTCCACCTTTTCCGTTCCCAAGGTATCCACCAAAAGAGAGACCGGACCGGCCACACCGATGGCGTAGGCCAGTTGAACCAAGGCCCGATCGGCCAAACCGGCGGCCACTATATGTTTGGCCACCTGCCTGGCCCCATAAGCGGCCGATCGATCCACCTTGGAAGGATCTTTTCCCGAAAAGGCCCCTCCGCCGTGGGCCCCATGTCCTCCGTAGGTATCCACGATAATTTTTCTTCCCGTCAGTCCACAATCTCCCATAGGACCGCCTATCACAAAGCGTCCGGTGGGGTTGATAAAAGACTTCGTCTTGGAATCCATATACCTTGGGGGAATCACCTTTTTGATGACCTCCTCCATCACCGCTTCCTGAACTTGACTGAGGGTCACATCCTCTGAGTGTTGGGTTGACACGACGATGGTATCGATTCTTTCCACCTTCCCCCCAACGTACTCACAGGAAACCTGAGTTTTTCCATCGGGCCTTAAAAACGGGAGGGTTCCCTCTTTTCTCACCTCTGTCAGTCTCTTGGCCAAACGGTTGGAGAGATCGATGGTCAAAGGCATAAAGGATTCGGTTTCATTGATCCCATAGCCAAACATGATCCCCTGATCCCCTGCCCCCTGTTCCTTAAAAACACCTTCCCCTTCGTTGACACCTTGAGAAATGTCCGGGGATTGATTGTCCAAAGAAATGAATATCCCACAGGTTTGTCCGTCAAATCCTTTGTCCGAATGATCGTAACCGATATCTTTGATCTTTTCCCTAATCACCCTTTGAAAATCCACTTGGGCCTTGGACGTAATTTCACCGGCCACCACCACTTGCCCCGTGGTGATCATCGTTTCACAGGCCACTCTGGAAAGAGGATCTTGTTCGATCATAGCATCTAAAATCGCATCACTTATCTGGTCGGCCATTTTATCGGGATGCCCCTCAGTGACGGACTCCGAAGTAAAAATATAATCCTCCAACACGTCTTACCTCCTAGCAAAAATTGATACCCATAGACTCATACCTCGATTGGGCCCATTTGGCCATGGGTTCTCTACACGAAGCATAATTCTATGGCTTACGAAGGGAAAGGCCTGCGGAGCCGGATCTATCGTGCCCTCCCCCTCCCCAAGTGCGCACGATATGTCCCAAACGGGTATCGTAGGAGGCATGAAAGGCGTATTTGTCTCCATTGGAAAGAACGGTCTCCACCAACAAGATGTCTTTGACAAAAAGTCCGTTTCGTCCATTTTCCAAAAAGGAAGACCGATAGGTCAAAGAGATTTCCGTTCCCTCGGGCATACCCGTGAGAAGCTCATTTTTGAGTTGTCCCCCGTATTCCAATTCTTTGAGTTCGAGCTTGGAATCGATGACTCCAACCCCCGTGGGGATAGAAGCTGCGGGGGGCGAGACGGAGGAGGGGGCCATCGGTGAAGGGGGCGAAAAGGAAGGGGAGCGCGTTTTTTTTGGAATCGGTCTCTCCTTTAAAAAAAAGAGAAACGATGCAAAACAAAAGACACTCATCACCCCGATCGCGATTTTCTTTTTTCTCCTCATCTCAATCCAATACCGTAAACATCACATTAAAGAGGCGATAGGGACGTGCACCTGCAAACTCAAAATCCAAATAGTCATCTCCTAAAGAAGAGTTGGGATCGTGCCAACAATCGTCACAATTTGTAAATCTGGCCCTAAATCGACAATTGATTTCCGTTCCAACGGGAAGATTTTCATTGACCTCAAAGAGCATGATGTTGGAACCCTCGAACTTAAAGGTCTTGTTTTGTTCGGTAAAATAGGAGGATGTCGAGTAGGTATCCACCCAATTGGCTTTGGGATCAATCTTGGAATACCAGGCCTGATCGGCCCCGGGAACGGCCCTAAAATAGCAACTTAAAGGCTCGTCCTCCTTGAGGCAGCCGGATGAATTATCTCCGATCTCCTCCATATACTCCTTCTGATCCACCCAACGGGTTTCATTGGCATCTCGAAGCAGCATAAAACAAATAGGGGCCGTGATTTCTTTGGTCTCCGTTATTTTTTTTCCATTTTCTCGGGTAATATACCCACAATCTCCCTCGCTCAAGGGAGTGGTATCCGGTTCGGCCCCTCCTTCCGCAATAGAGGGGAAAGCATCCTCAAAAGTATTGCACATCCTCGCTCGACCGTCTTTGACTTTGACGTGATCCCAGTCGTTGGCCAGGGTTTGAACGCCCCCCATCGAAACGTTGGAGTCGTTAAATAAGTTCAAAGCGATACCCACGAGTTCTCCCGGCGTGATCTTTTGATTGCCATTATTATTGTCCGGGTTCACCAAATCCACTCGACCCAAATTCTGAGGGAGTACGAGACCGGATGCTCTCAAAACCGCCAATCTCTGCTTGATCTCGGCCATGCTATCGAAGATAAAAAATCCGTCGGAAGGAGAATTTTCCCTCGTATCCAAGGTCAGGGCCGTCTTGGGAAGAAGGGTTGAGATTCTACGATTTTCCGGCATCACTGAAGTGAGTGTTCCCTCCAAGCAATCAAATTGTCCGTTTGCCGGATCGGTGTCTTCGTCGCAATTCCCATTTTCATTATAGGTTCTAAATAAAAGAAGACCGTAACTATCCAATAATTTCTCAAATTTTTCCCGACCAAAAACGACGCCGTTACAACTGCTCTTTGCGTCGATGATCCTAAAAAAATGTTTGGCCATTTTTTGGGCGAAGAGACGGGGATTGGCCGCCGTATAAATCTTGGCCCAAGTGTCGGAGACTTGAGGGATCATATTGATAGTGCTAAGAGTTTGCCCATCCCGCCCTTTAGAAGTGAGATCCCCAAGCTCGGCCAGACTTTCCTGAATGAGGTGAAAGACCAACTCTCTCGAACGAAGGGGTGACACCATACAGGTATTCTCAATCTCTTTGCCCAAGGCCACGAGAAGATGGGAAATCACCATACCGGCCTGTTGAACATCTTCGGGAAGAAATTTCAAGGGGTCATAGTGATAATAGTTGATGGAATCCGGGTAGCGAAGCCGATCGCCGCTACTCGCAGCAAGACCCAAATTGTTGAGATCATGCAATTCATCTTCCTCCGTCACAGGTCTATCGTTTTGACTAAATTTCCCGGCCCACTCAAAGATTCGAGTCCTTCCGGAGTGATGATGGGCAAACCAATCGGAGATCCCTTCAGAAATCAAATCCATCTCACTGTAGCCATAACCGCCAAAACTGGCCCTTCGGTCGGGTGCTAGGGTCTGCGAGGCCACATTTCTTTGATTGTAGAGAACCGTGGAGAAAAAATGCCCGATTTCATGATGAATGATATCCGGGTCCTCTGAAAAATTGAGATCTTGAATCTCTTCGTGATCTCCTAGGCAAACCTCTAAACTCCCAAAAAGAAAAAAAGGACGCCCCTTTTTTTGACAATCGGAATAAATCTTGAGGTTAAAATGTTCATCTGCGCCCGCCACACCGGAACGAAACCAAAAGGCAGAGGAATTTCCTCCTGCGGCCAAACTCCTCGGGATCGCTGAATGGGAGTCAAAGAGTTCGGTCGATCTTGCTATGGAAGATCGCTGTAAGCGAAAAAACTCTTTGATTCCCTCTCTTACATGATAAAAGGCATTCACCTCCAAAAACTCTTTGCTGTCTGTGGCATAGGCCCATTTCCCGTCTTGGGCCCGGGTCGCTCTGGCCACTTCATTTTGCTTGACGCTCATACATCCACTGAGCTTTTGAGAACTTCCCTCGACCCCTCCGCTATAATCGCAATCGTATTCGAGGGTCGCACCCGAAGTGATGAAGGCCGATTCGGGATCGAGAAAGCGATAGAGAAAATCAGAGGGTTTCGCATCCTCATAAACGAGAATGGGGCCCTTTTTTAAGATTCGACTGTGAAAACGAGGAAGCAAAGAGGGATCGTTACCCGTAATTCCCCAAGACTTATCGACCCGTTTTCCCTTGGCCAATTCTTGTTCGGGCAGACAAGAGAGTAGGGCCGAAGCCAAAATCCATACGAAGAAAGGATAAAGTCCTCTTCGTAAATTCTTTTCTCGCCTCCTCTCCATGGAAACCTCGACTAATTCAGGGTGCGGCCACCGACACCGATGGTATTATAATCCAAACCTCCATCATCATCTTTCCCGTAGGGGTCTCGTTCTCCCCGGCTTCGATCGTCGATCTCTTGACAAAGATCGAGAGAGGGTTGCTCGCCGTAGATATTATTGATCTCCGTATGATCGATGGCCTTATTTTGGGCCGAAATCAATCGCTTTATCCATTTTTTATTCATCAATTCAATAGCATTCTCTCGCCTACAGAGTTCAGGGTCGCGATCTATGTCGGTCGTGATATCATCCGAGATTTCTCGTGTCCGACAAGATTCTACCCCTGAACCCGAACTCAATTTCTCGTTGTATTTTTGACATTCGGAAATGATATCCTCCCTTTTCTTCAATGCTATCAAAATCTTACTTTGGGTATTCATAAAAGGGCCTGCCCATCGGGCCAATTTTCTCAAAATGCTCTCGTTAGATTTTGGATCTTTGATATAATGTTCCACTTCTTCCTTTTCAATCTCCGCTATATCCTTGATGCGATCAAAATCCAATCCATTGCCTAAGGCCGCATCCCGATTCTCCTCTGTATCAAGTTTCTGACATAAATCGTGGATCTCATTTTCGACCCCATCATCATCTTCATCATCTCCGCTCCCGCTATCTTGAAGACTTCTCATACCGAGACACCTTCTCTTAAAATCACTGTAGGACTGTATATCTTGAGGAGAAAGGGCCATGGTCTGCCTCAATGTCAAAAAACTCTCATCCAATGTATTGATGCTGTCTTGCTCACAGTTTTGGGCATAACCCTGGGACATGGACGAACAAATCTCTTCCACCGCACCCATGGCCTCCCTTTGCTTTTCCATTCTTTCCCTATTGGCCTTGGCAAAGGCTTCGGCCGTCTTTGAACACCCCTTTGCCAATTCCTCCCACTTTTGTTGACTTGCGGCGACCCCTTGCCTGATGTTGGCGATCTCGCGATCCACTTTCCCCACAAGACTCTCCCTTTGATGGGCCAAAGCGTTCTTGATTTTGTCGATGGAGCCCCCAAAGGACTTCCAAAGAGCATCCATATCCCCTCCCTCCAAAAGAGCGACGTTGAAATCCCGGGCCAATTTGGGTAAAGACTCTTTGAGAAGGAGGGTGCTTTCTTCCAATACAAGAGGCCCTAAAGAGGGATAGCTTCCCTTTAAGTTCAGATTGAAGGCCTTGGCCTGTCCCACAAAGTCTTTGAGTTTTGTATTCATCTCATAGCGAAGGGCATTGATCTCTCTATTGATCTGTGCGGCCGACATTTCCCGTTGCCCCTCCCTGTTTTTGATCTCCCCCTTCAAGCGGGAAAAGCACGAAATGATGGAGTTCGCACAGTTTTTGGCGTGAAGTTCACAAAAGATTGGGCCACTCTGATTGAGGGCCCCCTGTTCGGAACAGCCGTGATTTCCCGAAGGAACGGGATTATAGGTGATCCCCTCACAGCGAAGGGCGCGGCCCTTGATGGTCTCTTTCATCGTGCCCACAAAATTTGTGTAAAGGGATTTGGCCCGATCGAGACTCTCCAAGGCCTTTCCATGGGCCTGTGCAAGGGTGATCGGATTTCCGCTCCCATCCCCCGGATGAATTCTTTCGGAATCGTATCGGCGCCGGCAAAGACCCGACTCTTCATCAAAAAAATCCAAAACACCCACTTCGGCCCCCCCTCGGGAGATGATACTGACCGGGTAACGACTCCCTACGGAACGTTTTTGGTGAAACCGGGCCAAGGCCTTTCTCTTGGCGGTCAAAGAGGCCTTGGACTCGGCCAATTTTTTAAAAAAGGCCTTGTAAGACTTGACCACGGGGCCTTGTTTTCCCTTGGAAAACCCCCTTCTTCGAAATCTCGATAAAAACGCTCCGGCATTTTCACTCATGCAAGCGTTGAGAAATTGATTCTTCCAACTCCCGCTTCTATCGGTCGCACCAAAGGCCCTCATTTGATCGAGCTTGCGGACAAAATCTCGATCCGGGGGAAAGGAGGGGAGAGAAGTTCCGCTTCCCTTAAGATAGAGTTCCAAATCCCCATGGGCGTTTTGCATTTCCTTTTCAAATTTGGAGTAGAACCTCTCGTAGGCATTTCCCACGCTGCCAAAAGAGATATTCCCGCTCCCTCCCCGTTTGGCCTTCTCGTAAGTATCGACTCCGGCCATGCCAAAACGGTTAAACTTGGATTCGATATTTGAGATATCCTCCTCTACAATACGGGAAAAGTTGAGGCCTGCAATCTCTTGGGCCTTGGTCTCCTTCTCTTGAAGCCGCTCTTCGATTCCCCTCAGACCTCCTCGCTTTCCAAATTCACCGGCCCTATTGGAGTCGATGGTTTGACGACAGGAAGCATCTTGAAAAAGAGAGGCATAATCCATACTTTTTTGATCCCCACTCGCAGCTTCACCTCCGTCCAAAAAGGCATTGATATCCTTGATCTTGTTCAATTGATCTTCGATTCCGGTGATCCGAGGGCCCATGGCCTCTTTAAAGGCGGCCAAGAAGGATTCGAGTTTTTGCTCATGCTCCGAAAACCGGGCCTCTAGTCCCTCTTTTTTCTCGTCCAAACATTTGGGCCCTACGGTAGATCGTCTATCTTGCCCCCCTCTTCCCTGTTCTTTGTAGAGTTTGGCATTTCCAAGAAAAATCTGGCCCAAGAAACCGGCCATCTCGGGTCTTTGTTGACAAAAAGGAGGCAAATTGGAGGGGGCCTGGGGCAACATAAAACACCCCAATCCCAAGGAATCCGGTTTTCGATGCTTGGGATGGGCCATATTCAAACTTTCCAAAAACTGGGCCCGCTCCACGTCCTGTTGCCTCTGTTCGATCTCTTTTGAAATCCCGTTGAAGGCCCCCATCAAAGTTTGGGCGACACCCCCTCTCGCTCCCAGCGCATGAGAGGGTATGGCCGTAAGCTCCAGGGCCAAGATAACGATCCAAAATACGTCTAAAAAATGTCTCAAATTCCTTTTCATCATTACCTTTTCGGTTCAATTACGGTTAAAATTGAATCAAGTGATGGAAATAGGAAAATCATTTTAGCTCTATGGGAAAAAAAGCACCCCATTCACCCGGCGACGAAAGGGATTAAGGGTCTTGACCATGGCCATATCTGAGGATTCCGATCAAGAAAAGACGCCAAACGGGGAGTATCGCCCCGGCACCCCCATCCTCGTCGTGGAAATCCCCGAACAAGACGAACCCCAAGAGTTTCCCCTGGCTTCCGGAAAGTCCTTGAAACTTGGGAGGGGAAATGTCGATATTGTCTTGGAACACCACTCCCTTTCCAATTCTCACTGTAGTTTTTCCTGTGAGGAAGGGGTCGTCTCCGTCATCGATCACTCAAGTACCAACGGGACCTTCGTCAATAGAAAAAAAATTGCACCGAATCGTCGAGTTATCATTGGAGTTGATGACGAAATCTATATGGCCTTGGTCAAAGGATCGATTCGAATCCCCCTTCAAAAAAGAGATGAGAAGGACAGAGACTCGGACGCCAATCAGCACAAGGACAAGCCTAAAGAGGATGCCCCCCCCATTGTCCCCAAAACCTCTCAAAATCAAGGGGCAAAGGGTAAGACACAAAAGGTTAAAGTCCCAATAAAAAGGAGAATGTTGACTCCTCCCAAATCCAAGTCTAAACCTAAGACCAAAAAACAAAAAACACCGGCATTGACCCATCCTTTTTTTCGCCTCTTGGCCCTCATCGGCGATACACTCCTCACCGTTTTTTTCGAGCCCATCGTCAAATCTATGTCCTTTTTTCAAACCCTTATGGGCACTCTCTCCGATCCTATAAGTAGCGACCTCTCCTCCCTCCTCACTTTTGTGCTTATCTTCTTTGTCTTTCGCTTGATCGGTATTTTGTTTTTTGGAGTCAGCCCTACCCAGGCCCTGATGGGGCTTAGGGGAGGACATGGGTTTTTGCGAAATCGTTTGGGAGGTCTTCTCAGACTTTTTTGGGAAATGCTTCTTGGAAACTTCATCATCTTTGATATCCCCTTGCTATTCAAGAAAAGATCGGCCAAAGAATTTCTTTCGGGAACGCTTATCGTCAACGGCCCATTATCCGTTCGAATCCTCTCCTCCGTAACTCTGCTCCCCCTCCTTGCGGTTCTTTCCATAACGGGGGATTTCTTTGCCCAATGGGATTATCGCCAAGGTCTATCCTTTAAGAAATACAATCTTCCTCCCAAAGAAAAAGGAGATCAAGATAAGAAAGATAAGGACACGGCCAATAGTTTTGTCTTGGAACTCACTTCAAAGATCTTTCAATACTCGGGACGAGTGGATTTAAATGAGCAAAAGGCCTTCTTGATACTGGGATATGACATCAGTTCAGAAAACAAAAAAAAGACCTTTCGTCCCCATCTTGCCCTCTTCGATCGAAGATCGGGACAAGGAGTCACTTTTGGGCTCGATTCCAAAAGGATCCTCCACCATGCTCTCACAAGTGCGGTCGATTCAGATCCATTCCTTCTCGCCTCGTACCCAAAAGCATTGCTGCAATTCTCAAATAATGCCCCTCCTAAAAAATTTCTCGGTAAGGAAGAAACACAAAAGATACGGGCCTTGTTGGAAAAGGCCTTGGGCCTTAATATCGGAGACCTTATAGGCGAAATCACTTCCGGTCGTTTAGCCGTGATGGGCCTGACTCATATAAGAAAGGTTTTCATCGATCATTTTAAAATGACACCCGATTCGTCCGTCCAATGGATCGAACTCAGCGAGAGTCCATTTCTTAAAATTGACGTTCTCAAAACTCCTTTTGAAAACGTTTCGGCCAAAAGCTATCTCATGCGAATCGATTCCACTCAGGCCCCCCTCTACAAGTTAAGCTATGCTTCTCGAGATAAGGGAGAAAATGCTGCCAGGACTTTGCTGGAGCTTTTAAGAGACGGTGGAAATTTTGGCCCTCCTTCATCTTCTCCTTCACAGGAAAAAATCTCTCTTGGTCGATGCATCGACCTCTTACTCAATGCCAAAACTCCTTATTCTAAAATAGAGAGCCTTTATGCCTATTATTTGAATTATATGAAAGAACTTATCGAATCCCATCAACTCCACAATACGACGTTCCTCAAAAAAAATGCCGAACGGGCCTTTCTCATTCGAGAGCTTTCTTCTTTAAAGGAACTGGACATCCTTTTATCAAAACGCTATCCCGAATGGAACCAAAGTTTTTCCGGTAGAGGGTTTCAGTCCCTCCTTGACGAGATGGAAAACAAAAAATAAAACCCTATGAATCCTTATGACGCCCTTATTTATGGACTCGTTCAAGGATTGAGTGAGTTTTTTCCCGTCTCTTCCAGTGGGCATTTAGTCCTTTTATCAAAATTTTTAGACCTAGATGACCCCGGTGTCGCTTTCGATTTGCTCTTGCACTTTGGAACGGGCATGGCCGCCTTGATCTATTTTAGAAAAGAGATCAAAGATCTCATGGCGGCGGCCTTTTTCTTTTGCCAAGGGAAAGAGCATCCTGCCCTTCCCTGGTTAAAAAACTTTTTTTTTTCCACTCTTGTGAGTGTTATTTCAATTTTATTGATTAAGAATTGGGCCGAACAATACGGTCGTTGGCCGCCTCTTGTGGCCTTAAATCTCATGGTTTTTGGCCTTTTCATGTTTTTGGCCGATACCTTTTCTCCGGAAAACGATACTACCGACCTCCAACTTAAAGAACATCCCCGTAAGGCCGTCCTCATCGGCTTGGCCCAATCCCTGGCCGTCTTTCCGGGAGTTAGCCGCAGCGGTATCACCCTCACCATGGGGCGACTGCTAGGGCTTAAAAGAAGAGAGGCCACTCGCTATTCTTTTCTTCTCTCTCTTCCCATTATCTTTGCCGGAACCGCAAAGGAGTTATTCTCACTCCTGGCCGCTCAAGCTCAAGAGGATGGCGGCCAAGCCTTCTCCTCTTTTTCGGCGATAACCGGAATTATCGTCTCTTTTGTGGTGGGGATATTATCCATTCATTTTTTTCTCAAACTGATGGAGCGCCGTGGTCTTGGGTTTTTTGCCTTCTATCGACTCCTTTTGGGAAGCCTTATCCTCTTCTTTTTGTGGAAAGGAAATTGATTCTAAGGAACGCAATAGACATCCGTATTCCAACGAAGACCTAAATTGTAAAGAACGGCCTCATTTTTGAGATTATCCTCTTCCCCATCCCCTTGGACAAATCTTCTCACGGTTGAGGTATTTCCAACGGCCGTAGGTATTCTAAGAGACGAAAAGGCCTTACCGGTGGAGACCTTTCCGGAACAGCAAACTCTCTTTTGAAGTGCCAGCCATTTGACCTCATCTTGATTGATCGGACGTCCCGTCAAAGGATCAAATCGATTGGCCGGAAGATCCTTTAAGATCGAAGAGATATAACGATTGAAAAAAACAGTCACATTGGTATAGTCTTCAAGGCAACAACGTTGCTGAGAATTGATGGAAGCAATCTTGCCGCTACAACAAGATTTTTCAGGTGTTTTCTTAGAAACGACACTGCCCGGAGGGATACAGCAAGAGACCTTATCGGGAGAAAATATCTTCCTAAGAGTGCCAGAAAAATTCGATTGATCTGAAGCCTTGTAGTAAAAACGGTTGCCGGCCCCTTCATCTTCAAACTCCGCATCACTGATGGGGTCACTCGTGCTGTCTAGTGTTCCGGGGATGGGGGCATTGACCGGATCCGTTGGAGTTGAACGGGCCGTACACGTTATGGGGTCTCCGTCGATTTGATATTGAGAGGCATTGCTTTGAATCAAAACCTGCGGAATCCCAACGAGTTCAAGAGAGCTAAAAAACTCATTATAGCGACCCGCCTCCCTTAGGGGAATGGATCTAATGGCACAGGAAGCATTGTCCGGGTCTGAACAATCGCAATTTCCCCCCGGGGTATCATCTAAACAATCCTGAATGCTCATGGCCGTAAGACCGGTAAGATCATAGTTGAGGCAGGCAAAATTTCTCTTATCCAAAGACTGCATTTTTCCGGGAAGCCAATGATGTCCTCCTCCGTTTTCTTCATGGAACTCCCTTACCCAATGTCCCGTACAACAGGTTCTCGAAGCGATGGTCGAAAATGTTTGCCCCTGTCCCAAGGGATGATCGTTACCGCAATCCCGACCGGTCGTGGCCGTTGCCGGACAAGTATCGTTTTGGGAGACCTCTAAACTTGGAAAAAGAGAGGGATCTCGCATCGTATCTGCAAAGACTATATTCGTCCGGGTGTTTCTCGCAGGATCATCCAAGGAGATTCCTCCGGCCCCCGGATCATTATAACCTGCGACCTGGGCCGTGTTGATCTCTCCCAATGAACCAAAAGTTCCGTCCTGTGGATCACGGGTTCCGATGGTAAGCTCCTTGCCCGTTTCCCGGCAGCAGACATTTTTTTTCAAATCATAGTTGGCACTAAACTTTTCAGATTTTTGGGCACAGATCAGCTCTTCTTGCCAATAGCTGATCTCGTAACCGTTGGAACCTAGAGAGACTCCATTTTCCGGATCGATATTTTCAAAAAGGCCTCTCACAAAAGAAGATGGGGCACAATCCCAATCCGTAAAGCAAGCACTTCCCGGCGCTCTCAAACATCTCGATGTTTGGAGAACCGGGCGCTCCTGTATCAAACTCGGTCTAAAATCGGAAACAAGATCTCGAATACCCGAATCTGAAGAAAAGGTGCCAAAAACATTGGTTGAAAGATTTTGCCCCACGGATAACCTTCCCGCCTCACCGCTGGCATTGGGCAAGGCAGAAGGTTGTTCAAATTGATAGAGTTTGCCGTCCCCATCGAGAATGGGACAGGAGTTGTAATAACCCACCTGGGCCACATTCGTTTGCCCTTGGGTCATTCCCATATTGCCCACCATATCTCCTTTATCGCTCGTGTCCGAAGCGGATGGACTCATTCCATGTTGGGTTTCGTAGGAAACGCCCCCCCCCACGGCGGGATCTCTTCCCGGGACACAAAGACCATCGATATTGTTGTCACGAAACGTCCTCTCAAGACCCGGGCTTAGGGGATCTCGACCCCGGTAACGCAATGGACGTCCGATAACTCTTGCGGCCAGACCAAAGGTATGCCCCTCTCCAAGCAGAGTGCGAATATCTTCGTTTTCGTTTTGCAAGGCCGGAGGGGCCCCAAAACGGGCCACCTTTTGATTAAAGACACTTGCGCTACTCGTTTGGGCACACCAGTTATTGGCACTACACCCATTGATTCTGGAAAGAGTTGTTCCTCCATAGGTGGAAGTGGGGTCTGTTTGGGAGGCATAGCTTGGGTGACAAAGGGCCCCTCGTCCTCGATAGATACATCTTTTTGGATTTGACCCCGCCCCCCTTTCTCCGGCCAAATTCAAAAGATTGGCCGTGAAGGCCGAATCCTCTAGCTCCCTTGAGTTCTCATTAAAAAGAGGCCAAACGGTTTTTACTCCCCGCACGTTTTCACAGACATAATCCCAACCCAATTGAGTGATACAATCCCGATCCGTATCACAACGATGATATTTTCGGCATTGGGCCCCTGAAGATTCCGTATTCGTTTTTATGAGACCCAAACCGGGCCCTTGACCTAGAACCTGACTCAATCTCACACTATAACCTTCCCCTAAAGTGAGGTCCCCAAAATAGGCGTTGACGGCCAAATACAAGACATTGGACTCGGCCCTTATCTGCCTTTCATGCCCTACGGAAAACCATTTTAGCCCATCGAAACTAGCAATAACAGAACCGTAGTCAAACCCGTACCAATCCCTTTGAAGTCCATTGGCAAAGAAAAAGTGCTGGGCCAATTGCCTCCTTCTTCTTTGAATATCGATGTCGAGATGGGGGCGATGGGACCAAGGGAGCATGGTGGCCGGAACAAAACAGGCCCGTCCAAAGAGAAAATCGTCGCTTCTAAGGCGTTGGCGATGGCCCGAAGGGCGAGATCGCTCGGTTCTTACGGGATCGGGCTCAACTCCTCCTCCGACATTCCCAAAGGAATTTGGAAAGAGACGATTGAGTGCCGAGTAATAATCCCTTCCACAGTTGGAGCAAGACGAAAACTGTCCGGAATTGACGAAGATATTATAGGTACGACCACTTTGAACCCTCACTTGAAGGGGTGGTTTCGCCCGACCGGGTAAGGCCGAAAGAGTGCCATAAATTTCATGAAATCCAATGAACGAGTTCATATTATTGGGTTTTAAAGGATTGCTATCCACATACTCGAAGACTCTCCCCTCTTGCCGAGGAGTCTTGGTCGTTATATCTTTATGCTCTTTTCCAAAAATATCGTAATAGCGAACGGGCACCGACTTAGAATTCAAATAAACGATTTGTTCCATGGGAGGATTGCCGGTAAAAATTTTGGGATAAACGCAACTATAATCTACGACCTGTTCCACACCATTTTTAACTTCTTTGACGGGTTTAAGGCGACAACTCATATTGTCTTGGCAACTGCAAAAATCATTGATCTTTTCAGTGGCCGCATCCTGAGAAGTCAAAATCTCATCTCCTCCCCTTATGTCCACAAAGTATTCAATACGCACCCGTTGCCCATCATAAATTCGAGTGGAAAAAGTAATGTTGCGGCCTGAGCGAGACCAGTCATTTCCCTCAAAAACCTGAAGGCCATCTACAAAAATCATAAAATTTTTGCTCACATCCGCATAACTTGGGACTCTAAAGACTTGGCTTCCTGGAGAATGATCGTTCACCTTCATATCAAGTCGATCAAATTGGCCTTGGACGTAATGTTTTTTACATCTGGCGATAAGGGAATTGACCCTTTCGCAAGAACCATCCACCCGATAGGTTATTTCCAATCGATCATGGGGAGCATTTTGAGGAGAAGCGAAATCGGGCTTGACCACTATACATTGGGCATCGACGATATTATCGTTAGAACTCACTCCAAAGGCCCCTGCCCCGGGATCGAATCGACAACTTCCTCCCGGAAAGGGAACCCTTTTGATGGGACAACGAGACGCTGAACTCGTACAGGCCCCCTTGTAGTAACATTCAAAACCGTCTCTCATACAACGATAATGCTTTTTATCGTAGAGAATTTCCCCGGCATAAGTCACCTCCAAAATACTACCCAAAGTGGCATAGTCATCGGAATCGCTGGCGGGCCCCGACCAAATGCCCGTAAAATCTCTGTCATCTCTTAGGGTCTGAAAGGTCTGGCCGTTGGCAATGGACGGCCCGGCCCTCTCGTAGGTGACGGTACAATGCCCTTCTTCATTTTCCGAGGGACTCGTACATTCGTGAAGTTGTTTGAGGGTCAAAAGACGATCCTTTTTTTCCTCCACGCTCCCCGGCGGCCCACCGTTATCGTCCCCTGAAGAAGGTGGTTCACCAGGGCATAAATAATAAAACTGAGGGTATTGAAAGATATGGTTTGGATTGGAAGCGATATCTTGGACGCTACTTAAAAAGGCCTGACTATTTTGATCAACTCCATATCTCACACTTCTATCCCTCACGCATTGCCTCTCGAGGCAACAATCATAACCCTGATTGAGGGCCCGACATTGAGTCGTGCCGGAGCATGACGGTGCCCCCGAACCTTGAGTATTTTGAGACAAAAAGCGAAACCTAATATCTTCCACACTGAGCGTCCCCACCCGAGTCCCGGAAGAGGCCTCATAAATTCTTAAAGAATCGCTCGTCACATTGCCCAAGCAATTTCCACAGACCTTGGAAAAGATATAGCTTCTGGACTCCGAAGGGTAGTCGCTTCCCAATTGAGTATTCAAGGCCCCCGTACTGCAGACGGAAGCATTGGCGGCCTCCTCGACACTTTGAACGAGGAAGTAATGCTCGAGGGTATTTTCCACGAGCAAAATCTTTTTTCTTGGAAGGAGGGCCAAAAGCAATAACTTACGATCTGCTCCTGAAGGGAAACGGGCCAAAAGACAAAGAGAATTGGACCTATTGGCCTCATCCTTGAGATAGCGATGAATCTTGGCCCCCCTCAACTCCAATGTGGAGGCAAAACTAGCGGAAAGGGCAAAGATATTGGGGAAGCGCCCCTGCCTATCCCAAATAAACGAACGATCGTCTAAAAATTGGGGATCATCCATGTCTTTGAGTTTATGCCCGTTTTCTTGGGGACCGCTCAAGCCCTGCGTCCTGGCATTTTGAGTCCTTGGAATACAGGCACTAAGAACCAGAAAATGGCACAGAAAATAGCACAAAATAACGGTCTTTTTCATTTCTTCCCTGATTTTAAAAAAGAACCCAAGAAGGTATCGGTCAAATCCAATAAAAAACTTAATACCCCTCAAAAAGACTCAAGTAACGGCCAATTATTGCCGATGCTTTATAACCATGAAAAAGCCCTTCCTCAAGGAACTGACCGCCGTCGCCTTTCTTTTGGTCACTTCCTGTGCAACGGAAAAAAAGCCGCTCCCCCTCAATCGGCAACAAAGGAATAGATACCCCCATTCTCTCCCTCAAAAAGAGGATAAAATTCGCCCAAGTTTTTACCAAAGCACTACATTCAAGAATGTGGGGCCTTCTTCGGGGAAGTCGAGGAAGTCGGGGAAGAATGTAAAATCGCCTCACAAACCCTGACTCCGTCCACCGCCGCCGAAGTGATCCCCCCCGCATAACCGGCCCCTTCTCCACAGGGATAAAGGCCTTGGTGGGAAAGGGATACCAAGGTGAACGGATTCCTCG
>JAPONP010000171.1 GCA_026713835.1 Bacteriovoracales bacterium
AACTCATCGACAAACTTATTAGAAGATGCGCCGATATAAAGCTTCCTCTCCGAGATATCACAGCCACAGTCATAATCGACTTCATAGACGACTTTTCCATCGACTAAAATGAGAAGATTGGAAAAGTCGCGATCATAATCATAGATCATGGCAAAATGATGGTATTTCCCATCATTCGGGACGGCCCTTTCAATTGGAGGAGAGACATGGGAACCCGTTCTTCGATCCAGACGAACTATCAAATCTCCTTGAGCATTGAGTTCGACACATATCCCCTCGCAATAATTAGGATAATAGCGAGAAGAATAGTAATAACGGCTTCCTCGAAAAAGAGAAAAGAAATGCCCTCCAAAAGAAGAGGTATCCGATTTAAGCATCATTTCAATGGTAAAAGATCGACTCTTAACGGGAATCACCGTTGGATTGGTGTTTAAGGCCCTCGACAAAGAATTTCCTATAAGCCCCGGTGCCCCATTGTCAAAAGAAACAATATCCATTGCTTTAGCGGATTTATCCCCAAGTATTCCGTCAAAATCTAAAATAAGGGCCGCATTCTCCTTCGCAGCTTCAACATTGCGACGACCTCCAAGATTTTCAATATGATAAACAAAGATCGTTTTACTTCTCTTTGTATCATTTAAATTTTTCAGTTCAATTTTAATTTTATTAAGTCCCGGCAAAAGAGCATTTTTCATTTTTCCACTCACCCCTCTTGTCGTAACGGTCAATTGATCTGACGATGTTTGATCCACATCGTTAAGATAAATCGACACATCACCGGTCTTCACACCCTCAAATAAATTGAATTCAATATCAAGAGTCGGTCTCTCTTCTAAGGTTGACCCTCTATGCTTAAGATTATTGAAAATAATCCCGGCCCCTTGAAAATTTGGGATGACGTTAAAACCCTCTCTAATCACAGAAGACAAGCGCAACTCATCCATCAAACCTGTATAAGAGTATCCCATCAATACACTCCCGGCATTCTTTGCAAAATCACAATCATAGGGCGCATCAAAAGTTTCTATTCCCACCCCATCCCGATAAACGGTGAGATTATCATTCTCCTTCGTTCCATCCCACGTCACGGCCAAGTGATGAAGCTCTCCCGATAAAAATGATGCTTTCTTTGTTTGGAAGGAATTTGCTCTTTCTTTCGTGATCAATGTTACTTTAATAAAACCGGAAGTCACTCTTTCAATTTTTAGCTGTTGTGTACTTAAAATAGTACTAGAAGACGGATCGGCCTCGGGTCGCAACCATACCTCAAAAGTAAACGCCTCTCCGGGGATATTCACTTTAGGAGCGACCATACCCCTTGAGGTTCCTCTAAAATATTTTCCATTACCAAATACACCTTCGCTAACACGAACATACTCATTTTGAGGCACCCACAAGGCATCCCTGTTCAATACAGATTCATCCGCCATATCCCATGGTGCAAATTCATTCATATGATAGAGAAGAAGGGTATCCTCATCTACTTCATATTCTGTTTGCCTGACCAAAAGGCGTCTGGATACGGAAGATATGGTTTGACTTAAGTTTCCGGCGTTATCACTGACTTCAACTTTAATTTCATTTGGAAAAATTCGACTTAAATCCTGTTCAATTTTTCCCGTAATTCCGGTTGAACTCACCGTAAGTCCCGTTTGCAAGGTATCATTGACGTAAACTTTCGCACTCGAAACATCAATCGCCCTGCTTTCATCGCTAAAAGCGATGTTAAGGTTTGGCCTTTTTTCCGTCACGATAGCACCGTCTTGAAGAGATAATAATGTCACTTTAGGTGGAGCATTATCACGCCTTTCCCTACGACTTATCCTCATATCATCGATAAAACCGGGGAAATAGGCCCCATCCGGGTTACCTCCGATATAGACCGCCACTTCATCGCTTGGAGTTTGAGCAATGGACTCTTTGACCTTAAAACCTCCCACATTTTTTCCATCGACAAAAAGCCCAAGCCTGCCTCCCGAAAACACGAGGGCCGCCCGATAGCTTGTATTGAGAGAGAGAGTTTTTTCCCCGACAAATCCCACAAAACCCGACTCCTGCCTTACAAAACCGGCCAATTTGTTATCAACGATCAAGAATTGCACCTCATCGTTATCGAAGATCACATGAGTAGCATTGGCATTGGCCGTCAAGTGAATGATCGCTTCAATAGAAATCGTCATCTCTCCGCTAAGATCAAATTTAGTTCCCCTTACAACTCCAAGAGAGATATAACTTGAAGAGGCACTAAACTTGCGTCCTAGGCCATAGCTAGAATCAATGGAAGGGATTGCTTCGATAGATGAATCCATCGCTACCCCCGTAACAGGAGAACTCGACGAATCTATCACCGAAGCCGTCGTATCCGAGTCAAATTTATAAAGTCCTATGGTATCGGCATCATTTGTTAGAGGAACGCCGATATCGGCCAAGGCGGTAAATGAAATTCCTAAAAGAAAAATTAAAAGGTACATAAAAAACTCCTTATCCTTAAAATTATAATTCATTTTTATTATCTTTATTCTTTAAAGCAAGATTGCGATTCGGTGAAGGCGGCGAAAAGGTCAATGAATATCTTGGAACCGTTGAAACTCTTAGCTCGTCAATAGTAAGCCCGCTTATTAGATAACGAGAGTGAGTCCTTTTTTAGGAAGTAGCGCACGTAGTCTTTCTCGGAAGTCCAGATTTTCCACCATGTCATTAAAAAAAACAAGGCCTCCATGGGGCGATAGGACTTTATTTGTGGATTCGATTGAGATAGCTTTGGACATAGAAAAAACCTTTTGTTTGTCGCTGGTTTGTTTTTGCAAGAATTATACTGGCCGACGCAGAAGGTTTTTTCATTTCGCACGGCCGTG
>JAPONP010000172.1 GCA_026713835.1 Bacteriovoracales bacterium
AGGTCGTGGGTTTTGCAGAGCAGTGTAGAGGAGCTGGGGACGCGAGAGAGTGGGAAGTGCAGGCAGTTGACCCCAACGACCCACCGGTGAACAGAACTGCTGCCGGCAAAGATGAACTACCCAATATCGCTAATCCCATCACTGCTCAGACATTTGTTATGGGGGCCGCAGGGGTGATTTTTGATAATGGAACGACGCCCCCGTCCGTCGACGTGTGGACGATCGATCAACAAAAAACTATCGACCACACGCAGGTCGGCTACTAAAAAGGCTAAAGCCCTTAAATTTCTTTGAGAGAGGACAAGACCTTCTCGTTGACGACAATTCTTGCCTTTTTTCTCAAACCTTTGAAGTAACGCTTGAGAATAGCATTTCGCTTCTTATCGTAAACGGCTTTTTTATACACGCCCAGGTTGATGTCTTTAAACTTTTTGATCCCCAGGATTTTGACGATGTGGAATCCAAATTGGGTTTTTATGGGGGAGGTGATATGGCCGATCTTTTGACCGTTGATGGCCGAAAAGTATTGGGGGGCGTAGCGCATGGGAGGCAAAAATCCCATATCTCCTCCCGTTTTTGAATTTCCCGCTTGGGAGTATTTGTTGGCCAATTCGCCAAATTTATCCGGATTTTTGACGACTTGGGCCCGAATCTCTTGGGCCACCCGAAGGGTTTTATTGATCTCTTTGGGAGTGGCATTTGCTTTGGTTCTCAGTAAAATTTGAGCCGTTCGGTACTCTTTATTCTTTTTATAGTAGTTTTTGACATCGATATCGGAAACCTTAATTTTTTTAAGTTGATTTTCAAGGTCTTTTGATATTTGGGCATGGTAGAGAATATCTTCGATCTTTTCTACGACGATGGGGTCTCGATCCAGTTTATTTTTCTTAGCGATCTGAACACCGATGGCCTTGGAAACCAGATCATCTAAGACTTTCTTTTTCGTCACAACTTGATTGGAAACAAAGAGCTTGCTTTGCCGATAGGCCTTTAAAAATTCGGATTTGTAAATTTTTTTTCCGTTGACGGTGACGAGAACCGGATCCTTTTTGGCAAAGGCTACGGAGTGGAGAAAAAGGATAATAAGAAAAAGTGTCGATTTCATAGGGAAAACTCCCATGGTAAAATAGTTCTTCTTTACTAATGACGCTAACATGGAATGATTTGTTGTGCAATATCCCGAGAAAACTGCGAAAGTTTTTCCAACGTTATAGTGGAGGAAAAGACTCGGGTTACGGAATAGTCTTTGCCCAATTTATATTGCCTGGGGCGAGAAATGAAAAATTGAACGACTTGATCGCGGTATTTTTCTCTTTGGTTCAAAAATGGCTCGGAAAATTTCATCTCAATGCAGGCCCCGACCACTTTGAGGGCCTCAATCCCTGCGGGAAGCAAAACAATCCTGATAGAAAAAAGCTCAAAGAGTTGCCGGAGTTCGAGGGGCATCACGCCAAAACGCTCTTGAAGCTCCTCTTTGATGGATTCGAGGGAATCGAGATCCTCTAAGTTCGCAAGACGTTTGTAGGTTTTAAGGCGCTCTTTATCGTCGGTGATATAAGAATTTGGAATAAAGCAACTAAAGGGGGTTTGAATTTCGATATTTTGCCGAGGGGCCGATTCTTCTCCTTTCAACTCATGGATGGCTTCTTTAAGAAGTTCCATATAGACTTCAAGGCCCACGGCATCGAGGTGGCCTGATTGCTCGGCCCCTAAAATATCCCCGGCACCTCTAATTTCCAAATCGGATGAGGCGATGGAAAATCCCTGTCCAATATCCGCATAAACCTGTAGGGCCTTGAGCCTTTGGGAAGCGGTTTGAGAAACATTGCGGTCGTTTGGAACGAGAAAATAGGCATAGGCTTTCCGTTCGGAGCGTCCGATACGACCTCGCAATTGGTGCAGTTGGGCCAATCCGTAAGAGTCGGCCCGTTCTATAATCATCGTGTTGGCCAAAGGTATGTCGAGACCGGATTCAATAATGGTTGTCGAAAGGAGAAGATCATAGCGGCGGTTGTAAAAGTCGCTGATTTTATTTTCCAATTCCTTTTCCGGCATTTGACCATGGGCCGTGACCATTTTTAAGGAGGGAATAAGGTCTTTTATGTATTGGGCCGTTTTATCGATGCTTTGAACACGGTTATGAACATAAAATATCTGACCTCCCCTCTTGAGTTCGCTTTGGATGGCCTTCTTTACGGTTTCGTCATCGTGTTTGATGATATAGGTTTTGATGGATTGTCGTTTGGGAGGGGCCGTTCTAATAAGAGAAAGTTCCCGAAGTCCCAAGAAGGCCAGTTGCAATGTCCTTGGGATTGGAGTGGCCGTTAGAGTGAGAACGTGGATGGAAGCCCTTATGGATTTGAGCTTTTCCTTATGGGAAACGCCGAAGCGCTGTTCTTCATCGATGATGAGAAGCCCCAAATTTTTAAAGATCAATTTATTGGATAAGAGTTTATGGGTTCCTATGAGAATATCAATTTTTCCCGACTGGGCCTTTTCCATCAAGAGCTTCGTTTCCTTATTCGTTCTAAACCTTGAGAGAAAATCGATTTCGACGGGGAAATGTTCAAATCTTTTTTGGAGGGAGTGGTAATGTTGAAGGGCCAAGATCGTCGTCGGAACGATGATGGCCACCTGCATTCCATCTTCAACTGCTTTAAAGGCTGCCCTCATGGCGACTTCGGTCTTGCCAAAACCCACATCACCGCAAATGAGTCGATCCATAGGCCTAGAGCGTTGCATATCCGAAAGGATATCTTCAATGGCTGAAATTTGATCATTGGTTTCTTGGAAAGGAAATTTCAATTCAAATTCACGAAAAAGACTCCCCGGAGGAGAAAATCGGTACCCATTTTGGCCTTCTCTTTCGGCTTGTATCTTTAAGAGATCAAAGGCGAGTTTTTTGGCGGATTCCTTGGCCCGTTTTTTTATTTGATTGAATTTATTATTCTTAAGACCTGCAATTTTTGTTGCCATGGAAGAATCGGCATATTTTTGAACGAGATCCATTCTATAAACGGGAACGTAGAGTTTATCCTCATCTTTGTAGTGGATGACGAGAAAATCATTTTTGTTTTCTCCAAAACTCATGGTTTTTAAACCCTTATAAACTCCAATCCCATATTCTTTATGGATGACGTAATCATTCATTTTGAGAGAACTCAGTTGTTCGGCGAAGAGATCCGGGTTTTTTACAATTTTTTGCCTAGAGGCCCTTTTCTTTTTTGTATTGAAAAAATCTGACTCGGAAAAGACGAGGAGGTTTTCTATGGGGTAGTGAAATCCACTTTCTAAATACCCTTCATAAAACTCGATATTGGAAGGAAGAACACTTTCGCCATCCGACTCCAAGAGAAGGTGGAGCATATTTTCGATCTCTTTTTTAGAGGATGATTGAGTCCAAGAGGCCAAAACGATCAAGATTTTTTTATTCTCTTTTGCACATTGGAGAAGAGATTGAATGACCGTTTTTAAATTGGCAGATCCGGTTAGAATTTCAGGATAAGTTTTTCTCAAATAGCTGACTGAAGGCTCAAAATGAAAATGAATGAGCTTTTCTTCTTCGCTTTCATTGATTTCATTTTCGTATGGACTTTCAAGGTCTAAAGGGGTGAGGTGTGAAGGGTCAATATGGATATTTTTAAATCGAGTCCAGATGGCGCTATTTTGTTTCTCTTCCCTATATCGAAAGTCGTACAATGAATTTGGATGAGGAAGGATGCAGTCATTTTCATTATTCGATGAGGTGTCTTCATATTCTTTTTCAAGTTCTTCCATAAGATTGGCCAATCCCTTTTCACTTTCATCGCTATTAAAAAAGTGAATAAGGTCTTGTTCGGGACTCAAGTAATCAAATAAATAAGACTGTTCCGAAAGGAAAAGGGGGCAGTAGAGGGAGTAGGATTCAAAAAGATTTCCTTCACTAAGTTTGCTCAAGATATTTTTTCTTGCGGATTCTTTGACCTTTTGGTGGGGTCCAAACCTTGGAAGCCGGGCCCTGAGCCTTGATGGGAAGGAAGAAGAATTAAAGATGGAGGGTGCCGGGGCCAAAGAGATGGTCTCATGGGAAGAGTCCCGTTGTGTTCTTTGTGTTTGGGGATCGATGGAAAAAATTTCTTCGATCATGTCGTCGAAATAATGAATCCTTAAAGGAGGTCCTTGAACGGGATAGAGATCAAAAATTTCTCCTTTCCGACAAAAGGTGGCGGGCTCTTCCACGGAATCCGTGGGGCGAAAACCTATGGACAAAAGGCGTTTGGCCAAATCCTCCGGAGAGATGATATCCGAAACGGCGAGATTTATTTCATATTCCACAAAAAACGAGGGGGAAGGCATGAGGAGAAGGGCCGCATCCAGGGAGGTAAAAATGACGAAAGGCCCAGATGATGCTGCCAACGACGAGAGAATGGCAAAACGCTCCACCAAGGAACAATCCGAGTGAATATGGGCACCATAGGGCGACGCATCAAGGCTCGGGTAAAAAAGCCCTTTCCCTCCCAAACTTTCCCTAAACTGTCCGTGATGGTATTCGGCCTTTTCTTGGGAGTCGAAGATGAGGAGGTGATGGGCGTCCGGGGTCCCAAGGCCCATCTCGTTTTGTATAAAAATCCATTGGGAATCTTCGAGGCCCCGGAGGTGGATGGATTTTTTCGATTCCCCATCTCGCCGCCGTTCGTCTCGGAGGATTTCGCCCATGAAATTTTCTAAGGCCCTAAAGTGAGTCATGGAACCTATTTACGAGAAATTGAGGAGAAGGGGAATAGGGGAATACGGACATTGTTAAAATTGGTGGAGATCGAGGGGAAATGACGCATCGAGCATTGCACTTCCCCTTGCGCCTTGACCACCCTCCCAAAATCTCCCATAGACTCCTTTCCCGAACCCCCTGATTTATGTTTTCAATGTTCATTCAATTTTGTAGTCTAGGGGGTGATATTCGACCTCCGTTTCTCCTATAGGAACTCCAAAAAAAAGGGAGTAGATGTCGGTGTATTCCATTGATGTTTTTATGCCCGTTCTCATCTTGATCGCCTTGACGGTTGGGGTGGTTTTGGGCGGACATTTTCTTTCCGTTTTCTTGGCCCCAAAGAAATCCTCCAAGTTTCAAACGACCCCTTACGAATGTGGAGAGCTTCCCGTGGGGATGGCTTGGTCCATGTTCAATGTTCGCTTTTATGTGGTTGGGCTTATTTTTATCATCTTCGATGTGGAGTCGGTTTTAATGTTTCCCGTCGTCAGCGTTTTTAAAAGTTTCAATGATATGGGCAGAGGAGGCCTCGCCCTCATAGAAGTTCTCATTTTCATGCTGATCCTCATTTCCGGAATGGCCTATTGCTGGAGAAAGGGCGATTTGGATTGGGTGAAAAGCTATAAACGCAAACAAGTAGAATAGAAACACGGATTGTAGAATAATGAACGGTGGACTGATTCCCTATCTTTCCGGATTTGATTGGTTTAACCAAACCATCAAATCCACATCTGCTTTTTTGAGCTTTGATACCACTTCTCTTCTTTCCTTTCTGATTTATGCGGTTTTTGCGTCGCTTTTGGTATTTTTGGTTTTGATGCCCATAGGAGGTTTGGGAACCTACGCAGAGAGAAAGATATCAGCCGATTTGCAGGCCAGAATCGGGCCCAATAGGGTGGGCCCCTACGGGATTCTTCAATTTTTAGCCGACGGAATTAAAATGGTTCTCAAAGAAGATATCGTTCCGGTCGGGGCGGATCGCTTCGTTTTTTACTTGGCCCCCCTCTTGGCCATGGTGGGTGTTTTTATGACGGTTGCCGTCCTCCCCCTCTCTTCGGGCTTAACCATGGTTCATCTCGACATTGGGGTTTTTTATCTATTGGCGGTCTCATCTCTCGTGGGAATTGCGGTCTTTCTTGGGGGGTATGCCCCCAACTCGAAGTGGTCTTTACTGGGAGGTATGAGAGGAGCTTCTCAGATCATTAGCTATGAGATTCCGGTCGTCATTTCCGTTCTGGCCATCGTCTTGCTCTCGGGAGGCATGAGCTTTGACGTTCTCGTCGGTAGCCAAGGAGGCTTACCCCATAGATGGTTTCTCTTCCACAACCCATTCACCTTTTTGGCTTTTTTCGTTTACTTTGTTGGGGCCCTGGCTGAAGCCAATAGGGCCCCCTTTGACCTTCCCGAAGCGGAATCGGAATTGGTTTCAGGCTACCACACGGAATACACCGGAATGAGATTTGCCTTTTTTGCCTTGGCTGAATATGTGGAAGTCTTTGTTTTGTGTGCCGTCGCCGCAGCTCTTTTTCTCGGTGGTTATAACGTGCCCGGAGAATTACTTAAGGACCATCCCTTGGGTCAGCTCTTGCAGCTTGGGGCTTTTTTTACCAAAACCCTTATTCTCTATTATGTGGTGATATGGGTTCGGTGGACTTTGCCCAGGATTCGAGTGGATCAACTTATGACGATTTGCTGGAAGTATTTGACTCCCATTGCCCTTTTCAATCTTGTGGGATGCGCTTTATGGATGTACTGCTTTGACGGTAAATCCATCGTGTCTCTCCTATTTGAAAGCGGAGTGGGTGCCGCATCCGGGGGGCATTGAGTTTAGTTAGGATGGATATGGATTTGGCCCTATGTTTTTGACGGTTCTTTTTTTCCTTTCGGCTACCCTAACGATTGCATCGGGCATTATGGTCGTTGTCGTTCGCAATCTCATGCATTCATGTATGGCCCTTTTGGGCTGTTTTATTGGAGTGGCCGGGCTTTATGTGACTTTGGGGGCCAATTTTATAGCGGCGGTACAGTTTATGGTGTATGTGGGTGGGGTCATCATTTTGATGTTATTTGCCATTATGCTCACGGGAAATAAGCCCGAGGAAAAAGTCGGTTCATTTCTCTTGCCTGCGATGGGAAATAGGAGAACTCTCACTTGGGGACTGATAACGGCCCTGGTTTTTTTCCTTTCCGTGGGAAAAATCCTTTTGGGAATGTTTGGGATAGGATTGGGGAAAAAAACTGCGCCCACCGACCCCTCTCTTTTTGAATCGACAGTCGATGAAATAGGAACCCTTCTTTTGACCGATCATGTTTTGGCCTTTGAAATGTCTTCGGTTCTCTTGCTGGGGGCCTTAATAGGAGCGGCCATTATCGCGCGCCCTGAAACGTCAAAAGAAAAATAGAATGGAGTTTATACGATGGGATTGGCCCCTTATTTAATTATTTCGATGATTCTTTTCATACTGGGAATTGTCGTCATGATGGCCAGAAAGAATATCATTGCGATTCTTTTGGGGATTGAGCTTATTCTCAATGCAAGTGCCTTGAATTTTGTGGCCTACTCCAGGTTTTTAACAAATAATATCGACGGGCATATTTTTTCTCTCTTTATTATCGTTGTCGCTGCCGCAGAGGCTGCGGTCGGGCTCGCTATCGTCATCAGATTCTTTCAGGTGAGAAAATCCATTCATATCGACGAAGCGGTTTGGCTTAATGATGAGGTTTGATAGGGCTTAGGGAATATGGAATACACGATTTTTACGATACTACCCATTTTTTTGCTCCCCTTTTTGGCCTTTGTCCTTGGTTCATTCATCGTCAAAAGATCTGAAAAGCTGGCTATGGCCATCTCTACCGTATCCATTTTCGTATCGTTTTTATTTTCGGCTAAAATCTTTTCGGATTTTATCTTTAGTCAATTTTCAAAAGATTATTACATCCATAAGTATTTCAACTGGTTCGATCTTTCTTCCCAGGGGCTTGAGTTTAGTGTCGATTTGGGAATTTATATCGACAATATGGCCGCGGTGATGTTGCTCATGGTGACGGGAGTGGCTACCCTCATCCACGTTTTTTCAATTTGGTATATGGCCGACGATAAAAAATACGGAAAATTTTTCGTTTATCTTTCCCTCTTTACTTCGGCCATGATTGGGTTGGTTTTATCCGATAACCTTCTTTCCCTGTTCATCTTTTGGGAAATTATGGGCTTTTGTTCCTATTCCCTTATCGGCTTTTACCATGAGAAGGAAAAAGCAGGAGAGGCTTCTCTCAAGGCTTTTATGACGACGAGGGTGGGAGATGTCATTTTTCTTCTTGGAATTGTCGCTATCTGGGGAGTTATTGGAACGGTTAACTACGTCGATATCTATTCGGCGATAGCCAATGGCGTTTTTGAAGGGAAGATGGTTCTAGGAATTTCTTTGGCCACCTTTGCAGGATTTTGTATCTTTGCCGGAACCGTTGGAAAATCGGCTCAATTTCCCCTCCAAGTCTGGTTGCCGGATGCTATGATGGGCCCAACTCCTTGCTCTGCTTTAATCCACGCAGCGACGATGGTCGCCGCAGGGGTTTACCTCTCCCTTAGAATGTATCCCCTCATGGAACTAGGAGGGATAACACCTTTCATTGCTTGTGTGGGAGGACTCACGGCTTTTGGGGCCGCCACCATTGCCCTTGTCCAAACAGATTTGAAGGCCGTTTTAGCCTATTCGACGATTTCCCAATTGGGCTACATGGTTTTAGGGGTAGGAGTTGGGGCCTATAATGCAGCCTTTATGCATTTGATTACCCATGCGATCTTCAAGGCTTGTCTTTTCTTGAGTGCGGGATCTGTCATCCACTCCCTACACGATCACCAAACCCACGATCATGTTCAGGAAATGCCTCGCATGGGAGGACTGAAAACTAAATTGCCTCTAACCTTTTTGGCTATGATGGCCTGTACGTTGGCCATTTCGGGAGTGCCGCTTTTTAGTGGATTCGTTTCCAAAGATCGGATATTGGGAGATGCCCTTTATATGGCCATGACCAATAAGGTGTATTGGGTGGCCTATTTACTGGGGGCCTTGGGGGCGGGGCTTACGGCGTTTTATATGTTTAGGATGATGTTTTTGACATTTTTTGGGGCGCCTCGAGATGAAGACGTTTATAAGCATTGCCACAAGGAATCTCTCAAATGGAATCGAAACGTGCCCCTCCTCCTCTTGTCAATCTTTACTTTGGGTATCTTTTTTAGCGGCTCTCCTTCGGGACAAGGCATTGTTAAATTCGGAGGAGAAAAATACGAATGGTTTAAAGTTTTGATGGTGAAGCCTATTCCCAAAAACTTTACGACATATTCTAAGGAGAAGCTCTCAACTCAAGACAATCGAGATAAAATTTTATGGCCAAAATCTTCCTACGAGAGCCACGATTATGGATTAAATGAAGAAGATGAACATAGGCTTCATACGGCCCACATCATAAGTGCAATTGCTTCCGTTGTCATTGCTTCAATCGGGATATTGATAGCTTTTCTTATGTATATTCGACAAAGTTTTTCCTCTGAAAGGATAATCTCTAGGGCTGCAAAGTTTTATAAAATTCTCGTCAATAAGTATTATATGGATCATTTTTATATCAAAATAGTCATACGGCGAGGTCTTTTGAAATTTAATCGGTTACTCGCAAATTTTGATCTTGGGATTTATGATCGCTATGCCATTGATGGCTGGGAGCATATTTCAAGATATTGTTATCGAATAGCAGATTTTTTTGATCGTTATGCCGTTGATAAAATTGGAGTCGATGGATTTGGGTTTGTGATTAAAGATGTACTCAATAAGGGTTTAAGATTTTTACTCGCCGGTAAGGTTCAATTTTATTTTATTGTTCTATTTTTAGTATTGGCTTTTTATATGTTTAGGATAAGTACAGCTTAGGGCGGGCCTGGAAAGATATATGAAGAGAAGGAGAATACCGTGTACAACCTTTTAAATTGGATATTGTGGTTACCTGTTATTGGGATGATTGGGATATGTTTTATCCAAAAAGAAAAGAAGGATATGATTCGTTATGCAGCCTTATTGACAACGTTTTTGACGTTTGGGCTAACCATATTACTTTATCTAAATTTTGATAATAGTGTTGGGGGTATTCAAAAATCCTTTTCTGTTACGGTTCCTTGGATACCTCAGTTCAATATCTACTATCGTCTAGGGATTGATGGTATTTCTCTTCCCATGACGTTACTAACGGGTCTTTTATTTTTTCTATGTATTTTAAGTTCTTGGACGGTTGAAAAATCAGTAAAGGCTTTCTTTGCCCTTCTTTTGATGTTGGAATCGGCTGTTTTTGGCGTTTTCTTTGCGTTGGATTTTTTCCTTTTTTACGTCTATTGGGAAGTCATGCTTTTGCCAATGTTTTTTCTTATCGGAGTATGGGGAGGGGAAAATAAGGAGTATGCTGCGGTTAAGTTTTTTCTCTATACGTTTTTTGGATCCCTTCTTATGCTTGTGGGAATTATTGCCCTCTACTATGCGGCGGGTAAAGGAGACAATGCTTTTAATATCTTGGCCCTTTCCGGAGGAAGATGGTCCGATCTTTCCATTAGTCTTTTTGGGACAGAATGGGCTTTCGACAAATTATTTTTCTGGTTGATGTTTATCGGTTTTGCCATAAAGGTTCCCGTCTTCCCCTTTCACACCTGGCTTCCACACGCCCATGTTCAGGCTCCCACGGCGGTTTCAGTTATTTTGGCAGGAGTTTTGCTAAAAATGGGAACTTACGGGTTTTTAAGAATTGCTTACCCGATTTTTCCTCAGGCTTCGGTTTATTATGCAGATTTTGTGGCCCTTCTAGGCCTTATCAACGTTCTCTATGGGGCATTTTGTGCTATGGCGCAAACCGATGTTAAAAGGCTTATTGCCTATTCGTCGATTTCCCACATGGGATTTGTCATGATGGGTTTAAGTGCGATGACTCCTCAGGGAATGAATGGGGCCGTTCTTCAAATGTTTAACCACGGAACATCGACGGCCATGATGTTCTTACTTGTGGGTATTCTTTATGAGAGATCACATCATCGTTGGATCATTCGTCCCGATGGCTCCAAAGGTTTTGGAGGAATAGCATCCCATCTTCCAAAATTCACATTGATCTTCATCATTGGAATGTTCGCCTCGCTTGGATTGCCGGGACTATCGGGATTTATTTCAGAAGCATTGATCTTTTTGGGAATCTTTGAAAAATACACCGCTTTTACCGTTATGGCGGCTCTGGGTCTTTTGATCGGAGCAGCGTACTTACTATGGATGTATAAAAGAATGTTTTTTGGTGAGGTCAATCCCGATATCAAGGGCTACAAGGACATGAATAAAAGAGAGATCTTTTATATGCTGCCTCTTTGTGTAGCCGTCATCTTTTTTGGAATTTTCCCGGCACCATTGCTCAATATAATGAAGGCATCGGTTGGGCAACTTGTGACACTGTTGGATCGGTAAATAAGATAATGACGACGACACTTATTGCAAATTTATCTCGCTATGTTCCCGAACTCATCGCCGTTGTGACGATGATAGGGGCTCTTTTCCTAGAAGCTGCAGTGGGAAAATTTGACAAGGCAAAAGATTATATCTTTTCTGCGGCGGGAATAGGACTCATTCTTTGTTTGATTTCTCTTTCCAAGAATATGTCTCTTTCCGCAACACCGATATTTACCGGTGCGGTCATTATTGATCCTTTTAGCACCATGGTGAAAATAATTATGGTTCTCGGTGTCTTGGGATCCTTGTATGTGGCCTTCGTTTCAAAAGACATCGCAGAAAATCATAAGAGCGAATTTGTAATCTTGGCTATGGGTGTTCTCGTTGGGGGAATGCTTTTGGCATCGGCTAATAACTTTCTAACGGTTTACTTGGGAATCGAAACCCTTTCCATTTTAAGTTATGTCTTGGCTGCCTTGAAGAGAAATGACGGAAAATCTACGGAGGCAGGAATAAAATATGCCCTTTATGGAGGAATTACTTCCGGGGTTATGCTCTTTGGAATGGCCCATCTGTATGGGATTTTAGGAACGATCCATTTCTCAGAAGTTTTGGAGAGCTTATCAACACTCGATCAGACAAAGATGCTCATCCTTCTCCCTTCTTTTGTTTTGGTTTTTGTGGGCTTAGGCTATAAAATAGCATGTGTTCCTTTTCATATGTGGTCTCCCGATGTTTATGAGGGTTCTCCCATTCCCGTGACAACTTTTTTTGCGATTGTTCCCAAGATAGCCGGAATCGCCGTTATCGTTAGGATAACACATATCTTTTTTGATAAAAGCGGAGTTCTCCAGGATTCTTGGGTAGGTTTCCTTCAAGTAGTGGCCATACTGACGATAACTCTTGGTAATATCTTAGCTATAGGTCAAAAATCGGTGAAAAGGATGCTTGCGTATTCATCTATTTCTCATGCCGGTTTTATGCTTATTGGAGTTTTAGTTATCGATCAAATTGGAATTTCTGCAATATGCTTTTATGGCGTTATTTATCTTTTCATGACATTGGGGGCATTTGGAATAACTTCTTTTTTGGGAGATCAGTTTAACTCAGACCGATTTGGAATTTTCGATGGATTGATAAAATCTCATCCTTTTATGTCCATAGCTATGATTATTATTATGTTTTCGTTAGGGGGAATCCCTCCTTTTGGTGGATTTATCGCCAAATATAATATCTTATCAGCATCACTTCATAAGGGGTTTTATACACTGGCCATTATTGCGGCCTTAAATTCGGTGATCTCCCTTTATTATTATTTAAGAATTGTACAAAGTATGGTTTTTAAGGATGCTACTTATGAGGAAAATATAAAAGGATTCACATTCATCAACCAACTTGTCATGCTTGGAATTTGTTTTCCAATCTTATTTCTTGGTTTCTTTTGGGAAAAGATAATGATTACAGCAACTAATGCACATTTATTGGTAAAATAGATATTAAATCATTGATGAATTTAGACTTTCCCGAAAAATTTTTTTATCTTTCCCTAATCAATATTTTTTTTTGGACAATTTTTTTTGTGCCCCTTGCTTTGAAATCCGGTAAAAAAAGAAAAGAAATAATTAATAGGACGAGGATATTTGTTTGGGGAAGATACCTCAGTTTCAGGTTTCTTATAACAATGTACCTCTTACTTATGCTTACTCTTTTCATCATTTTGACTATTGAAGAGATCAGTCACGATAAAAGGGCCGTCATTTTTATAATCTCTATAATAGGGATTCTTTCATTAAAAATACTGGTATTCCGTTCAAGGGATTATGAAAACTGAAGATCTAATCTATATATATCCCTTTTTTTTGTCATTTCTCATTTTGGGAGTCATCGGAAAGTTATCAGAATATGGATTTGGAAAGTCGGAAAGATCAGAAATGTCAATCCGATTTGTATTAAAAAGATTTATAAAAAGCTATATTCGAGATATGCAATATAAAAAACAGTCTATTGGAAATATCTTTAAATATATTTTCTTTCTTTCTTCTTCCTTTATGGTTTTACAACTTCAACTTGCTTATTTAGCCCTCAATCGAGTGGATATATTTCCAATCGTTTTTTTCTGTATGGTTTTATATGTTATTTTTAAATATTTTTATCTTTGTAGTACAAAAATAGAAAATGAAGATTATATCAGTTTTATAAAGATATTAGATGCTCTTTTCATTGATCTTTTTCTCATTATAATGTTCTTTTTTTTAGAGAAAAATATAGATAACAAGGTTGTATGGTGCTTTGCAGGGGCGCTTTTTTCCCCCC
>JAPONP010000173.1 GCA_026713835.1 Bacteriovoracales bacterium
AGGATTAAAATGCTCGCTCACAAAACTCAAAAACTGCTCGATCTCTCCTTTGAGTCCCTTTAGAACCGAAAGTTGCTCATCATTTTCGTTAGAGCGCTCCTTTTCTTCTATCTTTTCCAAAAGATCTTGATAATAAGCGACGAGACCCTCTCCTCCCTCGTCCGCATCTCCCCAAAGGATCTTTCTTACCCTACTGAAGAGATCTTTTCCCTCACGTCCCCATGCTTTGGGATCCTCTCCGATATAACCTTCCAAATCCTTTTTAAGGGCACCAAAAAGACTGCTAAATTGTGCAAATTCAGAGATGATGGCAATATGGGCCAATGAAGAATTTCCGCTCGTAATGGACTGAAGAATACCTTCGGCGCAATCGTCACAATCTCCTCCGTAATCCACCTTTTTTTCGGCATTACTGAGTGCTTCCCTCGCCTCTTCTTTCTCTCGTTTGGCCCGTTCTAAAGATTGCTCGGCGTCCGTGAGAGTTGAGTTCATGCCTTCGACAAGGGCCTTCAAGCGATCCTCTCGCCTTTTGATCTCGGACTCTTTTTCCTTTATTCTCGCCATGATCTGCCTAAGCTCTCTTTTCGCATTCTCTCGCTCTTGGGCCTCTCTCGCTTGTCCCAAACTCTCTATCTTTTTATCCCTTTCTTGAATAAGCTCTTCTCGTTCCTTTTTTGAGACGGCAATATCACTTTCCGAAATGATCTCTTCGGTGTCCTTTGCTCTCTCATCCGCCTTTTTCTTTTCGATTTCGTAACTTCTTTGGGCCGCTTCTAAATCCCCCTCGGCCTTTTCGTACCTCACCTTGGCCTCGCAAATACGTTTTAAATCGACTTGATTATCTAAAGTGCTGCACTCACCGGAAGAGCCCCATGCTATTTGTGTTTTCGGTAAAGTCGAAAAAGAAAAGAAAAGAAAAAGGGTCAAGACAATTTTCACAAAATTCCCCCAAGATACTATGATAGCTTTTCGGGTGGAAAAGACTACAACTTGAGTTCTTTTTCCCATCTTTTTACATCCCCTTCCAAGTCAACAAAAGCCATAAGCCGTTGAAATCTTTAAAGAATATTCATGGGATCGATATCCCATTGGAAAGAGATCGCGTGGCGGGGTTTAAAATTTAGCCTCATGGTCTCCACAAGATTATGAAGCTGATTGATAGACTCGGACTTTATGAGAATCATTTGGGAGAATCGGCCGGCCCTTTTTTCTATATTGCACATCCTTGGGCCGTGGAGTTCCACGTTCGCAAAGTGCTTATCCCGAACGGACTCAAGAAAGCGACCCAATCGATTCGCATCTTCGGATAGCTGAAGAGAAGATTTTGAATGTAAATAGATCATGGCCATTTTTGAGTAAGGGGGATATCCATACTCTCTTCTTAGCAAAAGCTCTTCCCTGTAAAAAGTGTCCTCATCGCCTTTTCCAAGATGGGTGTAGATTTTTGCTTGAGGCATAAATGTTTGGATGAGAACCTTGCCCTCACTCCCAAACCTTCCTGCGCGCCCGGAGATTTGAAATATCTGCTGAAAGGCCTTCTCCTGAGATCTAAAATCGGGATAACTCAACTGCGCATCGGTTCCCAAAACGAGAACGAGATTCACTCTCTTAAAATTATGTCCCTTGGACAACATTTGAGTTCCAATCAAAATATCAATCTTGCCGTCATGAAATTCGTTTAATCTTTCCTCAACTTTTCTCATCGTCTTTAATTCCTCACGATCAAAACGCTTAACGGTTTTATCGGGGAACAGGTCTTGAATGACCTCCAAAACCTTCTCCGTCCCAAATCCTCGTTGCAAGAGTTTTAAATTATAACATTCGGGACATTCCACGGGCACTTTTTCTTCATAATCACAATGTTGGCATTTCAATAGGTTTTTCAATTTAAAGTATTTGAGTGGGACTGAACAATTTTTGCAAAAAAATTGATACCCACAGGCCCGACATTGAAAATAATTGGCATAACCTAAACGATTGACAAAAACCAGGACTTGTTCCCCTTTATTCAAAACCTTTTTCATTTCGGCAATACTCTCCAAGGAAATAGGCCAATAATCCTGATCGTCACTTCGTTGATCCTTCTTCCTCATATCGATCAAATTGATTTGGGGAAGAGTTGCAGAATCGACACGAGTTTTCATGCGATGATAATTTCTTTTGATTTTTTCGTCATTCCCTTCAAATAATTTTAAAACTTCCGTTGAAGGAGTTGCGGAACCCATGACGACGGGGATGTTTAAAATTTTCCCCCTCTTGATCGCGATATTTCTCGCATGGTAAGGGCATCTATCCTCTTGCTTAAATGATAAATCATGCTCTTCATCAATAATGATAAGCCCTAAGTTTTTCAAGGGGAGGAAAACAGAACTTCTGGCCCCTAAAATGAGTTTGGGGTCATCACTATTTTCAAGTTCTTTCCAAAGACCAAATTTGTCCGAATGACTTACGGAACTATTGTAACAATAAATCGACCCCTTGAGATGACGCTTAAAGAGATCAAGAAACGGCAACGTCAAATTGATTTCCGGTATCAAGAAAAGAACCGATTGCCCTTTTTCCATAATCTTTCTCATCAACTCGATATAAATAGTTGTTTTTCCTGAACCCGTCACGCCATGGATGAGATGAGTCGAGTGGCCGCTTTGAAATTGGGATTCAATTTTTTTTACGATTCCTTTTTGAACAGAGTTGGGACTAAACTCAAACTCTTCCCCTTGCCCTTCAAAAAAATTGAGTTTCTTGGGACGAACTAAAAATCTAGGCAGTATATCAAAGGTGAGTTTTCCCAAACTATAGTGGTAATACCGAGACATCCACATCAAAAGTTCGAGAAGTTTATGATCGATTTGAAAATGATCGATAAGAGATAAAATCTCTTTGATCTCAAAACTCTTCTCTCGACCCTCATCTTCTTTCGTTTTACTTTTTTGCTCAGCTCCACAGCTGACGACAAGACCTTTTTCCTTTCGATTTTTAGGCCCTAAGGGAACTTCAACCAAATCTCCAACTTGAAAAATGTTATCGGACTTATAAGTTAAAACAGAGTCCACTTTTGGGAAATTGACGGCCACACCATAATAGTTCATCATAGCTTATCAAAAGAAAATCTTTGGCCTATCAAATTCCACTTGTTTTCTCTTTCTTTTCCTAGAGCTTTTACCGTATCTTTGGCGAAAAGACTTTTTCATTTTGGCCATAGTTTTCGATTTGTAATTCACATATTTCAAAGAAAGTATTTGAATATGATATCTCTTGCCAACGGAAGACCAGATGATATTTTTGGGGGCCGTATATCCTTCAAAAAGTGGCGCGTAATCAAAAAACTTCAACGAGACATCACCGATTAAATCGTGATAACCAAGTTCTACAAGTTTAAAATCTTTATTCGTAAACTTCGCCAAGACTTTTTCAAGCCTAAGCAAAAGAAAAAAATCATCCCCTTCCTTGATAAGAGAGACCTTGTTCGTGGGCATATAGAAAGGCATCTTGAGTAATTCTCGAACCTTCTTTTTCTCCTCCTGATCCATCGGGCTTAAAGGAGAGATCAATGTGGCCTCCAATTCGGGAGATTCCTTGATTTTTCTCAAATACCCCATATAACGCCGATAGATAGTTTTAAGTGCTTGATTCACCACCTCCGGATTCGTCTTATAATCCGCATTTGTTTTTTTCAAAAAGGAATTCATGATCTTGGAATTATTCAAAATGATACCGGCTATGGCTGCCCAAAAAAAATTTTTCTCTAAGTCCTGATTTTTCCTTCCACTCAAAAGTCTTGAAAAGGACTTCGACTCATATAATCTTGTCACCTTCAAAGATTCGATCGACTTTTTTCCACTTGGATTCCCCTCGTACTCCACTTGTAAAAATTCGATATTTTTATTTCGTTTATTCTTCGTAAAAATAATACTGTACTGCCGATCCCATAATTGACGGCGAGAGAGTCTTGACTCCTCGAAAGGGTTCTCTTCCCGTAATTCTCGAACTCTCAAACGCAAGGCGGCCGAATTTCTCTTGATCTCACCGTTACTTGCGTTTCTAAAAAGAGACTCCATGGGCACGAGGGCTGAAAATGAATCCAAGACAAAAAAGGAAGAAAGGAGCAAGGAAAATATCACTCCCCCTTTATGTGGGGTCATCTTATCCACCATATCGCTCCATTTTATCTTTCATTAAATCGATCGTATAATCTCTCAAATCATCGTCTCTTAGGGCAAATTCCAATGTTGCGTTCAAATAGCCCCTCAAATTTCCCGTATCGAATCGCTCCCCCAAAAATCGATAGGCCAATACCTTTTTACGGCCCTCTCGGCATAGCTTGTCGATCCCATCCGTCAACTGAAACTCCCCACCGACACCTCGGTCGATCCCTTGAAGAATGTCAAAAATCTCGTACGGGAGAACATATCGCCCCGGAACGGCCAGATTCGTCGGCGCCTTTTCGGCAGACGGCTTTTCGACCATTCCGGACATTTCGTAAGTCCTCTCTGCAATCTCCTTTCCCTCCACGATACCGTAGCGATGGGTTTCCTCACGCTCAACTTCCATCACTCCGATAACACAGGCCCCGTTATATTTTTTCGAGACATCCATCAATTGTCCAATAATGGGTCTCTTTTCACAAACGGCCAAATCATCCCCCAATAAAACAACAAAGTCCTCACCCTTTTCGATCAGGGGCCTTGCACACAAAACCGCATGGCCAAGCCCCAATGGCTCTTTTTGCCTGACGGCAATCACATCGACCATGGAGCCCATTTTTCTGACCAATTCCAACTCCTTCGTCTTTCCCCTTGAAGCCAAAAATTCTTCCAACTCCAAATTTCGGTCATAAAAATTTTCGATCTCTTGCTTGCCGGACGAAGTGACGAAGACGATTTGATCCACGCCGCTCTCCACGGCCTCCAACACAACGTAGTGCAACATCGGGACGTTGAGAAGGGGGATGAGCTCCTTGGGCACCTGTTTTGTCGCCGGCAAAAAGCGACTTCCCTTGCCGGCAATGGGGATAATAGCTTTGGTCATCGGGAACTCCGTGAGGCGTGGGTGGACAAAGCAATTCCACCCAAGCCATAATAACAAAAAGACTTGAAACCGACAAATATGTTCTACCCCCTCCTTTTAGTATTCGTTTTTTGTCTCTCGGGAATGGCCGATGCCAGAGTTCACGACTACGAAACAACCCGTCTCAAATCCACTGCGGGAACGGGAGTGGGCTCGATACTCATCAACGAAGCGGCCATTTTAAACCCGGCCCCCATCGCTTTTTTTACCAACTCCTCATTTTATTTTCAAACGGAAAGATTTGAATTTGATAACACAAATCCCCAAAGGACCGTTCCCCTCTCCTCCCACTACCATCAAGAATCAAAGTCCTCTGGCCTAATCGTGGCCGACTCCGACTCCCAACTCAAGGGGGCCTTCAGCTATCAAAAACAGCGGGAAGGGCCTTACAAAAGAAAGCGACTTTCAGCATCTTTGGCCAGCGTCGTAACGAAAAATTCTTCATTCGGCCTTCTCTATCGCCAAACCACGGATGAAACGGATTCCCAAGGGGGAACAACGACTCAAAACAAATACCGCCAAATCGTCATGGGAACCACGAAGGTTTTAAATACAAATTTTACAGTCGGTGCTATTTTGATCGATCCCTTTAAGGCGGTTCCCGAAGATGTTAGGGTCGTCATCGGCGGCCAGCTCGTTTTTCAAGACGTTCTCACTCTTATGCTTGATCTGGGAATGAACTACTTTGAAGACTTATCCAGTTCGGGACTTATGAGGGCCGCCATCCAATTAAATTTTTTCAAAAACTTTTTTCTTCGGGCCGGTTTCTTCGAGGATAATGCCCTAACCGAAAAGGGAAACGGCTTTGGCATCGCCTGGGTGGCCCCCAAATTGGTTTTGGAAACATCGATCAAGAAAACCAGAAATATCGACCTCGAACAAAATATCCAAGATTCTCCTTTGGAAATGACCGAAACCTCTTTTGCCATCTCCTATTTTTTCTAATCGTAACTGCTCGCACCTCTAGCAAAAACTGTAATAAAGGCAAGGTAACTGTTCTCCACCCCTATGACATCATTTTATAAAAGTTAAAGTTTTATTCTCCCCGGGACGATCTCCTCTCAGCCGTGAAAATCCCACCCATCTCAAAAAGACCTAGGAGCGTTTTAAAGTGAATTTAGGGAAAAAGAATCAAGAAGATTTTGAATGGGAAGAAGGGGGCGAAAAATCTAAAAATCCCAAAGAACTGACCCATTTCTATATTAAAAGAATAGAACTTATCCGAAGTGGTAAAAAATCCTACGAGGACAAAGATTACCTCAAGGCCCTGACCCTCTACAATCAATACATCGAACTCATATCCGAAATAAAAGAAGTGGAAGAAGACAAACTCCATCCCCATCTCTTTGACCGGGAGGAAGAAAACGTAGAGATCATGATCCTTAGCTACGCCTACTGGAACCTTTCCAAGATGTATGACCGGGCCCCCTATTTCAAGGAGAACCTTCTCCAAAGCCTAGAGCAGTTTAGAATATTTTCCATGAACTATCCTTGGCAAGACATCAACATTCAAACCATTAGAAAATTTATCCTAACGGAAAATCCCACCAATAAGGAAGACTTTCAAAAAACATATAAAATGATGTACACCTCATCAAAAAAATGCTATATCGCATCCCATGCCTTGGGGCCGGATCACCCCGTCACCGATACGTTAAGGGATCTCAAAAAGGCCATCCTCACCTACCCCTTCGGCCACCTTTTGATCGATCGTTATTACCATAACTCTCCCAAAATCATTGCCTTTTTCAGTCGATACCCCAGAATCAATTTTTTGATCACCGTGGCCCTCGTTAAACCGGCCCTCCGTTTTATCGCTTCTCTTTGGAGAAGAAAAGATAAGCCGGGAGAGTTTTAGGATAGGCTCCAAGCCGATTGCAATAGAAGATGGTTTTGGGATAGGCTTTTAATCGTAACTGCTCGCACCTCTAGCAAAAACTGTAATAAAGGCAAGGTAACTGTTCTCCACCCGGATAAGATTGGTAGGAGGCAACGAGGAGCGACCGAGGCGTGCTTCCTGCACGTCGCAGGAAAGCGACGAGGCAGTCGACT
>JAPONP010000174.1 GCA_026713835.1 Bacteriovoracales bacterium
AAATATATGAACCCACCCGAATTACAAGGATAAAAATCAATCAGTTTCTGGCAAAATGGAATAGTTGCAGCAATATATCCGACCTGTTTTTGAATCTTTTCTTCGATTCTGGCCCTGATGGAATATGCCCCCCTCATCCTTACAACCTCACCGGCATCTAATGTGCCCTTTTTTAAACCAGGTTTTCAAGGAGGCGATTCTATCTATTTTGCCATCAATGTTGTTCTATCCTCGCTAATCTAATAGGTTTCTATTTTTTTCTTTTTTCCAAATCAAGTTTAAAAAATGCCTTCCGGGACAACTCTCAGGCCACCCTTCTATACTCCTCTTTTCTTGCTAGAACGGCCCAGATTGCCCTCGCCGTTTTGTTGGCCAGGGCAACCGACACTTTATTCACTCCTTTGCTTGGGAGTTTTCCCTTTATCCACCTGCTCCTCCTATCTTCCTTACCTTCGGTTCGGTAAATTACCGCCCGACAGCCATGAATAAGGTTTTTCCTCAAATAAGAATCCCCCCTTTTGCTAATCCCCAATAGTGTCGTTTTGCCTCCCGTCGAGTGCTGCCTTGGAGTCAACCCCAACCAAGCAGAAAACTCACGACCGTTTTTAAATGCCTTGGGGTCTCCCACTGCTGCAACTAAGGCCGTCGCTGTAATCAATCCAACGCCATCAATTTTGCTCAACCGCTTGCAATCTTCGTTGCGATTGTAGATACAACTCAATTTTTTGTCGTAATGCTCGACTTTCTCAAAACAATTGATCCATTCGCTATAGAGTTCCTGAAGAAGTTCTCTAAAATCCAAGGTTAGTCCGTTCTCCACATCACTCAAAATGGCCGGGATTAGCTTTTTCAGCTTGTGAATCCCTTGAGGGATCGTAATACCGTATTCCAGAAGCAGCCCTCTCATTTCATTGGCCATTGCAGTCTTGCGTTTGACAAAACCTGCTCGTATCCGGTGAATTGCCTGGATATTTTGCTGCTCAACGGATTTTACCCCGACAAATCTCATACTCGGCCTTCTTGTTGCCTCGGTAATGGCCTCAGCATCTTTGGCATCGTTCTTGTTACTTTTGACAAATGGTTTTACGAATTTGGGAGCGATGAGCTTGACATCGTATCCTTTGGCCATAAGAGCTCTGGCCACATGATGGGCCCCTCCACAGGCTTCCATAGCAATGAGAAAGTCATCTTCCTTGTCAAATTTCTCGATCTCTCCAAGAAGCTTCTCTCGCTTGACTTTCTTGTTGAAAACTTTGCCCCCCTTTCGATCTGCTGCGTGTAGTTGAAACGTGTTTTTTGCCAAATCGATTCCCATTGTGCTAATTCTCTTCATTGAACCCTCCCTTTTTACTGGAATTGACGACCCTTCACCGTGAAAGATCGATCCAATTCTGGCACTTTTGATGCCTCTTTAGAAGAGGGTGGGTTCATTCCATTACCTCATGCTTATCGAACGGGATAAACTTTACAGTGACATCAAATGCTCCTCCCTTCATAAATATCTTACACGAGAACTGGGTTACTCCAATGCGGCCCTGGCTCATCAAACCCTACAGTCCCACCCTAAGAAGGAAATGACCCTAGAAAGGCGGCAAGGGACGAAGTCTCCGAAGGAAAACGTGGAAAAAATCGTTTCTAAGGCCTGCGATCTATCCGTTCGCAATTTTAAAAACTTCGTGGCCAAAGAGTTTGGAAAGAAGAGAAAGGAAACGATCGTTTTAGGAGAACACGTTTTGGTGCA
>JAPONP010000175.1 GCA_026713835.1 Bacteriovoracales bacterium
GTCGACTGCCTCGTCGCTTTCCTGCGACGTGCAGGAAGCACGCCTCGGTCGCTCCTCGTTGCCTCCTACCAATCTTATCCGGGTGGAGAACAGTTACCTTGCCTTTATTACAGTTTTTGCTAGAGGTGCGAGCAGTTACCGTTAGTACTTCACGCCACAGCCATAGGGAGTCGTTTTGGCCACTTTGACCTTTTGTCCCTTGTCTATGGCGTTCATGGCCTTGACGACATAATTGGTGGCCTTGGGGATGTCCCCTTGATCCGTTGAGGGCACGTTATCGATGGCCCCTTGGTAGAGGACGGTGCCACGACGTCCGATGATAAAAATATGGGGAGTGACCTTGGCCCCATAAAGTCTTCCGACCTTGCCCGTAGGATCCAGCAAAATGGCATGGGCCTTTGAAGCCTTGGCCGCTTTATCCGCACGGGCCTTTTTCTCATCGCTATGTCCCTGTTTGCCCGGGGCCGATGAAATGATGGAGAGCCAGATGACTCCCTTCTTGCTCCCGTATTTTTCCTGTAAGGATTGCATATTCTTGGAATCATAATGCTTGCGAACGAAGGGGCAACCGTGGTTGAGCCATTCGAGAATGACGACTTTTCCAAGGTATTGGGAGAGTTTGTGGGGAGTAGAGTTTTCGTCTTTAAGTTCAAAGTCCAAAGCCTTTTGACCGGGAACCAAAGCCCAAAGTGTAGAGTACGTCAAAAGGGCCCCTACCAAAATGATCTTTTTCATCGCTTTTTTTCCTCCCTATCCTTTCTCTTTCGGCCCACCAATTATGAGCGAAATCCATCTCTTTTGAAAGTGCGAAAGGGGAAAAAGGGGGGGGAGTAAAAAAAATTTATTTTAAATGGAGGGGGTGCAGCTAAATACTGCTCTGCACACTCACCCCATTTGAGGAATTTTGTGGCCAAGACCATAAAATTGAGCCACCTTTAATGAGGATAACCCACAAAAATAACCGGGAGGATTGGAAATGGAACAAGAAACACTGGTCGTGGTCTCAAAGCTCAAAAAATATGTCAAAAGCGCCCATGGGCTCAATACATCGGCTACGGCCATTTCCGCCATTAGTGAAGCCGTGAGAAAGGTTTGTGATGAAGCGGCCGCTCAGGCCAAAAGTGACGGGCGTAAAACCCTATTGGATCGAGATTTTCAAGGGGATTAAATCCACCGCCGTCGTCTTTACCTTTACCGAGGGGCCGCTTTTCCCGCCGGGGAAGGCCCTTCCTTCGTCGTCTTTTTCTTTTTGAGAAGGGTGGGGTAGCCGGATTCCTGATAGCGAAGGGTGATAATTTTGAAGATATCCTCTCCTTTGCCCTGATGGATGTCATGTCCTCCATCGGCATAATACTCTTGTCCCTCAAGCCCTAAGTCGCCCTGTCCATTTTGCCCCTTGTCTTCGCTCGCTTGATCTGAAAGCAAATCTCCGTAACCTTCCTCCAAATCCTCGAACGAAGAGGAAGCCGTCCCCCTTCCGCCTCCAAATAACGGCCCTCCGCCGCTCCAAGTGGGTTCCTGGAGCCCATTATCCCCTGCCCCTCCCAAGTCATCTTGGAGGAGATCACGGGCAAGGGCCTCATTGAACTGTCCGATGGAGCCAATACCCGCATCGCTCAAAGCCTTTCCCACGCTCCTTCGCATTTTTTGGGCCAGTTTTTGGCTCTCTTTATCGAAGTCGATGGGTTTTTGGCCCTTTTTGCGTCGGTCATCGTTGATCTTTTTCTTCAAGGCCTTGATCTGACGGTTGAGCCTGCCTGCCCCCTGCCCAAGGGAGCCGGAGGCCAATTTCGCCTTGGAAAAGTTCCCGCCAAAAACTCCGTTTAGAAAATCCCTGGACTTCCCAATGGTGGAGGCCAAACCGGAAGGGAGATTGATTTTATCGTTTCGATTCTCCAAAGGATTTTGATTAAAATTCAAATCGGGAATCTTATAACAAGAGTTCGTCTTGGTACAAGAACATTGGGGATCGTCTGCAAGTTGGCCCGTTTTTGCGTTCAAACAACCGGCAAAGTCATTTCGAGTGATATCAAAATGATTCGTTTCCGTATCATCATTGAAGGTGGGCAACGTGGTCGTATCCGTATTCTCATCGTCACTACCGGGAGCCGTGGTTCCCAAGCGGTTTCGCAAGGCCAGCCCCATGGCCTTATACTCTTCGGCCCTTTCTTTCATACAATTTGAAACCTTCTTCATATCGTTGGACACGGCCATGGCGAAAATCTCTTCCGCTCCGTAGAAGATAAGCCTGCTCGTAGGAGTTACTTCCCCCTTTAAACCCTTTCTGGCCATTGCCATCAAGACCTTAACTAAAGAGGTTTCCAAGTTTCTTCCAAGGGCCATTGAAAGACCCTTTTTGTCCTTCTTCCATAGAGTAGAATCTCCCTTTAAGATCTTCTTGCCCTTGTCACTGCCCAGTACATCCTTCCAAGTCTGCTCTTGTATAGGTGCCAAAGCACTTTCTGAAAGTCCTTTCTTCAGTTCAATAAGCGCTTTCTTCCCTTCAGCGCTCATACAAAGGAGTCCCGGGTTAGGTGATATTTTCATTGTGATAGCTTCAATTCCTGCTGCTACGACGGCTCCCTTTCTGACCATACTCGTGGACTTCAAAATGTCCTCTCTTCTTTTAGCCGCATCATAAGCCTTCATCTGCAAATCATGGGCCCGATCAAAAACGACGATCTGGGCATTGATATCGCTGCCCTCACCGACGAAGGCCTCAAGAACCTGTTTGGATTCGTCCTTTTGCCGGATGAGGCTGCCGATATTGGCCAACCCGTCCACCACGTTAGCCCCATTGTAGAGATAAAAGGAAGGTGCTTTACATTTGTATTTGACCATTTTAACCGTGGACATGATGGACGAAGAGACGGAGATGACGTGGTTGATAAGCCTCTCCTTTCCTTCCTTTGAGAGGGCCGTTTGGTCAAAGACGATATAGCCGTCTTTTTTCTTCGTCTGAGATCTCTTACATTCGGAAGCCTGGGCCCTTTGCTCTTGGAAAAAGATAAGGGTCGCTGTCAATAGGATGATTTTTGCTACCTTGTTTCTACTCATACGACTACTCCTACTCATAGTATAAAACGATTTTTCGGTAAGCGTTTGAAACTCTTGACTATTCCCTGAAAAGCCTTGGATATTGAATACTTAGGGAGCCTTGGATCGGCCCATGGGGATTTTTAAAATGACCATTTTAAGAGGCAGTGTTAAATCTTTCCCTCTTTAAGTTATCGAAATGACGTCTAAAATAGGAAGATAGGAAGAAATGAAAGTTGCCATCCACACTCCCGTCCTCAACACCACACTCACTAGAGTTCACCATCTTTTTTACGGGTTCATCGTTTTCACCTCCTTGGGATTTTTGGGAGAGGTCTTTTCGTCTCAAGTGGAGGGGTGGGGGGCCGTCTTTTGGGGAGTCGTCATCGGGCTTTCCCTGAGATCTTTCCACCAAGTCCTCACCAACCTTCAGTATTCTTTTTGGACTTTCGCCTTCTCTTTTTCCCTCTACATTCTCTTGAGCATGATGAGCGCCGAAAGTGGTTTCATCGCTAACTGCTATTTCATTGCCTTGATCCTTCTTGCCATCTTATGCATCATTATCTCCTCTCCACTCTTTTACCCTAGAATTTATTGGTGGGAATACGATTTTCGATTTCGAGGAGAACTCAAAGTCGATGTCCACAAGGAGAAACAAAGTTTTCCGGGACGACTCACGGATTTGAGGCGAAAGGCCGGATGCATCGTCCTTTTCCAACGCCTTACACCCGGAACGCAATTGAGCGTCGATTACAAAAGCGGCGAAAAAACCAGTTCCTATTCCATCAAAATTATTTCGAGGAGAAGTTCAATTCTCGGACGAGGGTACACCTACGGGGTTCAATTTCTCTTCTCCGAGGAAGAAGACGAAGAACGCTTCCAACGCCTTTCCAATCTTTGGAGAACCATCAAGAAGGTCAAGAGACTGGCCAAGTTCCAAGAGATCGATTGATAAACGATGAATTTTGAAGAGCATTTTTGGCAGATGAAAACGGCCCTCACCTTGGCCGATAAAGCCTATCGTGAGGGAGAAGTCCCCGTAGGCTGTGTCGTCGTCGATCCCTGGGGGAAGGTCGTGGGAAAAGGGCATAATTTAAAAGAAAAATTTTGCGATGCCACTCTTCACGCCGAGATGGTGGCCCTCAAAGCGGCGGCCAAATCCCTTGGAAGTTGGCGCCTCATGGAATGTTCCCTCTACGTCACCCTTGAACCCTGCCCTATGTGTTTGGCGGCCATGATTCAATTTCGGATAGGCCGTCTCTTTTTTGGGGCCTACGACTCAAAGGGGGGAGGCCTCTCTCTAGGCCTTCCCCTTCATCAAAATCCCAAACTCAATCACCGTTTCCCCGTGGTAGGCGGATTTTTACATTACGAATGTTCAAAAATGATGAGCGATTTTTTCCGTGAGAGGCGCAAACGCCCCGATCAATATGCCAAGCCCAATAGCTAACAATTGTAGGACAATGTACTAGTAACGGGTGGCCCCACATACACCGCTTGCGCAATAAACCCTAGGGGGCTCAACAATAACGCAAGGGCCGACCACTCCACCTTCACCTTCTGCCCCAGACATTATTTCAATCAGCTTTAGATTGAGAAAACCAATAGACCTGAGGTGGGAATTGTTTCCACTCGTTGGCAAATAATCGGCAGGGCCTCCACAAATACTTTTCCCAACGGGAACGAGTTGGCAATCGGTTGGTCGAAGACAGCTCAAATCAGCGGTCGCAAGATGGGCCATGGATTTCCTCAAAGAACGCGCATCCAAGATAATATCATCGGACGATTTATCCGTACTCGTCGATGTCTGGGTCTCAGCCGCCCAAGCCATCGTGGAAATAGCCGAAAGAGTCACAAAAGCAAAAACGATCAAAAATTTCATCTCTCTACCCCCCGTTCCCTGTCGTTCAAGGAAAAATTGATAACTCCTCACCCTAACAGCGAACCCAAAACCCGTCAAATAACTCGACGCGCCGTTAAATTTCTATCGCCCTGACACCGCTTTCCAAAATTTTCCTAGTGAATGGTGGCCCCTTTTTGGATTTTTTGATAATTGTTTTGGTCTCTATGTTTTGGTTTCTATCTCTATTGATGAAAATGATGAAAGGTTTATCGGAGAATTGGCCGAGTGGTTGAAGGCGCACGCTTGGAAAGCGTGTAAACGGGTAACACCGTTTCGGGGGTTCGAATCCCCTGTTCTCCGCCATTCACCTCTTCAAGCTAAACTAACCCCGCAAAATCGTGGGGTTTTTTGCCAAAATTTTAATACCAACCCGAGCAAAAATATAGCTTGACTTGAGACCGTCCTGGTGTATGGTAGCTGAAGTTTATGTATTTTTGTATTTAAGAAAAGGATCATACTATGAAAAGTACTCCAAAGCTAATCGCCACATTGGCATTTCTTGCGCTTTCAGTAACCGCAACGGCTGATAGCTCAGGCTTATCATACCTCAATCCTTATTTCGACAACACTGAAAACTATGTAACTTATGGAGATTCTATCTATAAAAGATGCAAAAGATTTACAATTTCCGAAACCGGGGATCTTCAGGGATACTGCTATTATTGGCCTTCCCCAGGGTACTATTGGGCTTCAATAAACTTAAATGACTACGTCGGCAACAGTTTGACTTCTCGCGATTCTCTAGATTGGAACAGCAGTGGTTTTACAGACTATATAACTCTACCTACAGGAGGAAAGGAAAGACTCTCTTGTCGTAATACCTCCATTTATGTAGAGCAAGATACTGTCTGGCTCAGGGCGGACTGCTACTACGGAAACACTTTTCTAGGTGTCAGGAGGAGGCAAAAGAAGCTAAATCTCCATAGCGTGCTTAAGTTAGAGAAAAAATCCGGAGCCGGAGGAGGCCCAAGAATAGAGTTTTCAACAAGATAAACACTCCTAAAGACCGATCATTTGTAAAACTGTGATGACAAGGGGGAAATTGTCGGTCTAACTACCAAGTAATTTTGAATCGAAATTTTCATCGCATCAAAAACATCGAAATGTTGCCCTACCCTGTTGAAATTGTTAAGTTCATTTTCTGTGGCCCGAATGGTGAAATTGGTAGACACGCTAGACTTAGGATCTAGTGCCTTTGGCGTGGGGGTTCAAGTCCCTCTTCGGGCACCATTCACAACGCTAGACGAACCCGAAGCCATTAAAAAGCCATCTTGGCAGAGGACGAAAGTCCCGGATGTCATCGGTACGCAGTACACGAATTCTATTGAATCTTTGCTTTTTGATAAGAGATCAATTTTTGAGAACTGATCCAGTTTTTTCCGGAAGCCTCTTCCATAAATCGGTGACAATGAATAGTGGGATTTCCGTTGGGAAAACTTTTTTTTCCTTCTAAATACAAAAGGCAGGTTTTGGAATAGTGATTGAGGTATTCCGGAAAATGATGGACAAGATGATCGATAAAGACATTTTTTTTTGATGATGGAGGTTCTCCAAAAAGTTGATCGGGCAGGGGGTCCAATGTCTTGAGTTCTTCCAGCACCCTTTTTCGACGTTCAAAATCACGAGACAATGATTTGAGAGTATTCCAAGCAAGATTGAGCCTTGCTCCCTTTTTTGTTTTCTCTAAATAATGGCGCATGAGAAAAACATCCTTTTCGATAGAGGAAAGATGTGAACCTGCGTAGAGCAGATCAAAAGCAAAGACGGCATCGGTAAAATTTGTCGAACGAAGGTCTTTTTTTAAAGATGTGGCAAGATTTTTAAAACAAGAAGAATCGATATGTTGTTTGATCCAAATTTTAAGATTGGAAAGACTTAAACTTCTCATCTTGAGTAGTCTTTCAAAAAGGGCCGATTTCACGAGAGGTCGATGACAATACTCAGCCTGTTTGGGGTCTTTAAGCAAAGATTTGACATAGGTAAAGGTAGAATGGGGAAGGGGGCGAGGCCTGTTTTTAAGCAAATTGAGATAGGCCAAAGATTCTTCGGGAAGTTTGGCCCCTTGATTAAAATAAACATGGAGATGCTCAAGACATTCATCGTTTTTATCTTTATCGTTTTTTTTGGAGTTTTTTTCCAAAGCCTTTTCAAAACACCCGGAAAAATAGGCCTGACCGAATTTGGCCCTCAATTGCTGAAACTCCAAATCTCCCCTTAGGGTCGGCCAAGTGCTAAGTAAAGAGATCGTCTTGTATTCATGCTGACGATAAAGGCCTAGGGAAAGATTTTTTTGTAAAAAGGAATGGGCCATGGTTTTGACCATATCCTGCCAAAGCTGCCCTCTCTCCGTTGGGCGAATATCTTGGGCGTGTTGAAAAAATTCCCCATAGTTTTTTTCGTTTTCGAGAAATTCCAAATCCTTGAGAGAGTATTGTGCAGCAAGACAAGTCCCTACCAGTCCGAAAAAAAAGTATTTCATAAGGCCCCTCACCCTCTTTGACGAGTCAATCCCATTGTAGCATACTTTCGGCGGCGCAAACAAAATTAAAATGCAAAGATCCACCCCATAGAATGTGATCAAAATCCATGTCCTGCCACCTCCCAAAAATCTGTTCCCGGTCGCTGCCCCTAGGCGATGGCCCTTGGGCCGTGGACTATTACAAAACGGATCAAAAAATCTTTGCCGATGAATCTTGTCTGGCCCGATTCTATCCCTTGCTTGAAGCCAAAAACTTCCATAGTTTCCGAGAACAAGTCCATATCAAAACGGTTCCCTTTCTCATGGCCGTGGATTATGACCTCAAACGGGTATCGTTTTTGTCTCCAAGAGGGCATCGAGAGTTATTCTTATTAAAAGAAGTCATCGTTTCTAAACTTTCCCATGAAGAAAAAGTCCTATACGACCAACTCCGCAAAAGAACCGAAAGGGTTTTGGCCATGGATGAAAACCTTTTCCCATCATGGGTGGAAAAGGTTTCCCTTCTCAAAGGTTTGCCCGATCTCTCCCAAGAAAAATGGTCCGTACTCGATCTGGAAATGGGGGATTTGAAAAAAAGATTGACGGCCCGGATGAAATCCTACCGCCGTAACATTTTTGAGTTCTGTTCGGACTATGGATTGATGCTCACGGCACGATACGATTTGATTCGCATTCACCTTCTCAAATTCGTGGCCTCCCTCTCTTCTCTCGATTTCGATAGGGGGGGCCAAGAGGTGACTCGCTTATTTTCCGAGTCCTTGCGTCGGTTTATCCGGGATGCCAAAAAGATCAACCATGAAAAAGAGGTGAGAGATCCCTTTCTCCTCTTTCTCATCGGAATCTTCCAACTCCTTCGATTCCTCTCATCGATCCTCCCTCCCCTTTTTCTTTCCCGCTCGATCCGCTACGGAGTCAAAAAGATGGCCAAACGCTTTATCGCCGGAGAAGACATCGAGAAGGCCCGGGGCGAATTGGAAAAGCTCATGGCCTCGGGAAGGGATGCGACATTGGATCAATTGGGGGAACTCGTGGTTTCTTCCGACGAAGCCGATCACTATAGAGATAACATTTTGAAATTGATCGAAGGTTACGGGCAATGGATACCAAAGGGTGAAAAAAATGCAGCCGGTATCTATCGGGCCCATATCTCTATCAAAATCAGTGCCCTTTGCCACGACTTTAATCCCCACGCCCTCGACTATACCTATAGGCAGATTTATCCGAGGCTCAAAAAGATTTTGACCTTCGCCCGTGAGCGGGAAGTTTTTATCAATATCGATGCGGAACACTATCGCTATCGGGATGCGATCTTTGACATCTATCGAAGAACACTTCTCGCAGGAGATGATTTGGGTTTTGGCGATTATGGGCAAACGGGTATCGTCGTTCAGGCCTATTTGAGAGATGCCTTCGAGCATCTCCAAGAAGTGATCCAATTGGCCAAAGAGCGTCAGCTCACCATGCCGATCCGTCTGGTCAAAGGGGCCTATTGGGATGCGGAGACGGTGGAGGCCAAGGCCCATTCCTACAATCCTCCCGAATTTATCAACAAAGAGGAGACGGATATTCACTGTCGCCAACTGATGATTGAGATTTTAAAGAACGCCCCCCATGTCCAACTCTGTGTGGGAGGACATAACCTAGACGATCATTGCTATAGCGAGGTTTTGAGGGCCAAATACTTTCCCGAAGCTCCCCCCATCGAACACCAATGCCTACACATGACCTACGAAGGCCTAAGTGTCGGCATGGCCGCAAGTGGCCTGACCGTGAGAAACTACGTTCCCATAGGCCCCCTCCTCGTAGGGATGTCCTATTTGGTGAGACGAATTATGGAAAACTCTTCCCAGGTCGGGGTCTTGGTTCAAATGCGTTTTCAATCTCAGGACAAAGAAAGGCCAAGGCCAAAGCCAAAAGAAAAGACCCCCTGGAAACTTCTTCAACGCAAAAAATCCAATGGGCACTACCAAAACGACATCGGTGCCAAAGAAATGGAAGATCGCTTTTTTAACACCCCTCCGGTTCGCCTCTATATAAGAGAAGAGGGTAAGACCTTTGAGAAGACTTTAAACGATTTTCAAAAACGACTCAAAGGAAGCCCCCTTCACTTTGGCGAGCGAACCGAAAAGACCGAAAAGATGGCCAAAATTTTTTCGCCTTCAGATCCCCAATGTGAAGTGGGCACCATCGTTATGGCCGATGCCCAAGAAGCCTCCCGGGCGGTTTCTCGATCCGGGAAGGCCTTCGCCCAAAGCCTTTGGCCAAAACTTCCCTGGGGGCATCGCGCCTCCTACCTTTTAGCCGTGGCCCACGAACTCTTGCTGGATCGATTGGAGTTGGCCCATCTCATCTCCTTTGAAGCCGGAAAATCCGCCGAAGAAGCCTTGGGGGACGTGGACGAAGCCGTGGATTTTTTAAACTTCTACGCAAGGGCCAAGCCTTGCCCTTCTTGGAGTCCTTGTGGGCCAATCGCCGTGATCGGCCCTTGGAACTTTCCCTTAGCCATCCCCTGTGGCATGACGGCAGCACCCCTTGCGGCGGGCAATACCGTACTTTTGAAATCGGCCCCTCAAACCCCTCTCATCGCCCAGCGTTTGGTGGACATTTTTAAACGAGTGGATCTACCCGAAGATGTTTTGATCCATCTTCCCGGTGACGGTGAGACGGTGGGGGCCTTCTTGGTGGAAAGCCCTCATATCGCCGGAGTGGCCTTTACCGGCTCGGCAGCCGTAGGCCTTGATATCGCCAAAAAATGCGCGGGACGAATTTATCAAAACGAAAGGACGGATCGCTCCTATCCCGTGAAGACGGTGACGGAAATGGGGGGTAAAAATGCCATCATCGTGGCCGCGGATGCGGATTTGGATGAAGCGGTTTCCGACATCCTCTATTCGGCCTACGCCCATGCAGGACAAAAGTGTTCGGCCTGTTCCAGGGTCTTGGTGGATGAACGGGTGGCCTCAACATTTTTAAAGCGTTTTTCTAAGGCCACGGAGGATGTGGTCGTGGGGAAGGCCCATCACCCGGAGACTCAGATCAATCCCCTCATCTCGTCCCGAGAAAAACAAAGACTTTTGTCTATGGAAGAGGAGATATTGAAGGAGGTTCAAGATTTTGGTGGAAAAGTTCATGCGAACCGCCTGGGAGAGGAATTTCCAGGCCACTCTGTGGGCCCTCTCGTGGTGGAACTCCCCTCTTCAAGGGCCTTCATCCAAGATTCTTTTTTTCAGCAAGAGCTTTTCGCCCCGGTGGTTCATGTGGTGGCCTACAAGGGTTTGGATGAAGCCATCCGTCTCTTTAATGCCACTCCTTACGCTCTCACGGGAGGAATCTATGCCGGCTCCCAAGACGATATCGATTTTTTATCCCAAGGGATGGAATGTGGAAATCTCTACGTCA
>JAPONP010000176.1 GCA_026713835.1 Bacteriovoracales bacterium
TAATGATCTTTTGCAAATGATGGAAGAAGTGAAAGATCGGGATCGGTTCGTGGAACTCACGCCTTCAAAGCTGGCCTCTTGGGTCGTTTCTCGTTACTTTTCTTTGGCCTTTAAGCGAGAGAAAAAGATTATTGGGAGGGCCCATTTTAATCACCAAAAGCACATCAAGGAAGCCTTGAAAAAGGCCACTACCGAGGAAGAACTGCGGGCCGCTTTGGCGTCGGCCCTGAAACAGGTGGGAAGAAAGCGCAAGCGGAAGGAACCGGCTTAATCATAAGAGTGGGAGAGGCGGCTCCTCTCCCATATTTCATTCTAAAACACAAAACATTGAGGAGAACTATGCCCAAAAAATCCCCGAAAGGCAGGATTGTATGGAATCCTACGACGGTGGAGATTGTCCCGGTTAAGGTAAGCCAAAAGAGGCAAAAACAGCTCTTGACAGAATTGGGACAAATTTTTTATGATTTGGCTTGCCAGTTCAGCGAGGAAGAAAAGAGAACTTCTTCGACCAATTTTAATCTCTCGGGCCCAAAAAGTGAGGTTCGAGAATGATTAGTCAAAATGCCAACCCCCATTACAAGATTGCTCTTTATGTGCGCAATAGCGACATAAAGCAAGATACTTTGGAAGGAACGGTTAAGAACCAAGAGCAAAGGTTGAGGGAGTTCGTCAAACTGAAAAATCTCAGTGGAGATTTTGGCAAGATCGTAGGCGTTTATATCGACCGCTCCCTTTCCGGTAAAAATATGGAACGTCCGGCCCTTCAAAGATTGATGGGAGATGTGAGAGAGGAAAAAATCAATTTAATTTTGGTATCGGAACTATCGAGAGTTTCCAGGAACATGAGAGACTTTCTTTCCTTTTGGGATTTACTCAAAGAGTATAAATGCGGATTTTCGAGTCTTAGGGAAAACGTGGATACCTCTAATGCCGCCGGGGAAATGGTGTTGAGAACAATTGTCAATATCGCCCAATTTGAGCGAGAGCAAACCAGGGAAAGGGTACTCGCCAACACTGCAGCGAGATCAAAGAGGGGGCTTTACAATGGAGGGACTGTTCCCCTTGGATACCAATTGATCCAAGATAAACCCGGATATCTCGAAATCAACCGAGAGGAAGCGGTGCTTGTAAGGATGGCCTTTGATGCCTTCTTGCGGTTTGAATCCCTCAATGCGGCCGCTAAGTGGCTCAACAAAAATAACTTTAGGCCAAGTAAGATCGTCAAGGGTGGAGGGCAATGCGCCAGGCAGTGCCAGTTTCATTGCGGCAATTTGCAATACCTCCTGAGAAATAAGGCCTATAAGGGCGTGAGAAACTATAGGGAGGGGGACGAGTTGAAAGAGGTTCCGGCGGTTTGGGATCCCATCGTAGAAGCAGAAAAATTTGATCGAGTGCAGGAACTCATGAAAGAAAACTATAGCAAGAAGCGCAAACCCTTTGTCGATAACCGTTGGCCCTACACTCTTTCAGGACTTACCTATTGCTCAAAATGCAAGGATGCGATGTGTGGAAAATCGGCCCATGGGCGCACACAAAAATATGGCTATTATGAGCATTCTTGGGCTAGCCGAAAGGGGGCTTCTCTGGTTAAGGGGGCATTAAAATGTAACCCTCACCGTGTGCCTGCGGAAAAACTGGAAACAGCAGTTAATGCGGTGGTGGAAAGGCTGCTTTACGATAAGGACTTTGCTCGGGAGATTATCGAAGAAGCCCATCGGGCCCAAAGGGACAACTCCGGTCATAAGGAATTGGCGCGGCTCAAAAAGATGGCCACGGGACTTGAGGGGCACGAAGATGCGCTGATTGCGAGGATTGCGGAACTTCCCTCGAATGTTTCGGCGGCCGCCTTCTACAAACAATTAGAAAAAGTGCAAGCGGCCCGTGAAAAGGCTGAAAACAGTATTGTGGAGATTGAGCAAAACCCTTGGGATGGGGCGGCTATGCCGACGGGGTTAGAGGATTACCGGGCTTTTTTACGTTTGGTGAGGAAGGCCTTTGAGCGAGAGAGTGGGGCCGAGAAACGCAGCAAGATATTTAGGCGGCTCATCAATAGGATTGAAGTGGGGACGGATCGAATAAAAATTCATTTCAACGCATCAAATGATGTGATTAAAGCGGGGTTACGGGGCCAAAATGGCCCTGTAACCCCCATTTTGTCGTTTGGGCCGGAAAAAAGTTTTAAAAATAATGGTTCGAGGACATTGACAAATGGCTGGGGAGGAGGGACTCGAACCCTCGACACATGGATTAACAGTCCACCGCTCTAACCAACTGAGCTACACCCCAGCAATGAACAGCCTAAACGGCTTTTTTATTGA
>JAPONP010000177.1 GCA_026713835.1 Bacteriovoracales bacterium
TCAACCTTCTCGCCTAAGGCGTGAAAAACACGACCAACTGTTTTGAGGGTGAGGTTCCTATCATCCGAGAGCAGTCGGGAAACTGCGGCCTCTCCCAAGCCTGCTCGCTTGGCCAACTCGCGTTGAGAAATGTCCTTTTCCTCCATGATCCCGCATATCTTTTCCTGTATAAGAATCGCTAGATATGCCTGGTAAACCTCAAGTTCTCTTTCTTTTTTTAGCTTATTCAGATTTGCCATTTTATATCCCCTTTTCTTCTACTTCTTTAAACAATTTACAATTTGCCCTCATGTTACTCATGTGTTTTTTGGGCCATTGGTTTGTCTTTTTCTTAAAGCCATAAATTAAATTGTAGTTGTAGTCAGGTCTGGTAAAACAAGCAATTCTAATTTGGCGGATTTTGAATTCATAAACCATTCCACAAATATTTATGTTTAAACACTTGTATTTTATTGTCGAAAGCCTCCCTTTTTGATCCCCCAGTAAGTTTAATAGGGCCATTATCAAATTTTGCTCCTCTTCGGTTAGACCATCTATAAATTCTTCAACGGGGTATCTATCTCCTACTAAGCAATAATTAATTTTAAATCCATTTGGAGCATCGTAGGCCCGCTTAAACAACTCCTTTGCTTTTTTCTTTCCTGCCACCTATTATAGCTCCTCATCGGCTTTTTTTAGCAAAAGCTTTACATATATGTAAAGTTTTTCAAGTTCTGGAACCTTATATCTGGGTTTTTTATCGGCCGAAATCAATAAAATCAATAGATTAACCCTATGTACTCCCTCTCTCGAAATCCGACTTCAAGCCTGCCCGTGCACCTTGCGCTGCGCTATGCAATTGCTAAATCCGGCCTGCCCGTCACCCCGTTTCATCGAAATTTCAACTTTTTTCTAACGGCTCAAAATCGTTGAAAAGCTCAACGATTCTAAACCTTTAACAGCAACTTTTCATTGCTCAACTTTCGGGGAATTTCGATCTTTTTCGTAAGGTTCCAAAAAATTTTGTGTCATCCGGGTGGTTATTCTTTCTGTCTTATTTTCCTTTGAAGGGATATATTAAATTGCAAAAACTAGGTAACTGCTCGCACCTCTAGCAAAAACTGTAATAAAGGCAAGGTAACTGTTCTCCACCCGGATAAGATTGGTAGGAGGCAACGAGGAGCGACCGAGGCGTGCTTCCTCCACGTCGCAGGGAAGCGACGAGGCAGTCGACTGCCAAGATTGCCGGGGGGTGAGCAGTTACAAGAAAGGGCCGATGTTCAACAAGTCGTCCTATCGAGGCATGAGTTCCAAGAGAAGGCCAAGGAAATCCACAGGCAATTGGGCCTTGACTACCAAAAGGTCAGGGGAGGGATCGCACTTTTATGTTCTCCTCTTGAAATCAAGGGCCCTGAAGATCTCTACTCGGCTTGCGAAACTCAAGAGAAATTGAAAATTCTCATCCTCGATGGAGTGACCGACATCCACAACGCAGCGGCCATCATCAGGACGGCGAGCTTTTACGGTGTCCATAAGATCCTCATTGGAGGTCGAGATTCTTTTAAAATGACGCCCTCATTTTTCAAAATCGCTTCCGGGGGGCCGGAGCATCTGGACATCATTCAGGCGGGAAGCCTTCCGAAAGTCGTTCGAAATATCCAAAAGCGTTCGGTTATGGTTTGGGCCCTGTCCGAACACGCAGACGAGGACTCTATCGACCCTCCTTCGTCGAAGATCGGCCTTGTCCTAGGGGCCGAAGATCGGGGGGTCTCCCATGCCCTTTTGAGAGAATGCGAGGGGGCATTGGCCCTTCGTCCTTTGGGAAAATCCCCTTCTCTCAACGTTTCCGTTGCAGCGGCCATCGCTATGGAGAGGCTCTTTTCGTAACTGCTCGCACCTCTAGCAAAAACTGTAATAAAGGCAAGGTAACTGTTCTCCACCCGGATAAGATTGGTAGGAGGCAGTCGACTGCCAAGATTGCCGGGGGGTGAGCAGTTACCTCTTTTCCCCCATTTGATTGCGCCCCCGTCGATAAGACGATAAAAAACCTTCTAAATTTGAAAAAAATCATTTATATGTTTAGGATAGGCTCTAAATTTGAGTGCAGCGAGCTGGATTAGCTCAGTTGGTAGAGCAATGGTTTTGTAAACCATCGGTCGAAGGTTCGAGTCCTTTATCCAGCTCCACTTCCAACGCCGAAGAATCGGCGACCGTCAAATGACGGTCGCCGCCGTTGGATACATTGTTTTGAACTTCGGGCGATAATTTCTTTCAGCTTAGCAGCCGGGCCCACTACAACCGCCGCCGGGACCGCCGCCGTTTCCTCCAAAGAGCTTGCCCCTCCGGGTGCAGTATTTCTTGGAGTCCTTTCTTATCTCTTGGACTTCCTCCAAACATTTAGACTTTGCGACCAGTGGACCGTGGCCCAAGATGGACTTACACAAATCTCTCGAAGCTTGATAACCTTCTTGCTCACGACATTTTTGATGAATCTTCTCAGATAAATCATCATAATCTTGAGAACAGGCCTCCTCCTTATCTTCGAGATAGCCCTCAGCTACCCTTATACATCGATCATATCCGCTCCCTCCATAGACCACTGAGACCATACCCAATGCGATTAAAATGGCCATCGATTTTACCATAATTCCTCCTTTCGTTTGTTGTTAATAATGGTCACTTATTTTACTTTGTTTTCAAGATCGAACCTAGTTCGGATGTTTATTCAATAGTTTGCATAAACGGGCCTATCTACAAAAAAGAAGAACTGCCAATTTTTTTCGACATTTTCATGGATTAACCGATCACGCCCGTCCACAATTGAAAATCTCTTGTGAATAGTACGGTATGGCGTATAATTAAAATATCCATGAGATATTTTGCCATTTTGGGTTTTACTTGCCTTTCACTTTCAGCCTGGGCGTTGTCGGGTTTAGATGTGATGAAAAAGGTCAATGCCAATAATCAAAACTTCAAAACTATGAGTTTTGAAGTCCTTATGACGATCACTCGAGGAAAACAAACTCGGGAGCGCAATTTTTACAATCTCAAAAAATACGACGGTATCGTGACCAAATCACTTATAAAATTTTATTTGCCGGCCAATATCAAAGGCACTTCACTCTTAACTCACTCTTATGAGAAAAAAAATGAAAAAAATCAGTGGATTTATTTGCCGGCCCTTAAATCCTTGAGCCAAATCAAAGGCGATAAGAAAAAAGAAAGTTTTATGGGTTCGGATTATACCTATTCGGACGTTGCCGGTCGACAACTTTACGAAGACACCCACACTCTCGTCAAGAAAGACAAAAAGTACTACTATATTAAGAGTGTTCCTAAAGACAAAAACGATCTTTACTCCCAAATAAACCTTACTGTAAAGAGGAAGCATCCGGTTGTGAGTAAGGCCGTCTTTTTTACCAAGAAGGGAAAATTGAAAACCCTGACCAATGACCCCAAAAGTTTAAGAAAGATAGGGCCCATGTATTTTTTCAAAAGATCTATCGTCGTCAATAATCGAACCAAAGGATCAACGGAACTTGAGTTGTCGGCAGTGAAGAGAAATATCCCCATAAGTGATAGTGACCTCGGTATTAAGGGTCTTAAAGATTGAAGCTAAAACTTTGTAACTGCTCACCCCCCGGCAATCTTGGCAGTCGACTGCCTCGTCGCTTCCCTGCGACGTGCAGGAAGCACGCCTCAGTCGCTCCTCGTTGCCTCCTACCAATCTTATCCGGGTGGAGAACAGTTACATTGCCTTTATTACAGTTTTTGCTAGAGGTACGAGCAGTTACCAAACTTTTAAGTTTTTTTTTATTTTGCTTTTGCTCGATCACTTATACTTGGGCCCAAAATTTTGACGACTTCGGCCAAGGAGATGACAGTGCGAGGAAGATATTTAAAAAGAAGAAGGCTTCAAAAAGTCGATTTTTCAATTTTTGGAAAAAAAGTGGAAAAGGCGTCCTCTCCACCACTCGAGTTATGGGGGGAACGACCAATCGAGGTTATAGCTTCCTTGATCTCAAATTGGATCACACATTTAAATCCGATACAAAGGTTGTTCTTTCGGGTATTCTCGAACATTCCGACATCCTTGTGGACATCGAACTAAAATCTTCAGAGCAATCTCAAAGTAATGCGGGAAACTCTCAAGATGAACCAAGGGAAATCACTAAGAGGTTTGAAAAAAAGACCACCAAAGTTAGGCCGAAAGAACTCTATATCAAACAGGATTTTTTTAAGATAAGTAGCCTCTCCTATGGGTATCAAAAGGTGGTTTTGGGACAATTTGAACCCTTTTCTCCAAGCAATTTTGCCATGCCGTGGAATTTAAGTTCTTTGGCCGTAGGTTTGAATAAAGTAGATAACACCCTTTCTCAAGAGGCCGCCACTATCGATCTATATCCCACAAGTCAGGTTCAGCTCTCATTTTATTATTTTCCAAAACTTACTTACGATCCCTTAATCACTGAAGAACTCAACGATATTTTGGCCGAGCAAGAGGGTAAGGTGGAGAGTGAGAAGGCCGTCATCGCTCTTCCCAAGGGCCCGGATGCGGCCCAAAACATGGTTCGCTTTATGCTTTATCCCTCTTGGGGCACAATAGGTTTTACCTATTATAATGGGTACCACTCTTCTTTTCCTGCAGTTCGAGCAAAAATAAAAGAAAAACGGCATCTCAATGGCGATGGGACACTCTCTTGGAGAGATTACGAAAAGTACAATGAGATGTGGTCGTTTGCCAAAAATGAAATGTTTAGCTTTGAAATGGCCGTGCCTGTGGGAAGGTTTACCTGGAAATTGGAATACGCGCGCCATTCCGATTTGACCGATTTGAGTTCCAGTGCCTATAATGCCCGAGGGAAGCATGGTAGTGCCTATTCTGGAAAAATTACCCCTGAAGCCGACGAGCTATTTCGGGCCATCCGGGACATAAATGACGGCAATGTCGCCATTCCTTTTACCAGAGATATTGCGGCCCTAGGTTTCACCGCAGATTTAGAGAAGTGGTATATCAATTTTATGCTACTCCACATGGGGGAGCGATTTGAGGGCAACGCCAAGAAATTAAAGGATTTGGAAAAAAAGGCCAAACAATCGGGACAAAATGATGATGATGGTGATGACGATTTTCTCGTTGTCATGCCGGGACTTGTGGCCTCACGCTATTTAGATTCCAATCGCGAAAATAAAATTGGCCTTGGATTTGGGATGATCGGCCCGGGTTTTGGTCTCCTTCTCTTCTACAACAAACAAACCGATTCCTTTAGTTATGGCGCAGGAATCCAGGCCATCTCCTATCTTTCAAATGAAAGCATCGAAGAATCATTGCCCGAGGGCTATGAATTATCCAATGAGATGACGGCAGGTGCGATGTTTAATATAAGCTATAATTTCTAAATCTATTATGGCGTTGAAAAAAATATCTTTAATTTTCATTCTTTTCGGACTTTTTTTGACTTTAGGTTTCTTCGCCACAAAAGTTTCCTTCGATAATTCAAAATGGCTTTCGGATAGTGATCCGCAGGAAGTTTTAAATCGCTATATTCAAGAAAATTTTAATCAAGAGGATGAGTTGGTCGTGGCCGTTTTGCTCCGGCAAAAATTTTTTTCTAAACCTAATATCGAGGCCCTCATTCGACTCGATCAAAAAATCAAAGATACCCTACAACCAAAATCCTATTCTCATCCGTTAAATCTTTCTTTTTTATTCAAGGATAATCCAAACGACATGGATGACGAGGGCGTAGGCCATATAGAAGTTAATACTTTTCAAAAGCAAATAACAGAAAATAAAAGGTCGTTATCCGAACTCGAGCAAGAATTTCAAAAATCCTACTACCGTGGACGTTATATTTCGTTCGATCAAAAATCTTTTCTGATTCTCTTAAGGCCTGTGGGACAAAAGACGATAGAAGGCGAAATTCAAGAAAGAGCGAGATTAGTCCATGGCATGAAAACTCTACTCAAAGAGGAACCACTCTTTCAAGATTATAAAATGGCCGGTTCGGTCAAACTTCACGATCAAATGGATGCTCAAAATCAAAAAGAACTTTTCTTTTTGATTCCCATCATCTTTTTAATGATCGTCACCCTTTTATCTCTCTACTATATGAATTTAAAAGTTGTCGGCATCATTATTTTCTCAAGTCTTCTTACGCTGGCCGGAGCCTTTTCTCTTTTTTATTTTCTTGATTTGACGGTCAATGTCCTAACTTCTATCGCCCCTCTTTTAATCATGGCCATTGCCATCTCCGACTCTATCCATATTATCAATTACTATATTTCACAAAAAGAGCAAAATTCTTTTCAGTGGCCGAGCTTTATGAAGTTCACTTGGAGGCCGTGTCTCATCACGAGTTTGACCACGGCCATGGGTTTTCTCTCTTTCCATGGATCAAAGATCATACTCATCAAGCAATTATCTATCGTGGCCTCACTGGCCGTGATTTTGGCCTACGTTCTCATTATTTTTAGCAATTGGTCGCTCCTTTATCTTTTGGCCCCCCAAATAAGTCCACGCAAAATTTCATTTGATTTTTTATCTCCCTTTCTCGTCTTTAAAAAATCTTTACTGAAAACATCTTCGGCTATGGCCTTGGCCGTTTTCGGGGCCATTTCCATTTATCAGTTTTCTTTTACGGAAACCAATTTCTTGGACTCGTTCTTTAAAAAAGATTCTCAAATACAAAAAGATTTCGCCTATATCGACGAAAATCACGGAGGAACCGGGGCCCTCGATCTCATTCTCAACCGCCCCACCTCTGCACGAGAACGTTCCATCGCCACAACGGGAAAAAACAACCTTGTCGATTTCAAAGATATTAAAAACTATCAAAAATTTGTCGGGCTAGGGAGCGTCCTCAAAGACTTACCCTACGTTAAGCGTTTGGAAACCTACGTCATGCCGGTGCGCATGGTGCATGAAAAATTGACCACCAATCAAGGCATCGACCCGACAAATAGTGAAAAATTGGCCCAGGAAATTTTATTTTTGGAGTTTTCACAAAGTTCTGAGTCGGAGGACTTACTGCGTCCCTTTCTTAGTTTTGACGAGAAACAAAAGAGCGGTCGTCTCGTTTTGCGCACCAGAAATTTATCAAATGTAGAGGCCGCTGAATTAAAAAAAGAAGTCGATAAAAAGATGGATATTCTTGGCTGGAATGTGGACTATGGTGGAAATTCCCAGTATTTTTTGCGCCTCAGTGAATTGATCCTCAACACCCAAACTTATTCTTTGATGATAACTTTTTTGATGGTCTTCATCCTCATGTTTTTCTTTTACAATATCAAGGCCGCTTTTTTAATCATTATCGCCAATATTCTCCCCGTCGTAGGCGTTCTCTTTTGCATCGTCGCCTCAAAAAATCCTTTCGATTTTTCCACCATACTTATCTCTAGCATCGGCCTTGGGATTTGTGTCGATGACAATATCCACTTGATCCATCACATTTTCAAGTCTTCAAAACCCTTTACAAATGCCGAACGCCTCAAAGCCGTATTCATAAGTGCCCTCAGGCCCATCATCATCGTTTCGATCCTTTTCGTTGGAGTCTTTTTGATTTTTTCGACTTCAAAAGTGGTGCTTCTTCAAAGATTCGGCCTTTTCAGTGCCTTGATGATTGCGATCTCACTTTTGATCAATATCTTTCTCTTGCCCCCTATCTTATCTCGCCAAACATCCCATTCACCACGAAGGTAGTTTTAGGATAGGCTCTAAGTGCTTAATATTCTCGCTAATTCTAAAGTGTCTCTATTGAGTGTTTTATTTTCTTTCAGGCATTGATCCAATGTCACGGAACATTCTTTTCCCGCCGTCCATCCCGCCATAATTCCAAACGTTTGAGTTTTAACCAGTTTAATACCATGGGCCCCCAATCGGCTGGCAAGGGTACGATCAAAAGCGGTCGGAGTGCCACCCCTTTGAATATGTCCCAAAATGCAGACTCGAGCTTCCAGATTGAGCTTTTCTTGTAACATTTTGGCCAAATCATAGGCCCCGCCCCCTTTGTATCCCTCTGCGATGACAAGGAGGCTGGCCAACTTGCCGGATCGTACACTCTGTTCGATACGGTGGATGGTTTGTTCTATGGCCCCTTGTGTTTCGGGCACAAAGATCTCTTCGGCCCCTCCGGCCAAACCCACCTGCAGCGCGAGATGGCCCGCCGAGTGTCCCATCACTTCAACGATGAAGAGGCGATCATGGCTTGTTGCAGTATCTCGAATGCGATCGATGGCCTCAAGGGCCGTATTGACGGCCGTATCAAAGCCAATGGTGATGTCTGTGCCGTAAATATCGTTGTCAATTGTTCCGGGAAGACCAATGACGGGAAAATGACTTTCATCGTGAAGGGCCTTTAATCCGGCGAGGGTTCCGTTGCCTCCTATACCGATAAGAGCATCGATGCCGTGGTGATTTAAAATGTTGACAGCTTTTTTACGGATGTTTTCTTCATGAAACTCAAGAAACCGTCCCGATTTTAAAATGGTTCCACCTCTTTGGATGATATTGGCAACGGATCTTGGCCCCAGGGATTTAAAATTTTCATCTAGCAATCCCTTGTAGCCACCATATATCCCAATGACATTAAACCCTTCATAGTGGGCGGTTCGCACAACAGAACGGATGGCCGCATTCATGCCCGGAGCATCTCCGCCGGAAGAAAAAACACCAATTGTTTTGATAGGTTTTGCGGTCATAAAAAATATATTAAAGCAAAAATGAGAAACTTTCTATTGAGATCGACTTGATGGCCTCCTGCTCTTTTTTGCAGGGGGCAAGGCGCCCAAAATTCCGCAATTTTCCACTGGCCTATTGAGAAAGTGTGTAATAAAAACAAATACATGGCGGATGGCAGCAAAAAGTGAGTTCGTCAGGGCGAGATTCCCGAGTGGTCAAAGGGGACAGACTGTAAATCTGTTGGCTTATTGCCTTCGAAGGTTCAAATCCTTCTCTCGCCACCATTCAACTGCAACTCGGGTCTTGGGTCTTCCCACTGAGGATAAGCCTTTAAGGGGGGAGAGTGGCCATGTTGCGTGGCAATGATGCCCCCTTTAATTATAAAGAGCCGGCAGATCTTTTTCAACAAACAAAATTTCTTCCTCTCCCTCTAAGGGTTTTGACGAATAGTTATAAGATTTCATTATGTCAAAAAGAGTTCTTCTCTTTTGGATTTCTCTTTTTGAACATTCTATGATGCAAAATTGAGGTCTCAAGGCTTCATTCTCCATAACTTTTCTAGCTCCATCCAATATATCTATTTCACTCCCTTCGGCATCTATTTTTATGAGTTTTATTTTTTTCGAGGGCAATTTATCAAAATCATCCAACTTTAGAGTCTTGATCTCCAATTGAGGATAGTTATCCTTTTTCACATCATTGAAGAGGCTCCCTCCACCCTCATTTTTGGGATTTTGATATAAAGTACCCACTCCATTTTTGTTAAAAAGAGCGACATTCGTAATAGAAATATTATTCAAACTTTTAACATTCCGAGCTAATGGACGAAAGTTCTCTTCGTCCGGTTCAAATGAAAAAACATGGCCGGTTTTTCCAACGAAGTGGGAAAAAACCAATGTCCAATACCCCACATGGGCCCCACAATCAATGCAGTTATCACCCTCTTCTAAAATTTGAGAAATCACTTCAAATATCCTTTTCTCGTAAACTGGTCTTACCCATTGAATAAACTGAATCTTTTGAGTAATGTCGAGGTGTATGATTCCGGCCCCCTTAATCGGTAACGATTTTTTCTGAATATTATTTAAAGGCCCAAATTTTACGAATACTCGCACCAACGCAAGCCCACAATCGACGATCAATGTTTTCAATCTCTTTTTTATTTGATGCACCAAATTCCATCTCCGTCATTCGATCCAGAGTCATTTTAACAAGAGATTACATTAACGGTCTATTGTTGGAATTGGATGCCGGGAAATCGTAGGTTGAAGTATTGAAATCATTTGATTTTGCGCAGAGTTCTGAAGGACAGGGAAATCTTCCAGCATACTTCTTGTTACACAAACGGCCCAAAAGCACTATGAATCGCAAAAAAAAAGTTGGCATTTCTTCTTTTTTTGAGATTGGCCCTTTCGATTTAGCCCCCTGTAAAATCCGGACAACTGTTTAATAGCCTCGTGCTATAATCAACTATCCGGAGGTCATTATGCCAAAAATGAAATATTCACCTGAGCTAAAA
>JAPONP010000178.1 GCA_026713835.1 Bacteriovoracales bacterium
ATCTTGGCAGTCGACTGCCTCGTCGCTTCCTTGCGACGTGCAGGAAGCACGCCTCGGTCGCTCCTCGTTGCCTCCTACCAATCTTATCCGGGTGGAGAACAGTTACCTTGCCTTTATTACAGTTTTTGCTAGAGGTGCGAGCAGTTACATTTTACGTCTCACCCGGCTACGGATAGGTTAAGTAGGAAACGCAAAGAGGGCCTGGAGGGATATCGGAGACGAACCCTCGCCCCTTTTCCATCTCCAAACTCTCAAGAGTTTCTATCCGGGCACCGAGTTCTTGAGCTAAATCGGAGGCTTCTTGGAGGGAGTATCTTTCGAGGGGAGTCGGCCAATTGAGCATATCTTGAAGGAGATTAAAAAAGACGGTGATGAGTTCTTTGTTCTCGGCAACCACGTCCTCATCGGGAATGGCGTATTCGATAATGGCCGCTCCTCCGGGGGTCTTGAGAGCAAAAAGGGCGTCTTTGAATTGCTCTTTGGAAATATAGTAGCTAATCCCTTCGGCGATGACGAATGTGGTTTTTTCGGGATTCCATCCTTTGGCCTTTAAAGAGGAGATCAGTTCTTGGGGTTTACCCACATTGGCCGTGCAGAATTTGAGATTATTTGGGCCTTGAACCTCTCTCGTCATCTTTTCTTTGAGTTCCATATTTTCCATATCCACATCAAAGACCAAAGCCCCTGGATGATCTTCTGCCGTATCCAGTGATTTGGGATCGAGTCCTGCCCCGAGACATACCACCTGAGCGTCGGGATGGGTCTTTAAAAACTCGGAGGAGAATTTTCTAATTCCGTATTTTCGGTTATTGATTTGTGTGACGGAAAGTTTTCTAAATTCGGGAAGTTTGGCCTCGATTTTTTTGTCTAAAGGTCGTCCGGCATCGAGATCGAGCTTATCCCAAAATCTTTGGGAGGAAGGGGTTTTGTAGTTGGATTTATCGGTCCAAAGAAGAACGAGGGAGGATGTGCTTGAAACGGGATGCATTATTTTCTCCAATGAAAGAATTTTTTAATCCATCCATCCTACATTTTCTTTATCCCTTTGTGAATTGGGAAAAAATGCTTAGATGGGGGTTTTGTGATCGTATCGAAAAGCGTTTTTGTCAAAATTTTTGACGAGGGTTTGCTTTTTCATATAACTCTTGGCCTTAAAGATTTGGGCCAGTTTTTTCCCGATGGCCTTGCCCAACAAGGGAGGAACGGCGTTACCGATTTGTCGAAATTGAGAGGTTCTGGAGCCTGAAAAAACGAAATCGTTTGGAAAACTTTGGCAAGCGGCTGCCTCCCTGACCGTCAAATACCTCATTTCCGTAGGGTGATAATAGGCCTGGGCCGAAGTCAAAATTGTTGGCGCCGGCAAGCGAGCGTCGAGGCGTTGCAATTTGGTTTGCCGAAAGCGATTTTCTCTCATCTTCTCCCAAGAAACCCCGTATCTCAAAGCCTTGGGGAGGTATGCTTTCTCATCGCATTTGTAGCGAATCCCCTTCCCTTCGGGAATGTGGGTCAATCTCTTCCTATCCCATTCATTTTTTATTTGGGCCCGTCCCACATCGTGGTTGAAAAAATCCCCTTTTTTTGAGCGAAGATCCAAAAAAGCATTGCCTACGTTGCAAAGGGGCTTTCTTCCCCGTTCCCCATGGGAGATTTTGGGAAAATCCGGCACGACGCCGTCCCGCCCCCCCATGATGATGGCCCGTCTCCTTATCTCGGGAACCCCGTATTCCTCCGACGATAAAACTCTCGCATCCATGGCATAACCCAAACATTCAAAAGCCGTAAAAATGGCCTTGAGGGTAGGGCGATTCTTTTGGGCCAACATTCCCGTGACGTTTTCAAAGACGATCATTTTGGGTTTGAGTTCTTTGACGATGCGAACAAACTCCAAGAACAATTTGTTCCTTGCATCTTGAGCGTCGCCTCGTCCCACGGTGGAAAACCCTTGGCAAGGAGGGCCTCCTATAACCACGTCGATCTTTTGATCTCCCAATAAATCCCTAAGTCTTTTTTTTGTGAGGGCCGCAATATCGCCGCAAAAGACTTGGGCCCATTTATGATTTTGCCTAAACGTCTCGATGGCCTCTTTATCAAAGTCCACCCCCAAAAGACATCTGTGACCGGCCATTTCCATTCCCTTGGAAAAGCCTCCGCATCCACAAAAAAGATCGACGAATGTGAGATGTTTGGACATGGGCCCCCTCCCTTTGTCTCTCTATTAAGGCATAAATTTTTTTTTTTGTGAAGGCCAGAAGAAGGCAAAAAGTGAAAAAATAAAAAATTCCATGAAATCCCCCTTTTCAGGAGCCTACTCATTGAACGAAGCCGGTTTCGCCATGCACCTTTTTCAGATGTTAGGTTAAATCACTATAATCATTAGGCTTTACTCTTTTAAGAACAGACGTAAGAGTAGCCGATAGGCTATTTTCGGACATTTCTAGGTTATTTCACCTATTAAATTATGTTGAAACATAATTATTATATGTTATAATTATGTTCGACAAGGAAGTGGGATGCAGATCAAAGAGTACTTGAGAGAAAGTGGGAAGTCACCTTATGGGGAATGGTTGAAAAGGCTTGATAGCTCTCTTAAGTACCGCATCCAGGCCAGGATTATGAAGCTCAAGGATAACGGGCATTTTGGTTTTAGTAAACAACTCGCCGAAAATCTTTATGAGCTTAAATTTAAAAAACTTGGTGGTGGAATAAGAGTTTACTATGGGATGGATGGAAGAAACTTGGTGATTCTCTTATGTGGAGGCAATAAAGGGAGCCAAAGTAAGGATATTAAACAGGCTCAAGGATATTGGGATGATTATAGAAAACGAAACGATAAGGAGTAAGCTATGGCTAGAAGATCAATAGATTGGGAAGAGGGCCTTTCAAAAGATCTACAAGAAGATGGAGAGGCCAGAAAACACTTTTTTCTAGGGTTAATTGAAGAAGGTTATCATTGGCGAGAAGCCCTTACTAAGATAATTAAAATTATAGGTGTGAATGAATATACTGCATTGGCTGGGGATATTAAGCCTTCAAACCTTCTCAACCAACTAAAGCCGGAGGCAAATATAACCATAAGTACGTTGAGAAAGATTACGGGCCCCTTGGGGATCGAAATGACTTTTAGGGGTAGGTCAGACAATGTGAGGCAAAAACTCAATAAAGCGTCATAAAAAATTTTAAACTCTCTTTTTCTTTATGAGCTACCCATAAGATCAAAAAATTCGGGAAAAGATTTTTCCACCGCATGGGCCGGCTCCAATGTTCCCCCTCCATTGAGGCGGAGAAAGAGATAGGCCGTCATGACGAGGCGGTGATCCTTGGCCGTGGTGACGGACCTTGCCCTTTGATCGGGCTTTTGGCCTAAGATTCTCAAGGTGTGGCCTTCTAGGTGGTAGGGGATGCCAAAAATCGAAAGCAGTTTTATGCCTTCTTCCAAGCGATCGCTTTCCTTGTATTTTAGGTTTTGAAGTCCCGTGATGGAACTCTCTCCGTCCAGATAACTGGCCAAGAAGCTCAAAGCGGGGAAGAGGTCGGGGGAGTGGGTGCAATCGAAAACAAAAGGACGCTTGAGAGCTTTTTTGATGTGAAGACCTTTCGAGTTCCATTCATAGTCACACCCCACCTGATCCAAGACTCCGAGGAGGGCGGAATCGGCCTGGAGGGGGTCTTGGGCCTTGATGTTTTCGATTTGAACGCTTCCCGCAAGGGCCGCAAAGGCCAAGGGAAAGGCCGCGCTACTCCAATCGGGGGGGACGCAAAATTCTTTATCAAAGAGCCGAACCATCTCTTGAGTCATGAGAAAATAGGGGAGAGAGGGGAGTGAGGGAGGGATTTGAACATCGTAACCGACCAAGGAGAAGGCCGAAGCGATTTGGGTCGTGGGGGACCGGCCGAGTTTAAGGGAGTGTGAGGACTGTGGGCCTTTGATTCTAAAATGGTCATTTTTCTTTTCAAAACTTTTGATATGTCTTTGAAATTCATCCATGGGTCTTTTCATCACCTGTGGATCCGGGTAGAGGAGGTATTCATTTTGTCCCAAGGCAAGAAGAGGAATCAAAAAGCGATTGGTGGTTCCCCCTTCCCCGCTATCCAATCGGATCGGCGTTTTTGAGGGTGTTTCACAACTTGGAAAGGAGCGATCTATTGTGAGGCCGTCTTTTCCCTCGTGGATTTGAAGACCGATCCTTTTCAAGCAGGCGATTAAATCGAGAGTGTCTAAGGCCTTCGGCAGCCCTTTGATATGGCAGGGGTCTTTACTTAGGGCAGCTAAAATAAGGGCCCTATTGGCGTATGATTTTGAACCCGGAATGGAGATGGCCTTTTGAAAGATAGGGTTTCTTTCGATTCTTTTAATTTTTGGCGGTGTGGGTTTCATGAAATGAAGGGATGGGGAGTTGATCCATGGGAAATGTTTGGCAATAGGGATGCCCCACATCTTCTAGGAGAACCAACTCGATCTCATTTTGTGAGATTTTCTTTTTGTCTTGAGTGATATAGCGTAACAAATCCTTTTCGTCGATGGAGTGAAAGATGGGGTGAAGTTTGAGTTTTTTTAAAAGATCGGTATATTTTTTTTGGATTTTATTTTTTAAAAAATACTTGTCGATGTATTCGATCCCCCAGAGTACGCAAATTCCGTGAGGGGCCTTGGTCAAAAATTCGTAGGCATGGCCGAAGGTATGCCCAAGGTTTAAAAACTTGCGCGCCCCCGTCTCATAAGGGTCTTGCCCCACGATGTCTTGTTTATAGTGGGCACAGGAGGAGATAATGTCCCGGAGCTTTTTTCCTTCCATCACGGCATCGAAGATCGTGCGGGAAAGGAGGGCGTATTTGACCACTTCTCCTAGCCCCGATTGGCGATCTTCTTCTTCTAGGGTCAACAAAAAATCCTCGCATAGAAAAATGTTTTTGGGGAAATGAAAACTTCCGATCAAATTTTTGCCGTAAGGGGAATTGATCGCCGTTTTTCCTCCGATGGCCGCATCCACTTGGGCCAACAGGGTTGTGGGAACGATACTCCAGTCGATTCCTCTAAGCAAAGTGGAGGCCACAAAACCGGCAAAGTCGCTAAGCCCGCCCCCGCCGATGGCCACAAGATGGGCCTTTCGATGGACGCCTTGACCCAAGAGTTCATGGATACATTTTTGATAGGAGTCGAATGTTTTATGGTGTTCCCCAAAGGAGGTGCATTGGTAAAGAACGCTTTTTCCGGGCATCTCCTTTAACTCATCAATGAGATTTCCATAGAGAGATTCGATATGGCGATCACAGAGGAGGATGATTTGAGAAGTTTCAAGGGATTTGAGTGCAGACGGTAAATGTTGGATGGGAACCGGCGAAACGATTGATGAAGCGATTCTAGAACTCATAGGCCTTCTGCCTGAGGTAGTGGTCGGCGATGACAAATTTCACCATGGATTCCAAAACCACACAGGCCCTCGGCATAATACAGGGATCGTGACGGCCCTTTTGGGCCGCTTCGCCTACGGTGGCGGGGGGTTTAAAGACGACTTGAAGCTCCAGGGTCTCTCCGTTGGAGATCCCTCCCTCCATGCCTCCAAAATGGGGTGGCCTTTCGCTGAGTTCTTTTCCCGTAAGATCGGAAAAGGACTCCCCCAGTCCGTAGGAAAAACCCGCCACAGCACCTACGGAAAGCAAGGCCTTCCCCAAATCCGCTTTCAATTTGTCAAAACAGGGCTCTCCTAGACCCATAGGGACATTTTCGGCCTTGATGGAGACGATGCCCCCTACGGAATCACCCTTTTCCTTGAGATCCAAGAGGAAGGCTTCGATGTTCTCCTCTTGGGAGGGATCGGCAAATTGGTAGGGGCCTAGGGATGGGCGTTTTAAAGGGGGCTTCGTTTTGAAGGGGCCCATTTTGATGATGGAGGCCCAAACGTTGAGCTTGGGTAGGATGAGGGAGGCCAAATAACCCCCAATGACTCGGGAGATGGTTTCGCGACCGCTGCTTCTTCCCCCGCCTCGATGATCCCTGTGTCCGTATTTGAGCAATGTGGTGAGGTCTGCGTGGCCCGGGCGGAAAGTTTCCTTCAGGGGGTCGTAGTCTCGGGAGCGTTGATCCTTATTTTTGATGACGATGCAAAGGGGGGTTCCCAGGGTCTTTCCTTCAAAAACCCCCGAGAGAATTTCTGCTCCATCCTCCTCCTTGCGAGAACTCGTCCCGGCACTTTTTCCGGGGGACCTTCGATCCAACTCCTTTTGAAGGTCGGTCGGAGAGAGGGGGATGCCCGCAGGTATTCCATCCACGACCACCCCCATGGCCGGCCCGTGGGATTCCCCGAAAGAGGTCATGGAGAGCATCTTGCCAAAGGTATTACCGCGCATAGCGGTGCCATCATAGCACGGACGAAGAGGGCTGCAAAGCCGATTTAGAGGGACGGCACTCTAGCACTCTAGCACTTTAGTACTTTGAGTGGGGAAAAGGTGTTCTATCTCAAAAAATATGCTTTTAGTATAATTTTCTACAAAATGTCAGGCAATTCGAGGTCGGTTGGAAACTTTATAGAGACCTTTCCAAAAATAAAGTCATTGTGGTAAAAGTAGTTTGTGCAAGTCGAGAAAATTATCCCTATGACTTCCCGGTGCCAAGAGGCCCTGGAAAAACGAGAACATATCTGTTTTGGGATAAGCCTCTTTCATAGCCTTTTTTCTTTAGATTATATTCAAACACTTTTGTCCTGGGGGAAGAAGGAATTTAAAAAAATCTCTCTTTTTATTCCCGATAAGCCGACTCTTTATACTCTTATGGCCTGTGGGTATGATGAAAAGAAAGCACAAAAAAAACTCAAAAAACAAGCAAACTACACTCTCAATAAGGTAAAAAAGGCCCTCTCATCGGAAGGCTTAAGTGAGGATATTCTTGCCAATTGGGATGTGCTGAACAAAAACCCCAATTTCATCAAACACTACAACACAGTTCTCTCTCTCTTTGAATCCAATCCAAGTTTCCATTCGGCTTGTATGGCGGCAACGACATGGGTTCTCCAGGACAAAATAGAAAATCCAAGTTCAGAATCACTCAACATTGCCGTTAAATACTTTCTTGCAGAAATCCCCTTGATAGCTGCTTCCAACGATATTTTTAATACGACACACTCCGTTTTCTGTTATCATAAACCTTTCCCTTTCGTCGAAGATCTCATTGAGGCAGAAAAGACATGGGGATATGGCATGAATAAGGGGCAGGGTTTTGGGATAGTTATTTTGGATGAACTCAAGACTCAATTGTCCGGCTCGGAAACGGGATATTGGCCGGAACTTAATGTATCTCCTTCTGAATCAAACTTGAATTAAGTTTAGGATCTAAGCGAAACAAAAATTCTTCCGGGTTTTCCAAGAAAACAAAATCCACTTCTTTCCGGGTTTTAGTTATGGAGGGACTTAAGGGGATTGCCCCATATTTATGAGTCAATTCAAGTCTATAAAAATTTTACAATTTTTTCTATTCGTTTGTTCCTAAGAATGTATTTGTGCTACGTTGTGGTGGGCGATAGAGTCTCCCCAAAGATATGTAAAACATATAGGGCCTTAAGGAAACGATGATGATAAAGACCCACTCCCATTTCAAAGTCTTTTCGATGCTCTTGATTTTTACCCTTTTTCCCGTAGCTTATGCCGGGAATGTGGGGGACTGTTCTAAATTGTTGCAAAAAAGGGATGCCACGGACGATCTCAAAGGTTTTCTTGGCATTTCGATGGAACGTCAGGTGATAGGAGACGAGGGGCTTATGAGGCTCATAGAGGGACTGGAGGGGGAAAAGCTGTACGTTAGACCGACATTTTCCCCTTGTAATCACACTTTTCCAGATAATTGCCTATGATGCCGTGTCATGCCACTCCTTAACTTTTCGGACACAATAGTCAATATCATCTCTAATTTGAAAAACCCAAAATCGCATGACGGTCCAGTTAAGTTCTCTGAGTCGATTATTTCTAATTTGATCTTCAAGCACAGCATCTCCTGTCCAATCCTTATGGTATCTCTCACCATCGACTTCAATATTTAATTTGTGCTTCCCTTTGAATATCGCAAAATCAAGCCGATACTTATCTTCTCGATATTGTGGCACAGGTCTTAAATTTGCCTTGTATAACTCCTTATATAACTTAACTTCCCAAATTGAAACAGTTTCTGGGTTATAAGCTGAAGAGGGGTATTCAGAATTAATAATATCATCCTCAGTTAAGTTTTTAATGAATTTTTTAGATTTTAGATTATTAGTATAATCCACAAAACCAGATAAATAATCTATTCCAGATGAGCTACATTCGCCTTGATCACCAATGACAATAAGGTGAGACTTGGCACGAGTAATCGCAACATTAAAAATGTTACCTTGAGATTTTAAAAAGCTTAATGCGGTGTTGGGTATTCCTTTACTCACAACAGGAGAAAAGAAAAGAATATCTTTTTCGTCTCCTTGAAACTTGTGAGCGGTATCAACTAGAATATCAAGATGACTCAGTTCGTTTGATCTTGCTAATAGCCCTTGAATTGTATTTGCTTGACCCCTAAACGGAGTTACAACACCAATTGTTGCATTATTAACCCTGTGAATCTCAAGGAAATTTTTGACACAATTAACGACTTCTTCAGCTTCTTTTTGATTATATGCACCTGAGTCCTTATATTTTTTGACATGGCCGTCTATATGATGCCACTCTACGGATGGCTCTTCAGTGCTTGTAAACCTCTTTAGGTTTTCATTTTTAGTCGCCACTCTCAAGATTCCGTTATAGAAATGTTTATTTGAATACTGAATAATATCTGGATGAGATCGATGATGTTCTTTTAATGTAATAATATTACGACAACTTATTGCCGAGATATCAAAGCAAGAGTTTTTCGAATACCCCCAGTGCTCTAAACCCTTTAGTCCATGCTCCTCTAGCAATTGTAAGTCTTGATGCCCTGACAGCGTTGTAATATGCCTCAATTGATTGGGATCACCAAGAACAACAGCACGTTTTGCCCTGTATAGCAAAGGTAATGCGGAAGCAATATCACACTGACTCGCTTCATCAATAATGACCAGATCAAATGTACCTGATTCCAAAGGAAGGCGACCATTGGCAGAAAGAGATGTGATGGCCCATGCAGGCAAAATGGAAGTTATTGACCCAGAGAGACTATAGTATTCACGCCATATACTTTTTTTTATTTGCCCACGATTTTGATTCTCTTCTGCAATGTACTTTAAAAGAGAGGTATAGCGACCAAGTACTTGTCGATCTTTGTCGGTCATTCGATCATTCACCAATAAAAGCCAATGTCTCCACAAATTCTTATCACAATCAGTTAGTTGAAAATGAGCTTTACTGGATTGTTCGCAAAGTTTTTCAAAAGAATGGCATTTTTTAAAATTGGAAATAAGAGTATCATACTCTTGCAGGATTTTTATTTCCTCATGCCAACCTTGAGACTCAAGAAGTAGTTTGCCTATATCATCTCGCAAGCCTTCTATGTCAAAACCAATTTTGTAAAAAAAATCTCTACATTCTTGAGCATACTCGTGTAGCTTTTTTTCGCGATATCCTCTCAAAAATAGCCATGATATTCTATCAATAATAGACATTTTATTCGTATCAATTTTTTTCAGAAGTTTTCCAAGATTTATGATAATTTTCTCAGATTTGCTTAGCTGAGTATTTATTGCATTATCTAAAACTGACTGGGAATATTTTTTTCTAATGATCTCTATTTTTTGATCAAGCTTATCTGTTTTATTCCGAAGTTTAATTATTTCTTGCATCTTACGATTTAAATTATTTAAATAAGCCAAGAGTTGCCTATGCCTTTCTTCCAGTGATTTGTAGCTTCCCTCTGTGTCTTCAGGAGGAGAAATAGTCAAAATGTTAGTCAGTTTTTGTGCAAAAGAGTTTTGCAAATCTCTCCTGCCAAGCCTTAGCAATAACGGCTGTTCTGCCAAGCCATTTACTCGTTGTTCGACTACATCAACAGCTTTATTGTTTTTCGATGTAAAAAGAGTTCTCCATCCCATTCTAGATGCGTTGGTTAATAATCCTGTCACTACTTGAGATTTTCCAGTTCCAGGTGGCCCCGTAATGACAGTTAAATCGTTTTTGAATACAGATTCAATGGCCTTTTTTTGTTCGTAGTTTAGTGGAACAGGCTCAATAATATCGATGTTCGAAGGATCTTTTCGGGTTGCCATACTTGTCAACATAAAGTCCAGTACCGATGAGGAATAACCTCGGTTAAAGTTTCCATCAAATATTTTGCTTAACTCTATTTCCAATCCTTTTGTAAACTTCGATTCCTCCCCTCGAACGAGTATTGCACTATTGTAAATACCCTTTTTAATTTCATTTGAAATATCATCTTGAAGAAGATTCTGTGGGTCGAAATTTCCTTGCCATGGCCACATAGGGCGAATGTTTTTTAATCTTTTAATCAACTCTTTAACTTCAAGTAGATATTCATTTTCTTGATCAAGCCCTAATTCACCTTGAAGGTGTATAATTTCATCAAAAAGATTACCGCCCAATTCTCCATATCCTCGAAGCCCTGCACGATTAAATCTAGGCCCCTCTTCGCTCAACAGGGGATAGGAGCTGAAATCATCATTTGATTTAGAAAATGAAAATAAAAATAAAGGTTCAATTTTAGAGCTTCCTCTTCCAGACCCAGGCCGAACAAATAGGGGATACCCTAAATAAATATTTTGATTGCCTCCACCTTTTTTTACTTTATTGATAAGATCTTTGACGTTATCTTCCTCCCATATCGACTGAAATGTATTGTCAAACCAAGGCAGAGTAAGTAACTGAACATATTCAGGGATGCTGTACTGCTTTTTCTGAGAAACAGAGATTTCACTATCTCTTTCATATGAAAGACATTTTAAGTAATACTTTGCTAATTTTTTTAGCATGGGGGATGACTTGTTCTCCAAACTCATCTATATCCCAACACCCTGACTATCACCATCGTTATTGGTCGTATACATATCGGTTAATTAGGTATTATTTTTTAGTGAGAACCGATGACATTCGAAACGAAAATCCAAAGGGCCAATCAAATGCTGGGAAATATCACGAAATATCAACACTTTTCGGCTTCATGGGTTTACGGACTTTCAAGTGGTTAGAATCGTTACTCTTTGCATCGTGGTCTAAGTTATTGAAAATACCGAGTAGAGGAATCGACGGGGGATAGGTCAAACCTCTGGGATTACTCGTTCTTCCTCTTAGGGAACGGGCAAAGTACGGGCGGCATTTTCCCATCTATCTTGTTTTGCGTCCCTTCCTCGTTATCCTTACTTTCCTCATTAGGCCACTGGGCAGAATCGCAAAGATTCCTTTGTTAAACTTGCTACCAATATTACTGCGACCGTATTTTTTATGCAAACAGCGATTGCGTTAGTCCGTATTTGGCCCATGAAAATAATTCTTGCGGCAACGTCAATTTGACGTTACAATGGAGAGAAGTGTTAAAAACAAAAGTCAGCAAAAGTAGGAGGTTTGATAAGCAGCTTAAAAAGGCCCCTCAGCATATCCAAAAGAAAGTCAACTTATGGATATTGGAATTGTCCCTCTACGGCATCTCAAAAACTAGAAAAAGGCTTGGTTACCACGATGAGCCATTAAGAGGATTAAGGAAGGGGCAGAGGTCAATACGATTAAGCAGGGGTTATCGGCTTATCTATAAAGAATTAGAAAAAGAGGTTCATATTTACTTATTGGAGGTACATCGCCATGACTATTGATAAATTGCTAGAAAATATTGAAGATGAATACGGTGCTATGAGTTTTGGCGATACTTTGAAAGCATGGCGAGAGTGTGAAGAGATGACGCAGGCCCAGTTCTCCAAAAAACTTAGCATGTCCCCCAGCAGTCTTGGCGACCTAGAATCGGGAAGACGAATCCCAACCCCTTCACGAGTTGTCAGAATTGCCAAAAAACTTGGCATAGGTGAGGCCCCCTTGATATTACTCTCTTTAAGAGATTACCTCCGCTCTCATGGCCTTGAATATCAAATTGACCTAAAAAAATCTGCGTAAAAAAGGGGGAGCTGTCCGATCGAGTCTTAAGTTTTACACCTTAAGAAAAAATCGTTCATCTATCTTGGGATAGCGAATCCAATTCAAATCCTGATCCGTAAAATTTCCAACGTGATGGGAGCTAAAGCGTCCTACGCGAGCGGCTTCTTTAAAGGCTAAATGTCGGGCCGAGATTTTCTCTACCCGATATTGAAAATCGGCCTGTTCCTTGCGGTTTTTGTGTCAATTTTGAAGTACTTTTCTTTATCGCCCTCAAGATAAGAAACGGTGATGGAAAAATTTTGCAGGAAACGCACCCTCAAATCGGGGAGATCGGCAATTAAGGGATTTGTCCCTCTCTCGTTCTCTTTCCAATCGAAAATCTTATCCCCGTCGGAATCGAGATCAAGGGGTATTTTAGAAGAATCGTGTTTTAGAGAGCACGAGGAGATCAAGAAAAAAAGAAGTGAAAAGATGAAAAATGGCATAGAAAACTCCAATGAAACGGCCCTCAGAAGGGTCGGCTTGACTTATATGAAAATCCGGGCATAATTGGAGGAATTTTGGAGATACAAGTGGAAGACATTAAACTTAGCGTAGAAGATTCAAAGAAAGTAAAAGATGCCTTCTCAAGAGCCGAAGAAATAGACTATGATGAGTTTATTGAAACAACTCAAAAAAAACTAGATATGTATTGCCAAAAATTTAAGGCCTCTTCTTGGCAAGAATTGGCCCTTCGTGCAGACAACGGGGATTCTTCAATCCCTACAGAGATATCTATTGACATTGTCAGTAGCTATACGACACTCCAAATGAAGCAAATGGTAAAAGAGACGGTACAAAATACTTATGGGGAAAAAACACGGCAGTTGGCTTAATCTCGACCTTTACCTGAGCATCCACCTTAATGTACTTGAAAAATTTAGCTGGCTTATAAAGTTCGGTGATCGAAATTATACGATCAAAAAATTTTATAAAAATAATATGTACGGTGAAATAGAATTATTTGTCGGTTTTTCGACTATCTATGGACATAAAATTGAGATTCAAAAATATGCGCTTATTGAACGTAGAGGATCCTTAGAGAGGGCAAAAACAGATCGATTTGGATATAATTGTATTGACGAAAGAGAAAGTAATCGAATACTCCAATATCATTCTCCACATGATTTTTCATATATTCCCAGTTTCCCTTGGCATAATCGGGCTCATCGCTATAAATTTACCCAATGATATTCAACATATTCATGTTTACTTTAATGACCATCGCCCTAAGAGAGAGCAATTAAATCGCTATACTTGGGAAAAAAGGAGTAACAAAATTAAAATGGGGATTTCCAAGAAATTTCGAAAATACGAAGGTAAGTTCATGAAATCGTGTGCGTTTCGGTCGATTCTTTAATTCACCCATTTTTTAATTTACTCGGAGCGGTCACGGCCGTGCGAAATGAAAAAACCTTCTGCTTCGGCCAGTATAATTCTTGCAAAAACAAACCAGCGACAAACAAAAGGTTTTTTCTATGTCCAAAGCTATCTCAATCGAATCCACAAATAAAGTCCTATC
>JAPONP010000179.1 GCA_026713835.1 Bacteriovoracales bacterium
AAAAAGCAGAGGCACAATCCATGCCGCCCCTTTGGATCTATTGAGGGCCCCGGGGCGGCAAAATGCCCTCGCCAAAGTTTTCAAAAGTGAATTGACAATGCGACGTGGACGGCACGTTGCAAACTTCATCCATCAGGCGATCGTTTATCCCCTATGATAAAAAACCTCGTAGGGAGTCTTGAAACCTAAGACTTTTTTAGGTCGGTGATTTAACCAATCCTCCATCCCCTTAATATTCATTTCTTGTAACTGCTCACCCCCCGGCAATCTTGGCAGTCGACTGCCTCCTACCAATCTTATCCGGGTGGAGAACAGTTACCTTGCCTTTATTACAGTTTTTGCTAGAGGTGCGAACAGTTACCATTTCTTTAAGATTTGTTCTCTAGTGTGATGGCAAGGGGAAGGAGAAGGGATTTTCTCCAACCAATAGTTTTAAAGGGTCGGGAGAGATCGTATTTTTGACGAATTTTTTTGCTAAGCTACCACGAACTCAAGGAGTCCTGTGGACAATAGAAAATTTCGACTCCGCCCATTTGCCCCTGGTTAAAAAAGGAGTCCATACGCAGATCAATGGGAACTCTCTTTGAATATCTAAAAGTTTCCAATACTGATCTGAATCTTTTCGGTAGGTTTCCAAAAAATTTATTGTAGAGTCCATCGACTTCGATAATGACGCTTTTCCATTCATCGCAAAAGAGTTGCTTGCTCCCCTGATGGGTAAAAACGGCTGATTTAATTTTACCCGAATTATAGTAGTTAATTTTGAGGTCGGTAATTTCTCTGTTGGCTAAAGTTAACATGAATTTATAGTCACTAACGACTTGTGAAGCATTGACTCCGAGTTGTGCAAAGCCTAGCCGCTCCCTTCGACTAAAAAGGGGATGTTCATCGGATAAAGCCTGTTCTACGGGTAACCCGAAAAGAAATGCAAAGAGTATATACTTCATACAAAAATGCCCTTTGTTTAAGTTAAGCCTATGAGTTAAAGCTCATTTGGTAACAGAAGTCAAAATAGAGTATGAAAAAGCTTCTAAGCCATCCACTTAAGACATATTTTTTGAAGAGGGCGCAGGCGCGGAGCGTCTAAGCATTCAGATGGCCGGATTTAATGACCCCACTCTTTTTTGCCGTCATTGCTGCGATGTTCAAATTTGTCAACGGAGCGCTGCTTCTCTTGGGTCCGAACGCGGCCCTTGGAGTGGCCCGGGCCGCTCGAATATCAAATCGCCGTCCCCGGGGCCCCCAATAGATCTATTGGGTCATTAAAAGTTGCAACGTGATGTCCACGTCGCATTGTCAATTCACTTTTGAAAACTTTGGGGAGGGCGGATTCTACCGCCCTGAGCTTCGGAGAGGACCCGGCCCCTCGTCTCAGCGGGAATCGCTGAATTCAAACCGGGGCCCCCCACAAAACCGATTTATCCCAAACAGATGGCCTCAAGCAATTGGGAAGAAACCACATAGGGATCCGCATTGGCCCCGGGTCTTCGATCTTCCAAATAGCCGTGGCCTTGTTGGTGGGTGGCGACGGGGATTCTAATGGAGGCCCCTCGGTTGGAGACCCCGGACTTAAACTCGCTGATATGGCAGGTTTCGTGAAGGCCCGTGAGGCGATCTTCGAGTCCCTCTCCATAGTTTTTAATATGTTCCAGATGGTGGGCCCCGAGATTTTTGATGGCCTCATTGATGGCGTCAAGGCCTCGGGCCTTGTCCCGAGTGGACTTGGTGGAAAAATTGGTGTGCATCCCGGCCCCGTTCCAATCTCCCCGGACGGGCTTGTTGCTAAAGGAGACGGACACCCCGTATTTTTCGGCGATACGGTGGAGGAGATAACGGGCCACCCAGAGATGATCCGACATGGTGAGGGGATCGGAGGGCTCATCCTCTCCCCGGTAACCGATTTGAAACTCCCATTGAGAGGGCATCACCTCCGCATTCACTCCGTAGATATTGAGGCCTGCGGCTTCACAAGCCTTGCTATGCTCTTCGACGATATGGCGTCCATAGACCCTACCCGCACCGATCCCACAGTAAAAGGGACCTTGGGGAGAAGGATAGCCTCCCTTGGGCCAACCCATGGGCCATTTTTCCGACTCCAATTCCCCCGTAAAGAAGGTGTATTCTTGCTCGAAGCCGATATAGGGGTCTTGCCCGGCAGTCTGCTCCATCATGCGACGGAGATCGGCCCGCCTGTTGGTGGGGTGAGAGGTGGAGTCCGCATTGAGAACTTCGCATAAAACGATGTAGTTCTCCCCCTCCCTCGTGGGGTCTTTGGTGAAAAAGGCTGGCTTCAAAAGACAATCGGAACTTCTTCCGAGGGCCTGCCAAGTGGAAGAGCCGTCAAAGCTCCACTCGGGAAAGGAGTCGAGAGGACGACCTTCCTTATGGTAAAGCATCCTGGTCTTAGAGCGAAGCTCTTGGGTGGGAGAGGCCCCATCCAACCAAATATATTCTGCGTAATTAAGTTTTTTCATCGTCTTCTCCTCATTTTTGATTTCAAATGTTTCCTAAACATTCATACATTCATGGTTTATTTATGATCAGCCAAGGCCTCCCATGGGAAAGGAATCCGGTTCTGTTTCGATACCGAGTTCCAAAAGGTCCTGACCCAAATCCTCCGTGTCTTCGGAAACCCTGATCCCGATGGTCTTTTTGAGAATCCACCAGATCAAAGCCGAGCCCAAACCGACAAACCAACCCACGGTGAGAACTCCTATGAGTTGGGTGGTAAAGGATGCGGGCCCCCAGATCCCCACAGCTAAAGTTCCCCAAATCCCGGCCACCAAGTGGACGGGGATGGCCCCCACCACGTCATCAATCTTGAGCTTATCCAATATGGGGACGGATACAGTGGCCAAAGCGGAACCGACGGCCCCTATCATGATGGAATAGAGAGGTGACCCAAAATCCGGGCCGGCCGTGATGGAAACGAGACCGGCCAAAGCACCGTTTAGGGCCAAGAGGATATTGATCCGACCATAGAGGAGACGACCGAGAAGAAGGGCGCAAACGGCCCCACCACAAGCGGCTAAATTGGTATTGATGAAAACAAGAGACATTTTGGACATTTCCCCCACGCCTCCGGTCACGAAGAGGGAACCCCCGTTAAAGCCAAGCCAGCCAAACCATAGAATAAAGACACCTAAGGAAACGAAGGGGACGCTGGAGGGAAAATAATTTTTAACCACTCCCCCCTCTTGGTATTTATCCTTTCGGGGCCCCAAAAAATAAGCCCCCGTGAAAGCGGCCCAGCCTCCCACGGAGTGAACCACGGTGGAACCGGCAAAATCCACAAAACCCATGTCGGCCAGCCAGCCTCCTCCCCAAGACCAGGCCCCTTGAATGGGGTAGATAAAAGCCGCCATCAAGGCCACAAAGAGGAAAAAGGCCCAAAGGCGAATCCTTTCGGCTACGGCTCCGGAAATGACGGAGGCTGCGGTGGCCACAAAGGTCATCTGAAAAAAGGTTCCGGCCATGCTCGAATGATCTTGTCTGACCACATCGATGATGGTCGAAGCCTTTTGGGTCTCATCGACAGTTCCAAAAACCAGGCTCTGTTCGGACGGGGTCATCTCCGATAGGAAGGTAAAACTGCCGATCCAACCTCCTCCCATATCCACATCCAGAAACATCAGATTGTAGCCGATGAGGTAAAAGCAAATACAGGAAATGGAATAGATAAGAAGGTTTTTGAGACAGATCACGGCGGTACTTTTCGATTGAACCATGCCGGCTTCCAGCATACAAAAGCCTGCGGCCATCCACATAATCAGGGCCGCACAAAGAAGCATCACCAAAGTACTCACCACATAGCTTGTCTCCGGAGCAACATCGGCGAAAGCGGGAACGCTAAAGAGAGCGAGAAAACAAATCGGAAGGTTTTTGACGATATTTTTCATTTTTGTTCTCTGACCTCTGTTCTCTAAGAGGTTTCACCTTTGACAAATTTCAAGCTGGCGTCCAGATCATCACAGATGTCAAAAAGACTGCTGAGACCGCTAATTTGAAAGATTTTTTCGATATTGCTGTTGACGGAACAAATGGAAAAAAGCCCTTTATTCTTGGCCAAAGCTTTTGAAGCATAGACGAGGATTCTCAATCCGGCACTGGAGATATAGCTCACCTCCGAAAAATTCACCACAATCTTATGGTTTCCCTGCTCGATTTCGTCCATGATCCTTTCATGAATTTGTCCCGAATTGGAAGCGTCGATGCGTCCCTTTATATTGACAATGGAAACACCATCCTTATGATCCATATAGACACTATGCATAAAACCTCCCTAAGTAAAATCAAAAATGGCGATAGAGATGTAAACCCCGATTAATCTTTTTTAGATTTCTAGTTGATTGCCTCGTTCCCGTCAAGGGCCGCGGGAGACTTTTTTCTTGACTTCGAAAATTTTCACAACGCGTCGCTTTAATAAAGAAGTTGAAGGCCTAGGCCCGGCTTTTTCCCGGGATTTCGATTTCTAGTTGATTCCCCCGTTGCCCTCAAGTATGGTGAATTTGTTTTTTCTTTCATTTCAAACCCTTTGCAACATTATGGGCAACATCTAAAATAAGAAAAGTAAGAACAAGATACGAAAAGATGAACAAAAAAAACGCCCTCTTTCACTATACCCTCAACTCCTTTGAAAAAGATTTTCCTTCCTTCGGCCAAAACTTTAAGGAATTTTGCCTCTCCCAAAAACTCGATCCCGCCAAGAGCGTTGACATGGAACTCTCCTTGGAGGAACTCATCGTCAACTCCTTTAACCACGGCAATAAAAACGGGCCCGTGACCATAAAGGCCAAGGTGAATGAAGACGGACTCGAGGCAATCCTAGAGGATGAGGCCCCTCCCTTCAATCCCTTGGAGGATGCCCCCCCCCCTCCGAAAGGAGAACTCGAAACCCGAAAAGTGGGAGGTCTTGGGATTCACCTGGTGAAAAACCTAAACGATAGGATCGAATACTCCCCTTTAAAAAAGGGCAATCGGATCACCCTCTTTAAAAGTATCAAGGCTTCGGGCTGATCCCCGAGGGCCCACCGATGCCCGGGCCGAAATCACCGTCTCAAAGGCCTTGGCCACGGCGCCGGGATCGTAGGCCTTTCCCCAAACACGTCTCGTCAAAGACTCGGAAAGTTTGGCCTGGCCCGGGAGTAAAGGGCCTTCCCTCCTTTCGACGACAATCTCCTCCATTTTTCCTCTCCGGGCCGAAATCCTCACCCGAACATCTCCCCCTAGGGGCAAAGACACGGGGAAGGTGTATTCAAATGGGGGAGTCTTCCCAAACCTCCATTCCCAACTTCTAAACTCTTCGTTCCTATTGGGCCCTTCGGGGATTCCGCAGGCCTTGAGGACACGACACCTTCCCCCGTATCCCTCAAGCTCAAAGATCAAGGCCCGGCAAAAGCTCTCGTGGTCTATATCCGGGTTCAACTCCCCCACATTGGCCACGGGGGATTCCACGGAGGAGACCGCTTTGGAGGCCATTCCCTTCGAGCGAGTTGGGGTCAAACAACGGGCCAAAAGATCCAAGTCGGCCCGGATCAAAAGGGTCCCATGATGGAGCCGCTTGCCCGCACTCTCCCTAAAAGCGCTCCCGGAAACCTTGCGCCCTTCCACCCAAAGGGCGTTTCTCTCACCAATGCGACCCCGGATTCCAAAATGGGCCAAGGCCTTCAGGAAAAAGGCGTTGACCCCCTTTCTCGATCCCCAAAGATCTCCCCGGGCCTTGGCCCCGCTCATCACACTCACATTGGTATTGCCCAAATCCTGAAACACGGCCCCTCCCCCGCTAGGCCTTCTGGCCATCCAAACCCCCTCCCTTTCCATATTCTCCAGGTGACATTCCACCCAAGGGTTTTGGAAGCGCCCGATGATGACACTCGGGCGGTTGCTCCATAAAAGGAGAACCCGGTCTTCCGGGGCCAATCGGCTAAAAAGAGCGTCCTCCAAGGCCAAATTCCAATGGGGATCGATGCTTTTGGAAATGACGACTTTGATCTCGCCGTCCCGAGTTCTCACGGGCCCTCGGATTTTGGGGGTCTTACCCCCATCTCCACATAGGCTTCGTCCGTTTTGCCCATATAGATCTGGCGAGGACGACCGATTCTCATCTTCGGATCCTCCCTCAGTTCTTTCCACTGGGCCAACCAACCGGGAAGACGGCCCAGGACAAACATGGGAGTGAAAAAATCCGTGGGGATTCCCAAGGCCCTGTAGATGATGCCGGAATAGAAGTCCACGTTGGGGTAGAGCTTTCGTTCCATGAAGTAATCGTCTTTCAAGGCCTCCTCTTCCAGACCTTTGGCGATGTCGAGGACGGGGTCGTGAACGCCGAGTTTTGAGAGGACCGTATCGCAGGCCCCCTTGATGATCTTGGCCCTGGGGTCAAAATTCTTATAGACTCGATGGCCAAATCCCATGAGACGAAAGGGGTCGCTTTTGTCCTTGGCCTTGGCCAAAAACTTTTTATATCCTCCCCCATCCGCAAGGATCTCATCCAGCATATCGATCACCGCCTCATTGGCCCCCCCGTGCAAAGGCCCCCACAGGGCGTTAATACCCGAAGCCACGGAGGAGAAGAGGTTGGCCTTTCCCGAACCCACCATTCTCACGGACGATGTGGAGCAATTTTGTTCGTGATCCCCGTGGAGGATCAAGAGGGTGTCCAAGGCCTTGGCCACCTCGGGGTCCACATCCCGGTCTCCTTCCCCAAACATCATCTGAAAAAAATCCGAGCTATAGTCAAACCCCGGATCCGAGTCTCTAAGCTCCTTGCCCACTCTCAGTCTATAGTAGGTGGCGATCATGGCCTTCATCTGCCCGAGAAGCAAGGTGATGGCCTTGGCCCTTTGCTCCGCAGAGGGATCCGGGGGATTGCCTTCGGGAAAGAAGGCACTCAAGGCCACTGTTCCACAGGAAAGGGCCCCCATGGGGTGCATTTTTTGGGGAAAGGACGCCATCATCTTTTTGAAAGGTTCCGGAAGATGGGAATTTTTGGCAATCCTTTGGGCAAAATCGTCCAACTCCTCTCGGGAAGGCAAGGCCCCTTCGATGAGTAAAAAGGCCACCTCTAGGAAATGACTCTTTTGGGCCAACTCCTCGATGGGGATTCCCCGGTATTTGAGAACCCCCTTCTCTCCGTTGAGAAAGGTGACTGACGATCGACAAGAGCCCGTATTGCCAAAGCCGTTGTCCAAGGTCACAAGCCCCGAACGCCCCCTCAATGAACCGATATCCAAGGCCTTCTCCCCTTCCGTTCCCGTGACGATATCCACCTCGTAGGTTTGATCCCCAACGACAATTTTTGCCTTATCCGCACCCATTTCTATCTCCTTTGCTACGGGATTTTCCACAAGGGTTTTAAACAACAAGCGGCGGCCCTTGTTAAGGCACATTGCACGCAAAAGACCCCAGCACTTCCCATCATGGACGAACCCTACGGGATTTCAAATAGGCCATGAGGTCATCCATCTCCTTTCCCGAAAGATGGGCGTGGGAAGGCATTTTGGAATAGCGAAAACTTTCGGGATTTTTGATGAATTGGCGGATAAACGTTTCCGTTCGATAGTCGAGGATATGCCGTGGAGCGGCCAAATCCGGGCCGATCTTGCCCCCTTCCCTATCGATGGCGTGGCAACGAAAGCACTGCTCCTTAAAGACCCTAAGGCCCCTGCGCTCCGGGGAGTTGGGGGGTTTTCCCGTGGGAAAGAGCTTGGGATATCGGTCTTTGAACCTCACGAGACGGATCTTGACCAAGGCATAGGGCCAAGGGTAGCCGACTGTAGAGGTTTGATCCTTTCCCGCCCAGACGAGAAAGTAGGGGGCGGGAGAGGCCATCTCCCTTCCCGTAGGCTCCCAGTTATCCCCCTTGCGATCCAAGTCCTTAAAGGCGATCAGCCCCCCCTTGGTCAGGGCCATGGAGAGGGTGGAAAAAGAGCTATAGCCATCCGTGGCCTCATAGATGATCTCGGAATACTCATCCCCTTTGAGATAACGGGGAAAGACCCTTCTTAGCAAGGGGGCCAACTCCACGCCCCGATAGTTTTTGACCCGGGATTTTGAAAAGTGGTATTCCAAACGAACGTCTTTTATGGGGGCGGCCTTTTTCAACTCCTTGAGGGAAAGGGATTTCACCCGGCGATCCCCTACAAAAAAACTCAAGGGGGTGCCGAGAGAACGGGCAAAGGGAAGGAAAATCAAAAGAAGGATCAAAGGAGCGGTGATTTTTTTCATAGTATCCATTTTAAACCCATTCGACCCCATGGGGAAGCCTTCTTCGTTTTGTGGTAGAATGGGCCGCTATGCTTAAAACCCAATCCTTTGGCCCGAATCTCCTGGGCCCCCAAGAAAAGAAGGCCCTGCTCAAGGCCTTTCCGGAAGGACTGATCGCCCTAGATCTCGAAACCACGGGCCTTTCTCCTCTCCTGGATCACATCATCGAATTGGCCGCAGTGAAGATCGACGCCCATGGACAGTTCCATCTCTTCGAGACCCTGGTCAATCCCAAGGTTCCCATTCCGCCCCAGGTGACGGCCATCCACCACATCACCGACGAGATGGTTGGCAAGGCCAAAACCCTAGAGGAGGTCTTTGACGACTTTTTGGCCTTCACGGGGGATCTTCCCCTCTTGGCCCATAATGCCCCCTTCGATTTGGGCTTTTTGATGTTCTTTTCCCATCGGCAAAAGCGCTATTTTCCGGGAAACGACATCTATTGTTCCTACCGATTGGCCAGAAAGGGCCTCAAGAATCTCGAAAGCCATAGCTTGGCCTTTTTGGCCAAACATCTAGGGCTTCCTCCCTTTGCCCACCACAGGGCCTTAGGGGATGCTTCGGCCTGCCTCAAAATTTTTGCCGAATGCCTGGTGAAGACCCCTGGACTTTGCGTCAAAACCCATGGCCTTCTCTTTTCCACCTCCCGCTACAAATCCTTGCGCAACCTGGAGCTTCCCCCTTGTTTGCGCCCTTTTCTCGGGGAAATCGCATCCCAAACTCCTTTTCTCATCAGTTATAAGGGTGGAACCCTCAAGATGCCCGAACGCCCCATCAAGCCGAGCGCCCTCTTGCCCCTGCCCCAAGGCCCCTTCCTCCATGGACTTTGCCTCATCTCTAGGCAACATAAATCTTTTAGTTTAAAAAAGATCGAAGCGGTAAGGGCCGTGGGGGAAGAAGAGCTTGAGCGCTTGATCGCCAAGGGGCGGGAGTTGATAAAGAAATGACCAAGGTTTCTAAGGGAAAAGATTTTTTTTACTGGTTGGAGCAAGGGGGCATCCTGGCGGCCCATCTGGGGCTTCTCCTTTGGATCGTCCATATCCTCTCCCAAGGAGGAGAACATAGCGTTTTATCACTGACACTCCACTTTTTAGGGCTGGCCTTGGGGGGAGGGCTTCTCATCGCCCTTTGTGCTTGGCTGGCCAAACGGCGCTATCTTAGGCAATGTTCGGATAAAAAATAAAATGGAGCGTTGGCAAAACATTTTGGCCGACTCCCTCCGAACCCCAAAGCAATTGGAAGAGTTTTTTGGCCGCCCCTTTCCCAAGGTTCCCTACTCCCTTCTCGTTCCCCTGCGCCTGGCCCAAAAGATAAAAGACCAAGGACTTGAAGGCCCTTTGGCCCTTCAGTTTCTTCCCCAAAAGGAAGAGGGCGATCACATGGAATCGGGCTCGGGCCTTATCGACCCCATTGGAGACGGGGTTCATCAAAAAGGACCCGGAATCATCCACCGCTACCGCAGCCGCATCCTCGTTTCCCCCACACCCCTTTGCCCCGTGGAATGTCGTTATTGTTTTAGAAAAAACCTCTTGGAAGAGGACTCGCCAAACTATCGCGCTTCCCCCTCCTCTATGAAGCGCTACCTCCACTCTCACCCGGAAGTCAATGAAGTGATCTTTACGGGTGGAGACCCTTTGATGTTGGGGGATTCCGTTCTCGACCACTATCTTGAAGCCTTGGGAGATTTTGCCCATATAAGATTTATCCGCTTTCACAGCCGAATGCCCGTGGTGATCCCGGAGCGAATCACGGATGATCTCACCGAGATGCTCAAAGAGACGACTCAAAAAAAGAGGGCCCGGGCCTGTCTCGTCATCCACATCAATCACCTAAGCGAATTGGACGGGGACGTTCTCCTTGGGTTAAAAAAGCTGCAAAAGGCCCATATCGACGTCTTGGCCCAATCCGTTCTTCTAAGGGGAGTCAACGACAATATCTCGGATCTCTACGATCTCTTTTTCGGCCTGGCCCTCGAAGGGATTCGCCCCTATTACCTCCACCACCCCGATCCCGTTCGAGGCGGTCTTCATTTTTACCTTCCCGTGGAAAGGGGGCGAGAACTCTACCTCCCTCTTCGGGATATCCTTCCGGGCCACGTTCTCCCCCATTATGTGAGAGACGATGCGAATGGAACGGGAAAAACCTTGGCCGTCATTTAATAGACTCTCATCAAGTTTAATTGACTTTTAGACCCTCCTTGAGAAGATAAAGGGTGGGTTCAACGATTCCCATTCCGATCTTTCTCATCTCTCTTCTCTGCGTTCTCCATTCTCAAAACATCCAAAGCTCGGCCCAAAACATACTCGAAAAGCAACAAATCCCCTCTAATGCTCTGGAAAAAATCGATCACTTGGAAGAACAAAAACGCCTGGAAGAGTTCAAATACAAAGAGCGCAAAAATCAACGCCAAAAGGAACGTGAAAACCGCCCGGCCCCAAAGCCTCATATAGGGCCCAGATTTTTGGTCAAACGCATTCTCGTGAGTCAATCCAAGATCTTGGACAGAGAGGAAATCGCCAAAGTCATCGCCAAGTACGAAGGGCGTTATCTCAACGTCATCGAATTGCAACAAATCGTTCGAGACATCAATCAAATTTATGCGTCCAAACTGGGTTTTCTTTCCCAGGCCACCCTTCCCCCACAAAAGATCAAAAACGGTGTGGTGAAAATCATCCTCATCGAAAGCAAGATGGGAAGGGTCATCTTTGAAGATACCTTCTTGACCTCTCCCATCTATTTGAAATGGGCCTTGCCTTTGAAAAAAGACACCCAAACCAACCTCAAGAGTTTAGAAAAAATGCTCATCCGCTTTAACAAGACCAATAATAGCGTTCGGGTGTCTTCACGCCTTCGCCCCGGGGCCGCTTTTGGAGAGACCGATATCATCATCGAAGTTTCAGAAGTCAAAAGATGGAACGTCTTGGCCTTTGTGGATAATAGCGGTTCTAAAACGACGGGAAAATTTCGCTACGGATTCACCTCTCAAAATAACTCTCTCATAGGTCTTGACGACCAACTCTTCTTTGGAGGAACCAAAAGCTCAGGGCAATTTTCGGGATTTCTTTCCTACGATTTTCCCTTCACGCCCCTGGGGAGCAGGGCCAAAGCGACCTATTCTATGAGTCGGCAAAAAATCGTAGGGGGCTCTTTTTCCTCTCTGGATATCGAGGGAAAATCCTCCATTCTTTCGGCAAAACTCTCCCACCCTTTCCTAGCGACCTTGAGATGGAAGGTGGTGACGGGTTTTGAGTTGGTTCGCCAAATAGGAGAAAATAATCTCGAGAGTTTCCTTTTAAAAAATACGGTGAGAAGATACTCCCCTTTCCTTTCCGTGGCCAAAGAGGGGAGGGGGATGAGTACCCTGGGAAAGATAAGTTTTCATCGGGCCCTCAAAAAAGACGGCATCGGTTCCTTTTCCAAAAATCACAAATGGTATCGCAGATGGACGACACGAATCTCTCACCACCACCTTCTCCCTTACCACATAACCATGGTGACCGGGTTAAACGGACAATTCGATTCAGACTTTGCCCTTCCCGTCTCCGAACAATTTCATCTTGGAGGAGACAATAATAAGGCCTATGAATCAGCAGAATTTTCGGGGGATCGCGGATACGCTTTTTCCCTGGATTTTCGATACGATCTTCCCTGGCAAATCCCCCTCCCCCAACGCTTTCGTCCCACAAAATTGAAGGTCTCCCTCTCCTTCGAGCGGGGAAAGCTCTCTTGGTATCAACCCAACGGCCAAAAGGCCGCGGGGCTAAGACCTATCGAAAGTCTCGCCTTGGGCCTTCATTCCAAAATGGGAAGCCTCCTTTCGGGAAAAATTACCTTTGCCGCCCCTCTAAAAAAGAGTCACCATCCGAATCGAAAGACAAGAGGTTTTCTTTTTAGCCTTCAAGGGCATTACTAGAGCATTGTCCTAGAGCCTAAATTTTTCTCTCCCAAAATCCGATACAGTGGTATGAAACTCTCCACTCTCATCTCGTCTTTTCGTAACTGCTCACCCCCCGGCAATCTTGGCAGTCGACTGCCTCGTCGCTTTCCTGCGACGTGCAGAAAGCACGCCTCGGTCGCTCCTCGTTGCCTCCTACCAATCTTATCCGGGTGGAGAACAGTTACCTTGCCTTTATTACAGTTTTTGCTAGAGGTGCGAGCAGTTACCTCTTTTCTGGGCCTTCTCATGACCCTGATCCCATCGGGATATCCCCTCTACGCCCCGGAGACCCCATGCTTTGCGAAGGAAGAAGGGGGAGTGGAGAAACTGGCCCAAGATTTAAAGATCATAGTGGAAGCACAATGCCTTTTTCCTCCCTACAGATTCGACGGAAGCACGAAGACTTTCTGGGCCCAAGAGTATGTGGGGGCGGATCTCGTCAGAAAGACACTCGAAGAATTAAAAAACATTCCGGACATTTATAATCTGGTCGAGATATGGGATAGCAACCAAAAAAACCAACACGCAGAAAAGGTGAGCCAACTCATTGCAGGGCCTTACCCTTCGGCCCCTATCCCCTCATCCAAACCCATCAGACATCTCGACGTAAGGGTTAAAGGTGAATATGCGAGATTGTATGGAAAGCTCCATTCAAGATGTCAAAAGTCTCGGCACTGTCCCTCCTACATCAATAACTCCATGGAGTGGGGGAATAGTCAAATCACTAAGGGCATCGTTTCCGACATGAATCAAACACACCAAACGACCGTGGTGACGGCTGCAGGCAACCAAAACTTACCCTTAGGGAGTGTTAAGGCTGCTTTGGCCCAAGAGGAAAAGCTCATCGTCGTCGCAAGTCTCAAACCTTCCGGGATGCCCTCAAGTTTTACCAATTATTCCGAATTTATGACCATCGCCGCCCCTTCGGATCACTCCATAAGAAGCTACGATTACGAGGGAAAGAGCAAGACCTTTGGAGGCACGAGTGGGGCCACTCCTCTCGTCACATCGGCCCTTGCAAGTTTTAGCCTAATAACCGATTACCCCCTTAAAACGAAAGAGGCCGTCCGCTTATTAAAGAGTACCGAAATTCCCTTGCCTCTCCATCAATACACAAATCTTGGGATGCTCAATGCCTACAAAATAAGTGCCGTCGCCTCCAAAATTCAAAAACGGTGCGACAGGGGCAGAAAACGGCTAAAAGACCATTGCATCCGCCAATCGTTAAAATTCGATGAAACCTACAATTTTGAGAAAGAAAGCTCGACGTTATTCGATGAGGCCATCAAATCTTTTCCCGAATGTGCCGGGAAAAAATCTCAAAACATCACCAACTCATGCGAACAAAAAAAGGCCTGGATCAAAATGAGAAAGGCGACCCTTCTCACCCCCTCAGACAAAAAGGCCTGGAAAGCCTTGGCCTGTATCAAAAAAAATCATTTTGGGAAAGAAAGGGCCGAGTTTTATACACTTATGGCCAAGGAACGTGAGAACTCCCGAAGCGATGCCCTCGATTGCCGTGATGGTAACGTTCAAGAGTTTATGGGCTTTTTGGATCAAAAATCATTTTTAGATATCCTCGATCAATTCAAAAAGGGAAAGTGCGGTGACATCAGTGAGTCGGCCCTCACGACTCTTTTAGAGAGAACATTGGAGTCTCCATTTGAAAGCTCAAACCTCCAATCTATTCTTGTCGATATCGTTTATCATCATCCTCAAAAGAATTTAAATGATCGACTCTCTCTTATCGTTCAAAAGAGCGATCAAAATGTCAAAGAGAATCAAGAGTTCATTCTCCAAGTGATTCGTGACCCCAGAGTCGATCGCAAAATTCTTTATGGGGCCATGGAAAATGTTATCAAAAATGGGGATCAATTTTCAGATCCCAAAACGCTTTTGCAATCGATCTTGAGTCACCCCAAGGCCCATCAAAATATCCTTTCGGCAGCCCTTCACACCACCATCAAAAATGCGGATAAAATTTCCTCTCCCGAAATCCTCATCCAAACCTTTTTGAACGACCCTCGTGCGGATTGGCAAATTCTATTACAGGCCGTACATACAATTGATCTGAATGTCAAAAAAATTTCTCAAGAAAAGGCTCAAAAACTTTTGGACGTGATGGCCGCTCATCATCTTTCCGATCAATCAAGCGACTGGATACGAAAAGAAATTGAAGTCAAAATCAAATCCACGAGAGAAAAGATCAAGAATCTCCCCTCTCCCTAGTGTTCCGTACAGCTTTTCAAGATTGTAAGAAAATCGACCGATATGGACACCATGAAGACCGGGTGCCCTTTTCTCTTTCTTCTCTCCATTCTTTTAAGCCTCGAACTTGCAAATGCAAACGATACGGTTCGCATCACCGTGGACCCGAATGACCGCATTTTGGAATGTAGCGAAGAGCCTTCCGTAAACGGCTATTTTTGCCTGAATGAGGATCAAAACGAATACCTCATCGTTCGCTCCTTGGGAGGATCCGATTTTGTGTCTGACGGAGTGTTGGGTGGGAAAAGAAGATGGTACGGCATCAAAAAAATTGAATCCCAAGACGGCATCTTGATCTATGAGAGCAACCACTATCAAAATCTTCCCCTATCGGTGCCCATGGACACACCCGCTTACTACGAAAAGAGTTTGATGGATCATTATCTCAAACTAGAAAACGACATCATGGCCTTGGAGATTCCTTCTCACAATAATATCGCCCCTTCTAAAAAATATGCCCGTTTTTTAGAAAAAAATTTGAAGGGTTTAAAAGAGGAAAGAGATGAGATATTTTCAAACCTCAAGAAAAATAAAATCAACGTTTCACTAGACAATGGCACACAAATCGCCTGCCGTAGGAAACCGAGTTTTCACACAAAAAAAATCCAAAAGATGTCGGATATGTGCCAAGTCTTTTCTTGCGGGAAAGATCAAAGGGGTCTTATGCGAACACTTTTTTTTGCGATGGGAGGGGCCCCTAGCCATATCATTTATCTGGGAAAAGACGGCTTTTATAACGGGCCCAAAGTCAATAGGATCGATAAAAGTTCAAGTGCAAAAGAGGCGATTCCCCTCTACATAAAAAAAGATTTTTCCTCTTGGGTGCTACCGAGAATCCCGGAGACCTACTCCCCTCCCCCCAATCTTTTGGATCAAAGCGATTTTTTTGCCCGTATGCAGTCTCCCTTTTATGAACCCGGTTTGCGCAGCTTAGGTTCTCAGTGCCTACCCCATACCTGGAAGGATTTTGACCTGGCCCTCAAAAGATACAAGGAAAAACTTTTAGAGGCCGAATTGGTTCAGTATATCACGGTCATTAACGATATGAATTTGGGTAAGAATTTACTACAGGGGTATTTCATCCCGAAGGAACAAATTCCCGGGAATGCCTGTCTTGAAAACGGTATTTACTATGATCGAAATATCTACGATAAAGCCAAGGCCTTGGCCCCCTCTTTTTCCGATCAAACCATCTCAAAAGAGAAGGCCCGGGAACTCTTTGATTATGCCAAAAAAATGGATGACATCCCGTGGGATTACAAGCGAGACGGTTGCTATGCCAGGGCCCATTTGACGGCCAAAAGATTTGAAGAGTTGGGGGTTCATGTGGATAAGGCCTGGCTCAGAGGGGATTTAGGTTTTGAAGAAAGCGACGGAACCTTCATCCGATGGAATTTTCATGTGGCCCCAACGGTGTATGTAAAATCCCCCGAGGGGCAAACTCAAAAATTCGTCATCGATCCTGCATTCTTTGATCGCCCCGTCCCCGTCGCCTTATGGGCAAAAACCATATCGAGGACACAAAATATCATCGAAACCCCTTACCCCTTTCCCGAAAATTCCACCGAATATGCCAGATCATCTCTCGCTTTTTCCAACTCAGACCCCTATCATCCCGAAGACGACTTAAAGGTAACGGAAAAAGAAAAGATCGAAAAGGCCAATAAGGTCATGGCCGTTTACCGGGGCGACTATGATGAATAGGGTTTTTTGCATCCTCTTTTGTAGCTTTGCTCTTACGGCAACACCCAAGCTATGGGCCAAAGCCGATGTGACGGAAGACCTTAACGTTCAAAAGATAAAATGGAACCGTCAAAAGAAGATGTATGGGCTCACCCTTTATGGCAAAAGCGGCGTGTATTATGCGCCCCGATCTTGGCTTCCTTGCCTAAGGGATTCTTTGCAAAAAAACCGCGAGGTTCGCCTCTCCTACACCTTAAAGGATCTCGTCATTAAATCCTGTCAAAAAATTTTCTTTTGAATGAGAAAAAGCCCGTCCCTTACGGGAAGAAAGGTGGCCTGGAGTTTGGAGTCTTTTCTCACCCTTTCCGTCAAGGCCAAAATGCCCAGGGTTTCCTCGTCCCCGCAATCCAAGGCCTTGGCCCTCTCTAAGACCTTCCCTTCCCAAAGGACGTTATCCACGACGATAAGGCCCCTCTCCCCAAGACGCTGAAGGGAAAGTTCCAGGTAGAGGGGATAGTTTTTCTTATCCGCATCGATAAAGACAAAATCAAAAGGGCCCGGCAAGGCCTCAAGGCTCTCTTTGGCAGGTCCTACGATCGATCGAATTTTGTCCCCGTGGGGGGAACGCTTCCAAAAACCCCCGGCCGTTTCGGTGGTTTTGGAATTGATATCCAAGGTGATAAGACGCCCCTCTTTTGGCAAGGCTTCGGCCATGGCCAAAGCGGAATAGCCCGTAAAAGTTCCGATTTCCAAAACGGTTTTGGCCCCACTTAAACGAATCAATGTGGTCAAAAGGGAAGCCGTAAGAGGACCTACGAGCATTTGGGGGAGTTTGGCGTGAGCGTAGGTGTATTCTTCCAGTTCACGGCAAAGGGCTGAAGGGGAAGAGCTATTTTTTGTGCAGTAGTGCTCGATGTCACGGTCAATAAAGTTCAT
>JAPONP010000180.1 GCA_026713835.1 Bacteriovoracales bacterium
AGTCGACTGCCTCGTCGCTTCCTTGCGACGTGCAGGAAGCACGCCTCAGTCGCTCCTCGTTGCCTCCTACCAATCTTATCCGGGTGGAGAACAGTTACCTTGCCTTTATTACAGTTTTTGCTAGAGGTGCGAGCAGTTACCCCAAAAGGGGGCGGTCGGAACTTCCACGGGCCAAAACCGGCTCAAAGTTTTCTAAAAAAAAGCGATAAGACCATCGTCCGTTCCCTTGAATATACCGAAGCGTAAAGGTCGGTTGATGGGAGAGAGGAGAGAGAAAACGATGGCCGGTAAAATTATCGATTTTGTTCAAAAGAGAAAGGAATCCATTGAAAAAAAGAGGCGAAATTTTGAGCGCATTATGTTTCAAAATCTACTGGGACATTATAGTGTGGTCAATCGGGCCGGTGATCTTCTTCCCATAGAAATAGTCGATATTTCTAAAAGGGGAATGCTCTTTCAAATTCTTAGGATGTCCCATGATGAAAAAGAATTTGAAAAAAATAAAGAACTCTCCCTTAGACTCTATTTTACCAAAGATTCCTACCTGCCGGTGATGGTTAAGGTGAAACACGCCACCCCTTTCATCGATCAATTAGGAGAGGGATTTATGCGCTATGGTTGTGAGTTTCAACAAGAACATCAAAGCCTTAGGGCCCTTGAGGCCTTTATCGACTTTATCTACAAATTTGCAGAGCATTCCTCAGAAGATATCGATGCAGAGAAGGCCTATTCCGTGCCGTAAGTGCCGGGCCTTGTTGACAAGGGCCTTGACTCCTATTACCTTGCCCCCATGAAAGCGGCCGTTTTGGGATCGAACCGCTTGGCCGAAAAGGCCAAGGAAATGCTGGAGGAAATGAAGGCCAGGGTTTTGTGTTTTGATCCTCAAAAAGTGCGCTTTTATGTTCAAAAAAGATCCCTTGCCATAGATGAGAACATTCCCGGAAAAGATCGCTTTTATGATCTTTTCCGTATCGTCTATGAAAGAGGCCATTCATCTTCATTCGCCCAAAATTTGGGTCAAGAGGATGCCCGTCATCTTCTCACCCCGTCGGAAGTCTTTGTGGATGTGGACGTGGTGGTGGATACCATGGATCTTAAACTTTCCACAAAACGCCCCCCCCTTCTTAACGAGAGGTTTCATCCCATAAAGGAGAGCGTTTCCGTAGGATGGCCTACAAATGCCAAAGAGTATAATCGTGTGGCCGTCATCTTGAAGTCGAAAGGGTGTCTGAATCTCTTAAAGACCGCTTCTTCCTGGGCTTTGGAAAAGGGCCGCAAGCTCTTTGTATTGGGAAAATCCTTTTCTTTTTTGAGTGATTCTTCCGAGTGGCAATGTTTATTGGATGAGGCCCAAAACGATCTCGAAAAGAGGAAAAAACGACTTGAGGAGGAGATGAAAAAATGGAGCGCTTTGGAAAGTTACGAAAGGGCCAAAGTCAAGCGTCCCGAGCTAGGGGATGCCCCCATGGAATTTTTTGAAGGCTATTGGCCTTTGGGTATCGATTATCTTTCCGATCGAAAACTCACTCTTCTCACGTTGGAACGCCCGGAGTTTCGAGGGGGAGAGGATCTCAAAACATTGGCCATGGACTGCATCGCATTTGAAGATCAACTGTCCACGGAAAATGACCCCTCCTTTTGGGGGTTTGGGATCGTTCCTCGGGAAAAAGGCCATATCGTTTTGGGATCTGACCTTGGGAGCGTGGATAGCGGGCTCAAGCATTTGAAGACGCAAATCGAAAGGCTTTTTACGCGAGTGGATTCGGAGGCTTCCCATGGGCCCTAAAGGTAACTGCTCACCCCCCGGCAATCTTGGCAGTCGACTGCCTCGTCGCTTCCTTGCGACGTGCAGGAAGCACGCCTCAGTCGCTCCTCGTTGCCTCCTACCAATCTTATCCGGGTGGAGAACAGTTACCCTGCCTTTATTACAGTTTTTGCTAGAGGTGCGAGCAGTTACCCCTAAAGAGAGACCGAAAGCGATGCTCGTTATGGGCCTATCGTTTTTTTTTCTTTGCTCTTGTTCGATCCTCATGGGAGGGGGCCAAACGACGAATCTCGAACGGGCCCATATCCCCTCTAAGGCCAATCGATACATCCTGTCCGATCTTCCCGAATGGGCCAATTTTAGCAGTCTCGCCCCTTGTCGCCGAAGCGGGGTCGTCAAATTCCTCAACTTTTCCGCTTTAAATCGAAGTTTTTCCTACGATTACTTTTCTTTGATTCAACTGCAACTTTCCTTTAATAAAAAATACCGACTCAAAAAGAAAGAGAGGGAAGGACGCCCCTTCCCTCCTGCGATAGAGGAGGCGATCCTTTTTCGGGCCAAGAGTGAAATCGAATCGGGCATTTTTTCCTTTTATGTTCCCGAGATCAAGCGAGTCCATCTCTTTTGGATCGATCCGGCCCAAATCGATCCCAAGTATAAGAAGGCCCTGGGAAAAGCATTGGTTTCGGGACGCTTTGGCCAAGGTCATCCCATTCTCATTTCTCAATGCATGACTCAAGATGAGATGGAGGCCTTTATTCGCTCATTTGTTCGGGAAGATATAGATTTTCGTTTTATTTCTTCCGAGATGTTTTCGGCATTTGATCAAAAGTTCAATTTGGATAGTCGGTTTCAACTCTTTGTGGATGAGCTTTTGAAGGGGAAAAAAATCTTTTTCTACGGCATCCGAAATGTTTTCCCTAATGGATTTATTCGGGGGCGGTTTCAAAAGGAAAAAACGGACTAGGACAATGCACTAGCGCTTCGACCATTTAGAAGATGTTGGAAACATTGAGTTGAAGAAATTTATTGCCCCTAAAATGGTTAAACCCCAAGCTAAACTCGATGGTGAAGGTCTTTTTACCCATGGCCGTGAGTTCCTTGGGATGAAGGGCCCCCCATCTTCCAATGAAAAAGAAGCTGATTCCGCCGAATGTCCTTTTTCCCGAAGGGGTGCGAAATGTCCAACGGACGTGTTGATCTTTTAGGATTTGAAAAGACTCCAAAAGGGCGTCATGAGCCCTAAAAACGGGCTTTGGATTCTTGGCCCCAAAGGGTTCGAGAAGCTCTAGGCTTAAGGCCAACTCGGGCCCGATATCGTCCAGGGAAACGCAAAGATCAAAATGGTTCTTGGCCTTTCTTTGGGTCGGCTCGATCATTCTAAGAGTGTCGTCAAAACGCTTTTTAAAAAGTTCTAAGTTTTTAGTGGGCATGGATAGGCCCGCAGCGGCCCTATGGCCTCCAAACTTGGTGAAAAGATCCGAACACCGGGAAAGAGCTTCGTGCATATTGAGGGCCCCGGCCGATCGGGCCGATCCTTTGATGATTCCCTTTTCACTGCTTTCGGAAAAGACGATGGAGGGAACCTTGAAGGTCTCCACCAACTTGGAGGCCACGATCCCGATGACCCCTTCGTGCCAATGGGGCGCATAGGCCACGGTGGCATAAAGTTCCTCCGGGTTTGTTTGGGCCAAAATTTGCTTTTTGGCCTCATCAAAAACCTCGTTTTGAATGGCCTTTCTCTTTTGATTGCACAGGGTGAGCTGGTTGAAATGCTCAAAGGCCTCGCCTGGCCCATCGGTGGTCAAAAGCTCCAAGGCCTTTTCCGGATGATCCAAACGTCCCTTGGAATTGATGAGAGGCCCGACATAAAAGGAGATGTATTCGCTCTCGATATTGTCTCTTTTTCTTTGCTCCGGAGGAAAAAGTTTTTTAAGGCCTTCGTACCGGGTTTCCTTGACGGCCTTAAGCCCGTGGCGGACGAGTTTGAGATTCATGGGGCCCAGTTCGACCATATCGCAAAGAGTCCCTATGGCCACAAAGGGCAAGAGCGGGTAGAGAGAAGGGCAGGGAAGATCGGACTCCAGGGCTAGTTCTCTTGTGCGAAGGCAAACGGCAAAGGCCACCCCCACTCCGGCCAAGGCCTTGAGTTCGGGAGGGCAAGACTCGTCCCGTCGATTGGGATTGACCACGGCCAAGGCCTTGGGCATTTCCTCTCGGGCATCCTTATGGTGATCCGTAATGATGAGATCAAGACCCTTCCCCGCCGCATAGTCTGCCGCCTCTGCGTCGGTTATGCCGCAATCTACGGTGATCAAAAGGGTCACGCCATGGGAGATGATTTGTTCCACACAATGGACGTGCAATCCGTAACCGTCTTTAAATCGATCCGGCTGGTAGAGGCGAACGGAGACCCCCAAATATTGAAAGAAACGATGGAAAAGGGCACAGGATGTGGTGCCGTCCACATCGTAGTCCCCATAAATCCCGATGGTCTCTTTTTGATCGATGGCCTTGAGCAATCGGTGGGCGGCCTCGTCGAGATCGAGAAGAGAGGTGAGGGGAGGGAGTTCTTTTAAATCCCAGGATAAAAACCTTTCCACTTCCTCCGCGTCCATTTGGCGGGATTCAAAAATTTTTTTCAAGATGGGGTGGAAGGAACTTGGCAAAGGAGAGGGTCGGGGAGTTTGTGGTGCCTTTTTTGGTTTCCGGGGATTCTCTTTTGACGTTTCAAGGGTCATCGTCCCACGAGGGTAGCATCCCCATGGAGGGTTAGGCCATGAGGCCAAGGGGTTCTACCACAAGACGTAAAGACCTTTGATGACATCCTCTTCTCTTAACTCGTCACATCGGCAAAACAGATGGGAAGAGTTCTTCGATGTCCCGTCATCGATTTTGGCGAAGTAGTTGAGGGGAAAGAAGGATCTTCGACATTTGGCACAGCGTTTCATTTCCTTTTCACCCTCGTTGAGATGCCCACAGATATGGCATTTTTTGATGAGAAACCGGGATTTGGGCGAATGTTCCGACATCGTTTTCTCCCTATATATGGATGACTGCCTTTTCCCCTTCTCGGATGGGTGGGCATAAAGCTCAAGGGTTTTAAGTCGGGGAAGCCGGGTTTTGGATTGCCTTTTTTCAATAGGTTACAGAGCTTTGGCCCGATGGACTCGGGCCTTTTTCCACCAAGAGAGATTGCCGGACGGGATGCCAAGCCTGGCCCCCTTTTGGGCCATGGAGAAAAAGCGGTGGCGAGGGGGAGAGCAGGGGAGAGGGCAGGGGCGAGGGGCCGTGTAGAGGGAGGTATCGTTGATGAAAAAATTGATGGGGGGAAGTTCGTAGTCGTGGGGAGGAGCGCAGCGGGGCCTTGGGGGGTTGACGATAAAGGCAAATCTCCAGCACGGAAGAGGGCCTTCCTTTCCGTGGTCGAGGTCCGTAGAATAGTAGTGGGTGATGGATCCCACATCCCTTCTCGATGCCCATGTGATCTTGGCATTTTGATAGAGGATATAGGCGCGGATGGCCTTGCTCATTTCCCGGTCGGAAGCTTGGAGAACCCGTCTGAGATAGAGGATTGCGTGTGGGTTTTCGTTGAAAAATGAATACTGGTAGGGTTGGGTTAAGACCATGGTCGTATTCACATCATCTCTTTCGTGGACATATTTAAAGTAATCGACCCTATTGTCGAGAGTGAGCATGACGGCGATCATTTCCTCTTCCGTCAATATGCTTGCTTCACCGTGGGCCGCAATGAGCTTGGCATAGAAGTCCCGTTCGAAGGGGTTTTCAAGAAGGTTCATGGCCTTGACGGCTTTGATGCGATCAAAATGTTTCCCCCATCCCGCCTCATTTAAAATTTTTTCTCTAAGAGAGAGATAGCAAACGGCGAGCTCTCTTCCATGAACCTGTGGAGAAAGATTTTTGCTATCGATTAAAACTTGACATCCTCCATTCCATTTGGGGGCAGCTAGGGATAATCTCTGTTCGTCTTGAGAAACCGACTGAGAAATAATGATAAAAGACAGAAAAATTTGGATAAAGTATCTTTTGGCCATGCTTCTTTTAGTGTAATAAAAGGATATTTTTTATCATAAGGGAGGAAATTTTTTCTAAGGGCCTATATTTGAAAGAATCGATCGGTTATAGGGATCGATGCCAAAAGTTTGTCACCGAGGAGAGAGCGTATGGAAAGATTTAAGGGAAGTTTTCCCACCCCCATAGGAGTTATGACCGTCACTTTGGAGAGTGAAAAAATCGTAGAGATTCAATTTGGGGGCCATGCTACCAAAAGGAGACAGGGGCCTACCCTCTACCACAAGGCCTGCGAGCAAATCGTAGAATATGCTCATGGGCAAAGACGCCATTTTGAGTTGCCCTTTTCATTAAGGGGAACTCCTTTTCAAAAAAAGGTGTGGAAGGCCATGGCCCGTATCCCCTTTGGCAAGAGGTGTTCCTATAAGGATTTGGCCCGGATCGTGGGTTCTCCCAAGGCCTTTCGGGCCGTGGGCGGGGCCTGCCACCGCAACCCCCTTCCCCTCATCATCCCCTGCCATCGAGTGGTGGGAGCGGATGGGGCCCTGACGGGGTTTGCCGGGGGGATTGGACTGAAAAAGAGGCTTTTGCGTTTGGAAGAATGAATGATAAGACATGGGGGCCTTCCCCTTGGAGCCTATCCTAAAACCACCTACGACTCTTTTAAGCCGCCTCAAACTCAATTGCATCAAAGAGTTTAAAAAGAGTATCGAGAGTGGGATTTCCGTCTTCAGAAATCATATGATAGAGCGTATTTCGTGAAACGCCCATTGTTTTTGCAATTTTTTGTTTATTGTGAATATCTAAATAAGTAGCAAGAACACTTTTAAAAGATTCAATGTCTCTATCCATCCAAATCTCAAAGAGAATCTCAAAAAGGTCTTCGGGGCCCATTTCTTTAAAAGTTTTTTGGTAATCAAATTTCTTCAATTTAGCATCATCCCGTTCTAATACTTTTAAAGATGCTTGAGCATAATTTTTTTTAAAATTACGAGTGTCTTTTTTTAAGGCGATGCGCTTTTTCGAGATCTTTTTTTTGGGCATTTTTCTTACCTCCATTGAGAAGAATAATTTTATTTTTTTTAAAAAAGAAGTAAATACGAAGACCATTTTTCCATTTAAACTCAAATAATCCTTTTCCCAAGGCCTTCGAGTTCCCCATGTGTCCTGAGTTTATCATTCGTCCGATACGGTCACTCACTAAAACCTGGGTTTTAAGCTGTTGTTTATCAAACCACTTTCCAAATTCTTCAGTTTGATCGACATCAAATAGCATTGACGAATTGTACTATATATAGTACGGCTTGTCAACCCCTTCCTCCTTATCATTCTCTGTCGCCGGGTGGTGGGAGCGGATGGGGGCCTTCCCCTCAGAAACCCACTAATATGCAATGGAAACTTCAAAATCGAGATCATCTCTTTCTAGCTGATCCTGTAAAACAACTTGAACCCAAACTTCTTGAGGATGTCCCAATTTCTTGGCCCAAGAAGCCGCCATTTTGGGCGAAGGAACCCTGCGTCCCTTCTCAAAATCGCACAGCTTCTGTTTCGTGATTCCAAGTTTTTTGGCCATTTCAACTTGAGTGAGTTGTTCATCCTCTCTTTGGATATAGAGAAGGTCGGCAAAGGAAAGGCGGCCATAGTCTCTCTCTAAATCTTTTGAATTGTATTTAATACTCATGGGGACTAATCTCCTCAATTACAATGATATTAATTTCTTCATCTTGTCTCCGATGGTACCCTTTAAAAGGGTATTTGTCAAGGGTGATGATTTTTCATGGGCTAAATCTGGGCCATTATAGGCGAAAATCAGCCAAAATGGACGAAGATGCAGGTTCGATGGTTGGTAAAAAAGTTTTTTGAGTACAGTGAGTTGGAGTGGTTTGGAAGAATGATAAGACGTGGGGAGCTTCCCCTTAGGATAGGCTCTTAGTACCCCGACCAGGAAAAACCGCCTTCATCGAAGATATCGAGATCGAGTTCCTTCCATCGCCACCCATCGAGTTCAAAATAGGAGTGGACAGACCAACTGACATCCGCATTGGGTTCGTAGTCTTTGCCTAGGGCCGCTTTGGCCTCATCGTGGGTGGCGTAATGGTCTTTGCCGGTAGGGCGTAGGGACCTCGTTTCCCCGCCTTCTTGAATCATATTCAATCCGATGGCGACCAAAGTCCCGTCAATTTTAAAAAGGCCAACAGATTCGGGGTGGGGCTCACCTACGGTAAATCGGCCTTCACCGACAGTGTTATCGATATTGTCGCGGCCTACTTCCTCCAAAACCCTCTGGGCCATCTTATCGATAACTTGGCGCAATCGGGTGTTGGTGATCTCGGTGTAGAAGAGGGTGATAGAACGGATCTGGGATTGGTAAAGTTTTTCAATTTTGGCCTCTTTGGAAAGTTTGCGCCACCGGGACAAGGTGGGGGGAGATGGGGTTTCGTCTGCCCTCTGCGATGTTGCCCATTTGCCCTCTTCTTTGGTGAGAAAATTTTTGCAACCCAGGGCCCAGCCCTTTAGAGATGAGAGGGTCAAGATAAAGAGGATGGCAGTTTTCACGGCAAGGGTTTTCATGGGTTATTCGGAACAGACGAGATCATATCTTTTGCACCTGAAACCGGGGATAAGCCTTCTTTTTGTGCAATTTTCGACTTTGACATGGGCCTTTTTTTCTTCAAGGAGAACTTCGATGGTTCCGTTGGATTTTTCTTCCGGAGTGTAGTCTCCAAATCCCCAGGAAGAACTCGGAGCGTGTCGTTCAAAACTTCCCTTCATAACCTCGTTATTTTCTTTCTGGATGGTAAAGGAGGTGGAGCCAAAGTCGTTCATGTATTCGAGAACCCGATATTTTTTCCCGCTGTAGTCGGATTTTCCGGACTCTATGGAAACCGAGCATCTATGCCCGTCTCCTCCGCTTTCTCGCCCATTGATGAGAAGTTCCCCGGCTGCATGGGTCTTGAGTCCCACAACAAATCCCACGGTGAGTAAAATGGCCAGTCGTGATTTCATGTGATGATCTCCTTTATTTTCTTTGTTTTCCTCGATATTCGAAATATGGGGGGATTAAAGGCTATTGGGGGCCCAATATCAATGGAAATAGCTCGTCATTGTAAAAATTTCACGAATCGCATCCTGCGATTTCGCCCTTCGGGAAAGAATTTTTACCATCTATGGTAAAAATTTCACAAATCGAAGAAACATTTTGAAATTTTGTTTTTTAGGGTTATAAAGTCTATTCCCGTGTATCGGATTTTCTCGGGCCCCCCCCCTCCAAGCCCGAGGAAGTTTCGATATACGGGGTTTTTTTTTGCCTTTTTTTTACTTTTTCTTTTTGCTCTTTCTTTTTTTGGGATACCCAAAGAGCGATTTTTCCATCACCGTTTCGGCCACGGATGGGGGAACTTGATCTTCCCATCCCGATTCGCCCTTTTGAATCATCTCTAAAACGTTTCGGGACCAAATGGACAGATAGTTGGGATCGTGATTGGTGATGGGAACGATAGACCCGTTGTTGAGAAGATGAAAGTAGAGGTGTTTGAGATGTTCGGGGTATTCAAAGTGGTGGCAGTCGTGGATATGACCGTCTTCTTCCCTATAGGGATAAACGTAGAGTTTGGAGTTTCGATCGAAAAGTCTTCCCATGCCTTCCAAAATGCCCCCGGAAAGGTCGGTGTAGGCACTTTCGTCCAAAAGGGCCATGAGATTGTAGATCCCCAAGACAAAACGCACCCTTTGATTTTTAAACCGCTCGAAATAGAGGTTGAGCCGATAGTAGTCCGTAAAGTTGGTGATCAGCACTTTAAGGCCTTGCCCCCCTAGAAGATCGACCCGAGTCAAAAAGTCTTCGTCGTCGATTTCCCCTTGGCCTGAGCCGGCCCGCAAATTGGCCAACGTGATATTGGTGATGGTCAAAAGATTGTCCTCGGAATGTCCTTCCTCTTGAAGGTAGATCTCGTTCGCACATCGAATCATATCCATGTTCACGTGGGTGGGGGGGCGAAAAGAACCCCTCAAGACGATAATGTTCTTTTTGTAAAAGAGATCCGAGGGCTGGGCCACAAGGCCCTTCTCATCGAAGACCACCGCATGGGCCATCTTGTTTTTGACCAATTTGAGGGCCAGGATTCTGTTATCCACTCCGGCAAAAAGGGGTCCTTTGACACAGATCATATCGATTTCGATGCGCTCGTGGGAAAGGTTATCCATGAGGGATACCACGAAGGCATCCATATCCCGGGAGAGGAAATGGGCCCCGTAGCAGAGATTGACCCCACAGACACCGATGGCCTGGGACTGGGAGATCTTATCGTTATCCAACAGGCGAACGTGAATGATGATCTCATTGGCATCGTTTTCCCTATGGCGTTTATCTTGAAACCGAATCCCCATCCACCCATGACATTCATTTGTTCCCTGAAAGTTTCGCACGCTGACCGTATTGGCGTAGGCAAAGAATTTGGTTTCTTTCGGGCGGGTCTCTTGGAGAATGGTGGTGAGGCTTCGGTATTCCTTCAGGAGCATCTGCTCGACCCTCTTTTGGCAGACGTAGCGGGCCGCTTTTCCATAGAGATGGTCGCTAAAGGCCATATCGTAGGCCGAAATCGTCGAGGCCACGGTTCCCCCGGCCGCACCGGCCTGAAAGAAGTAACGGGCCACCTCTTGACCGGCCCCGATTTCCGCAAAGGTTCCGTAGATATTGTGGTCGAGGTTGATTTTGAGGGCCTTTTCACTGGCGGAAAGTTTCGCCTTTTGATCTCTATCGTTCATGACGATCTCCTTATTTGGGAGGAGGACAGATGCTCGTGGGGGTGGTGACTCAAGCGCTCGATGGCGAGGGCCGGGTTTAGGGAGAGGAGTTTATCCGCTTGATCTTGAAACGTGCGCCTTTCGATCCGAATGTCACCGTTGATATAGCGAGGGGCCACATAGAGAGTGTCAAGGGAGGTGATGAGTGTTTCCACATTTTGCCATGTGGCCAGACTCATAAAACAATCATCTCCTAGGAGAAGCCCCTTTTTCCCGCCACCCTTTCCCAGCCACTGGACGGTGGGGTTGGGTTTTTCCATGCCACAGAATCCGGGATAGACGTAAAGGCCTTTTTGGCTTTTGCTTTCCATGTCTTGGGCCTTGAGCCTAAGCTTTTGGTAGAGACTCCAAAAGAGGGCGTTTTCTCGGGGTTTTTTTTGAGGGTTGTGATCGGGAGCTATGATGAGGGGGCGGGCCTGGCAGAGGGAAAGGCAAGAGAGGTGGCCCGCATGAAGGGGATCGAACGTGCCCGGAAAGAAGACCAGTTCCTGGGCCTTGTGGAGTTCCGGATGGAGAGTGTAAAAGGAGGTGCAAGGCCCGTGGGAGGTGGGAAGGATGGGCCAAAACATGGCCAATGTTTCGCAGAGGATGGCCCCCAGGGGTTCCGAAACCTCTTTTAGGTGGTGGATATCGATCCAGTTTTGGTGAGAGGGGTGCGCTTGGGGGGGGCCTTCGATCTGGAGAAGAAGGAGCGAGATCGCAAGTTTTGCGCCTTCGTGGTGGCGCGCACCCAAGGGAATGGGAGGGAGAAATATCCTTCCATAGGATTTTTCCACGTGTTTTTTGAACTCTTTTTCCGAGGGGAAAAGGGGCAAGATGTCTCCTCCCAAAGGGGAGGATTTGTCGGATTCTAACACCCTTTGGGGAAGAATCTCCAGGGCCTTGTCCTTTTTCCTCAAGATGAGCGCCCCGTAAAGGGTTTCCATACTCATTTCCTCAGATAGAATCTTTGTCCACCGTCCCATCCATTATAGCAGGGACTCGATGAGGTGCCGAATGGATTTCGGGTGGAAGAAATGGACGTTATGGGAGGAGTGCGGAAAGGTATGGAGCTTATAGCGCCATTTGTCCGCAAACTCTTTTCCCCACCGGGCATAGGCCACGTCATCTTGCCCACAGAGGTAGAGCCCCCTTCCTTGGGGTCCGGTCTCAAAACAACATTTTTGCCCGCTCACGGAAAAGGCCCTCAAGGCCTTGGCCCAATGGGGATGGTTTTGGACATCTTTTTGTCGGATATAGGGAAGGTAGTCGGGATGCCGATTCATGCCTTGAAATATCTTTTGTTCGTACCAGCGATGCAAAAAGGGGAAAACCTCCTCTTCCCTCAAGGCTTCAAGCCGTGCGGCCAAAAGCTCATCTTGGGCCCTTCTCGTTTCGTCGTCACCTCTCCCGGGAGAGGCGGATTCCAGGATCACGAAGGAGGGGCGAGGGTTCCATTCTTTGAGGTATTCCAAGATCATTCTTCCTCCCATGGAGTAACCGTAGAAGATCCACTCTTGGACGGGGTAACGATCAAGCAATAGGTGGAGCTTTGATAAAAAGGAGGCCCAGGAAAAAAAATGGGGGTGGAGGCTTTTTCCATGGCCTGGAAGATCTATGAGCAGGCCCGAAGCCTTGGAGGAGACGATGGGGCGCATCTCCTCAAGGTTTCCCATAAAACCGTGAAGGTAGAGGACGCCCACCTTGCCCCGTGGGATAAATTCGTGATGGAGGTCATTCACCTTGAGGTTTCCCTTGAGATTTTCCTTGGAGTTTCATTTGGGTCGCCCATTCTTTGACCAAGGCCCTTCGGTATTTGATGGAGCCTCGTTTAAGGCCTTCCGCAAGGGGAAGGATTTTTCGGGGGATGAAAAGGCCTTTGAGTTTGCGTGCGAGTTCTCTTTGGTAATGGGAAGTGGATTTCATGGAGTTTGACTCGATAAAGGCCCAGGGAACGGCCCCGTATTCATCGTCCGGGACGGGAACGACGAGGGCCTGGCCCACCCCTTCCAGGGCCGATAACTCCCTTTCGATGAGATGGGGCGTGACGTTTTCTCCCCCACATTGAAAGATATCGTCCCGTCGGCCCAAAACCTGTAAGCACTCCCGGTCGTCCCAAAGGCCCAAGTCTTCCGTGGCGAACATCCCCTTGGGACCTTCCGTGGAAACCTTTGGGGCCGAGGGGTTCTTGGCCCCGACTTCTCTATAGTGGAGGAACTTTCCCTTGCCTCCCACATGGATAAGGCCCTCCGGGTCGATAGAGATCTTTCGTCCGGGAAGAGGTCTTCCGGAGGAGAGGGGAGTATCCCCGGGTTTTTGAACTGCCACGGCCCCCATCATTTCCGATAGACCGTAGGAAAAGGAGATGGGCAACCGGGCCTTGATACATTCGCGGTGGCAGGAGAGACCCAAGGTTCCCCCTCCTACGAGGATGAGATCGAACGGTTTTAAAAGGGAAAGGAGTCCTTTTTGTTGAAGGCGAAACAATTGGGTGGGGACGAGGGAGACCATATTGGCCCCGTGATCCGTCAAGGTTTTCACGTCGCAGTTTTTTGAAAGAACGTAATGCCCCCCTTCAAAGAAGGGACGGAAAAAACTCATGAGCCCCCCCACATGGTGGAGGGGGAGGGTTTGCCCGGAGGAGAGGCGAGGGAGATGGAAATGGGCCTTGAGGCCCCGGGCGCTCTCTTCCAGGTTCTTCCAGTGGTGAACCACCCCTTTGGGTTTTCCACCGGAACCGCTGGTCAAGACCACCCACCTGGAATCCTCCTCGGAAATCGAAAGGGAAAGCTCCGGGTCCGGCTCCATCGTCGTCTTTGCGGGTTCATCTCGTTCACGTTCAAAGGTGGAGATCACGGCGTCTAGGGAAAAATCCCGCTTCATCTTTCCCACTTGGTCCGGGCTTAGATGATCTGCGAGCAAAACGGCTTCGCAGTCTTGGCCCAAGAGGGCCAAAAAGTTGGCGAGAAAGCAAACGGGATCGCCCCCCATAAGCCCCACCCTCTTTTCCCCCAAATGTTTTTTTTGGAGGGTGGACGCTCTTTGGGCGATGAGCTTTAAAAAATTCACGGAACTCAAGCTCTCGTCCCCACAAAAAAGATTTCGGTCTTCTTTTAAAAAAGACGAAAGGGAAAAACGGCTCATGATTTGAGCACCAATCGTTTGGTCACTTCCCGGGCCGGGAAATGGGGGCCTTCCGCTTTGAGGGGATTTTGAACCACATCCCCTTCCAGATGGAAGAGGGGGTCGAGCCCTTGGGGTGAATCACCATGGCATAGGCAGGTCAGGCGCAAAAGGTTTTGGGTGCCCACGGAGGAGTTAAAAAGGGAACTCATAATGGCGGGGATCTTTTTCTGATCGGCCCACCGAATGAGATTTAAAACCTGCTCCATATCTTCGTAGAGATGGGGTTTGAGGATGAGGGCCTTGGGTGTGCGCAATTCATCGGGCCTCTCTCCGTAGGCCAAAAGCGTCTCATCCAAGGCGATGGGAAAGTCTTGGGTTAAAGCAAGTGCATTTGGAGTGGGCTCTTCAAAGTAATCGATCCTCGAAAGATCGATCCTTTCCCCAAAGCGCCGAAAGGTTTTTTCATCCCAGAGGCGATTGGCATCCACTCTAAATTGGGCCCTGGGAAAGCGCCGACAAAGGGCGTGAAAAAAATGGATATCGTCATCCAAGCTGCGTCCGGCACATTTGATTTTGATCCTTTGGAATGGCCCGTAAGATTCCGCCTTCGCTTCCCATGTCTTGTCGTCCCGGATGAGAGGATGAAAGGGGATATCTCGGATGGGGGTTTCTCGCCAAGAGCGTTGGGCCAAGAACCTAAGTTCGGAGAGAAGATAGCGACGGTAGCGATCCAAATCCCGGTGGAGTCCCGGAAAGGGGGCGTATTCCACCATGGTTTCCTCAAGGCCTCGATCCCTTGCGGGCAAGGTCCATATCTCGACCCTGCGAGAACGCAATGAATTTGGGGAGGCCTGATTTTTTTTCAAGGGGAGTGTGAAAGACTTCTTTTTGAGATTGGCCTTTTTCATGTTCTTTTAATATCCACCTGCTCGGGAGAGGACAACCCCTAGGGCCAGGCTCAAGTTATAGAGGAAAAAATACCGTCCCGAGGCTTCGAGAATGGGGATGAGTTCCCTCTCTTTGGCCCCCTTTAAGAGGCGACGCCAACGGGGCATAAAAAGGGCAAAGGGGAGGAGGGGCAAGAACATCGATGGGCCTAGGCCCAGGGCCCAGCAAAAAAGGAAAGGGAGGAGAAACGTCCAGGACAAAAAGAAAAGATTGAGTCTCCTTCCCCATTCCTCTCCCCAGAGGGAAGCGGGGGTGTATTTTTCGGCCCTCCTATCGCTTAGGGCGTCCCTTTGGTTATTGAGCCCCATCATCAAGGCCGCCATAAAACCCGAAGGCAGGGAAAGAAAAAAATCATGAACGTCAAAAAATCCTTGAAAAATCCACAAGGCCCCCAAGATCGCCACGGGCCCAAAGAAGATGAAAGCCGCCACTTCCCCCATCATGTGGTGGGAGAGGGGATAGGGGCCTCCCGTATAGAGATAGGCCGCCAGAAGACAAAGAACCCCTAGAACCAATAGGCCTAGGCCTTTGACCCAAACGAGGGTAAGCCCCAAGAAAAAGGCCAGGGCAAAAGAGAGGAGGAAAAAAGCCTTGAGGCGATCGGGAGAAAGTTTTCCAAGTTGAACGGGGCGCATGGGGCCCAAGCGATGGCGATCCACCCCCTTGGCCCTGTCGTAGTAGTCGTTGGCCAAGTTGGCCCCCATTTGCATGAAAAGGGCGCACAAAACCGTAGGCAAAAAGAGGGCGAAGGAGGGGGAGGGCCCACTCAAGGCGAAGGCCAAGAGGACGGGGGAGACGGAGGCACTGAGGGTTTTGGGGCGAACGGAGACCCAAAAGGAATGGAAGAGGGCAAAGGGTTTCGAGGGCCCTAGATGAGTTTTCGCCATTCTTGAAGATCCTTTTCGTGATCGATGGGAAATTCCCAAATGCGCCCCTCCCCTTCCAAAAAGGAAGCGATGCTTGAAGCTCCATGGGCGAAGTGGGGCCAAGACCCACAGAGTTCTTTGAAGGAAAGAGCGTGGGGGGTTTCGATGACATCTTCCAAAAGTTTTCGGTTTTGCCCCAAGGGGACTCGGCTAAAAAGGCCCCCTCGCCTATTGTTGAGGATGAGAACTTTGAGGTTTTCCGGAAGAGGGCCCACGAGAGAGGAAAAATCGTGGAGGGTGCCGATATCTCCCAGGACACAGATCACTCGCCCCGAATGGGCCTTGGCCGCTCCCAAGGCCTGCGAGATAAGACCGTCGATCCCTCGGGCCCCCATTTGAAACTGGAGGGAGAAAGACTTGGGGGAGGGATAGACGTAATCGTTAAAACTTCTTATGGGAGTGCTATTGCCTATGAGAAGGATATCTTTTTCCCCGATATGTCGATGGATTTCTTTGACCACATGATAGTGGGTGGGATCCTCAAAGGGGTAGAGGGAAAAGATGCGGCGTCTTTTGGATTCGTATTCTTGCAAAGGGTTGTGGGGGAAAGTCCATTGGGGCCAAGTTTCCGTAATCCAAGACTCCACCCGTTGGTGGGCCAAGATGCGTTTTTCAAGAATGCGATCCGCAAAGTCATGGGCCAGGTGGATCACCTTGGGGCCTTCGAAATCGTCCAAAAGTCTTTCGTAGTTTTGAGAAACCACGGCACCTCCCAGTTGAACGATGCCGTCGATCTCCTCTTTGATGGAGTCGAGGACAAAGGGAGAATCGAGAGAGGAAACACTTTGTGGGAAGTGGATCGTTTGGATTTTGATTCCCGAGGTGATGTCCGCAAAAAAGGGAACATCCAATCCTTTGAGCCAGGGGATGAGGGGAGCATGGGGAAGGGCCCGGGATTCCTCTCCAATGACGATCAAGGGCCTTTTCAAATCCTTCAAGCGGGAAAGAAGAGAGGGGCGAAGGGCCGTGACTTTTTTTCGTCTCTTTTGAAGAGGGGGGAGGGCCAAAACCTCGGGCAGGGGGAGGGAGGAGACTTCGGGAAGGGTTTGAAGGCTTGGGGCCTCGTAGGAGAGATTGAGATGAATGGGCCTTTGCTCTTTGGTCATGGCCTTGAAGGCCAAGGAAGCGATCTCTTCTACGGGGATATTTTTATACAGTTCGAGGGATTGGTCAAAGCAGCTATAGCGTCCATAGAGGTGTTCTTGATCGATGGTTTGAGCGGAGTCGGAACCTCTCAAACGCACAGGGCGATCACAACTTAAAATGACGAGAGGAAGTCGGGATTGATAGGCCTCGATCACGGCGGGATAAAAATGGGCCGGTGCGGTTCCCGAGGTGCAGGCCAAAAGGGGGGGGCGTTTTTGGGTGCGACACCACCCCAAGGCCTCAAAGGCCAAGGCCCTTTCGTCGATCACGGAGTGGAGGGGAAGGGATGATTTTTTCAAGGCCAAATAGAGGGGGGCACATCGAAGGCCCGGGGAAAGAAGGCCCACCCCCACCCCCAATCTTTCCAAAGAGACGACCAGGCGATAGGAGTTTTGAAATTGCAAAAGGGATACATTCACGAAAAAGGCCTCATCTTCTCTTCCGTTTCCCTCCATTCGGAATCCGCATTGGATGTGGCGGTGATGCCGGCCCCGGCAAAAATATGCATCTCGTTTTCCGTAAGCAATGCACTTCTGATGCCTACGGCGTATTCCTGCACATCCTTTTCCAAGCGTCCGATGGGCGCCCCGTAAAGTCCCGGATCGAAGCCTCCATGGTTTTGGATAAACTCCAAGGCCTTTTTCTTGGGCCGTCCCCCGAGGGCCGGGGTGGGGTGGAGGATGCGGCAAAGATCCAGTGGGGAGACATTCTCTTTCAAAGTGAAGGAAAGAGGGGTCTTTAAATGTTGGATATAACCCAGTTGGATGACTTGTATGTCCCCAAAGTGGTGGCCCTCCGAAAGATGCTCCATATCCTCCACGATACCCTCGATGACGATTTCGTGTTCTTCGAGTTCCTTGAGGTTTTTGAGAAGATCATCGTCTTTTCTTCCTCTCCCCATGGAGCCGGCCAAGGCCTCCGTTTGGCAAAGGCGTCCTTCCAGTTTGAAAAGGCATTCCGGCGTGAAGGAGTGGAAGGAAGTTTGGGCGTCCGCTTCGATGGAGATATGATAGTTGTCCTTTTGAAAGAATTCTTTGGACTTCCAAAGGGAACGAGTATCGAGGGGGGCCCTAAAGGATCTGATCTTTTTTCGAGAGAGAACCACTTTGTCCAGGGATTGGGTTTCAAACTCTTTGGCAAGCAAGGACCATTTGCTCTTCCACCCGTCGTAGCTGGGGTTGAGCTTTTCTTCGAGGACGGAAGGCAAGGAGGGCACAGAGGAAGCAAAGAGAGGCGAGGAGGGCCAAGGCCCACAAGGCCAACGATCAAGCCTTTTTCCCACATGGCGCAAGACGAGCTTATCGGGAAAGAGCGAGATTTGGGGAAGGATGGGAAGGGAGTGGTCAAAAAACTTCGACCATTCCCCTGTCCCCTCGCGATCAAAAAAGTTTTGCCAATGAAAGAGAATCGTGTGGGGGGCCTTTTCCAAAAGATCCATCTTTTCATCGAACGTAAATCCCGCAAGATGCCCCCAATGCCACTCCCCCTCACTTTGCTCTCGGTTCTTCCAATGGATTCGGGGAAAGAGTTCAAGGCCTATGGGGGTCAAAGTTTCGGGGAGTTTTTCTTTGGGAAGGGACCACTGAAAAAAATCCCCCAAATGGTATTCAGGGGAAGGGAGTTCGATGGTGTTGGCACTCATTTTCGTCCACTGTAAAGATAGGCCACGCCAAAGGAAAAGGGTTTAGCGTAGGTACTCTTAAACCCGTGGGATATGAGAAGTTTTTCAAATTCATTCCCGTAGGGAAAGGACTCCACGGTGCGATTGAGATAGCTATAGGCGAAGGGGTGTTTGGAGAGGGCCTTCCCAACGGCGGGGAGAATCGTTCTCAAATAAAAGAGATAGAGTTTTTGAAGAAAAAGTGTGCGGGGAAGGCCAAATTCGAGAATGAGGATTTGGCCCTTCGGTTTGAGGAGGCGATGGGCATGGGAAAGGCAGTGAGAGACATTTTGAACGTTGCGGATGCCAAAGGCCAAGGTGATGAGGTCGAAATGCCCGTCGGGGTAGGGAGGGGAGCCGGCATCCTCTAGGGAAAAGGAGAGCTTTTTGCCTAGACCCAAGCGAGAGGCCTTAAGCCCTGCCAAATCCATCATCTTTTGGGAAAGATCGATGCCGTAAACGTGGGCCACATCCTCTCGGGCGGCCAAAAGCAAGGCCACTTCCCCCGTTCCGCTGGCCAAATCCAAGGCCTTAAGACCTGTCCCTCGGCCCCCTTCGACCTTTATCGCTTGCATCATTTTTTGGCGCCAAAGGCGATCGATCCCAAAGGAGATCAGGGTATTGAGACGATCATAAGTCCCCGCAATTTGATCGAAGAGCTTCCAAGAGTCCTTTTTTTCTATCTGAATGGGTCTGTCCATAAAGACGTGAAGAATGGCCAATTTTTGCTGAAATGGCAACACAGTGCCGCCATTACCCGGCGTCGTGGGGGATTGGAGTTTTTGCCTTTACAGGGAATAATGCGTGGTGATAGCTTGGGCCCACTAAACGAGGTCGCAAGAGAATGTCTATGTCCACATCCCCCTCCCCACCCCTTTTCATCATTGGCCCCTGTGCCTTGGAAAGCATCGAACAGGTCAAACCCGTCGTGGAAGTGGCCAAAAGACACGGGCTTTCCTACTTTCGGGCCAATCTCTTTAAGCCTCGAACGAGCCCCCATTCCTTTCAGGGGCTTGGGAAAGAGGGACTTCCCGTGATCGACTATCTTTTGGACTCTGGGATGAAATTGGTCTGCGAGGCCTGTTCTCTCGAGCAGTTGGAGATCGTTCAAACCTACGCCTCCATCGTTCAGATCGGGGCCCGGAATATGCAAAATTTTGAACTGCTCAAAGGGATCGGTGCCGCCATCGATTTTTCCACTTCCCGGCAAATGGTGATGCTCAAGAGGGGATTTAGTGCCAATATCCAAGAATGGCTTTCCTCTGCGGACTATCTCCAAAGATTCGGGGTTCCACGGGATCGCATCGTTCTTTGCGAGAGGGGCTCACGCCATTGGGCCGCCCCCTACGGCATGACGTTGGATTTGGCCTTGGCCTGGAAGGTGAGACGGGAAACGGATTATAGGGTCATCGTCGATCCGAGCCATGGAACCAGGGAGAGTTCCTTGGTTTTGCCCATGGCCGGTGCGGCCCAGGCCATGGGCTTTGACGGGCTGATGCTTGAAGTTCATCCAAATCCTTTGGAGTCCCTTAGCGATCCCCAGCAGGCCATAAGGCCTAAGGCCCTCGACGACTTTTTATCACAACCGTTTTTCCATGGGGAGAAGGTGGATGATCTTGGCGATTCCCCCTCGAATCATTCATAGGGTTCAATCCCTCGACCTTTCCCTAAGAGAGGATATCTCCAATCGGGAGATAGGGGCCTTGCTCAGTCGCACACTTCTTTTGGGAGGGAAGAGATTTCGCCCACTCCTCACCTATGCCATGGGGGATTTTTTTGAGTTGCCCCTAGAGGATGTGGAGGTCTTTGCCCGCACCATCGAATTTACCCATTCGGCCACCTTGGCCCACGATGACGTCATCGATCGGGCCCATAAAAGGCGAGGGGCCCCCACCCTCAACGCCTTGGCCTCCAATAAGAAGGCCATCCTCTCCGGAGACTATCTCTTGGCCGAGGCCATGTTGGAGCTTTCCCGTGAAGGGGATATTCGCCTGGTGCAAGAGCTTTCCGGCGTCCTCCAAGATTTGGTGGACGGGGAATGGCTCCAAATGCAAAACACTTTGGATCAAGACCTCTACCGGGATCAAATCGAACGGGTAGCGAGAAAAAAAACCGCAAGCACGATCACCTGGTGTTGTCTCGCTCCGGCCATCAAGGCCAACGCTTCAAAAGAAGTCCTCTCTCTCGTTCGATCCTTTGGTACTCAATTGGGCCTGGCCTTTCAAGAGATCGACGATGCCATCGATTTTGCAGGCGACTCGCAGGATAAGGGTCGGTTTCAAGATATGCAAAACGGTATCATGAACGTCGTGGCCTATACCCTGGTGGAAAATGATCCTTTGCTTAGGGAGAAAATGTTGGGACACGATTGGGCCCGAACAGATATGGCCCCTCCTTGGAGTGAGGCCCAGTTGGAGAAGGCCTTGGCCCAAGTGAGACAGAGGGCCCACATAAGACTTGATGGCTGTCGGGCCAATCTCGAGAGGATTTTAGAACTCGAGGGAAGATCGGAGGGAAAGAGGGCCCGCTCTTCTTTGTGTGCGATGGAAGCGATCATTGGTTTTTTGGCCGATCGGACAAAATAGAAATAAAAAATCACTCTTCATTTAAGGTCTTTTTGTTTGGGCGGGGGAAAGTCGGTATGAAAAAATTACCGGCGGAATGGATTTTGGAGGTGACCTTGCTTATGGTTGTGACGTTTGTCAGGAAATTGAGAGGGGACATAAGAAGCGAGGAGGAGGATTTATGACAGTTTTCAGATTATCTTTAGGGATTTTGGTGTTGGCACTTGGTATCGGTGGATCTGCCCATGCCGCTCGTTCATTGGCCGTGGGGGCCGCCCGGGGTCTTGCCAAGACCATGGCAGGGCAACGCTACCTTTCTCAGATGACGGGCAAAAGTTTGGAGCAAATAGGAAAGATGGGCCTTTCGGCCAGAGTGAACGCACTTATGGAAGCTACCAAGGGAGATGAGGAGTTGGTTGTTCAATTGACCAAAACTTCCGAGCAAATGGCCGCCGCTCACGATCCAGAAGCCTTGGCCCAAAAACTCTTGGCCGTTCTTAGGCCTCATCGGGCCCAAGGGAAAATGGGGCGAGAACCCCTTGAGAGTCAAACCGTAGAAGTGAGTACAGAGGAAGAGAATGCAAAAAGAATGAAAAGCATTTTTGAAGAACTCCTCGATCAAAAATTGATCTTTTTGGATGAAATCGAAAAGATTGTCCGGCATTTAGATGATGGGAAGGGTATCGTGAATCTTATTGATGTTGGCAAAATGGAAAACTCTATCGAGTTCAAGTATAAAATGCAGGTTCGTGAAAATATCACAAATTTGGAACTCAATGGAGCATTTTATGTCCCCACAAAACATCCACTCACAAGTGAACCGAGAGATATAAATGCTTCAGATATTAGCAGTCATAGGGCAAATCTGACGGAAGAAGCCCGTCATGGCCCTCGCTTAGAAAGGGAGAGAAAACTTGGAATAGTTCGCGATCGCACAAGACGTCTCGAAATGTATTTGGCCTCAGAAAATTTTGACCGTGAGGTCTTGGCCAACGAGCTTAGAGAACTCGTAGCGATGACCCGAAAGAAAGAAAGTGGAGAGCATCTTCGAGAACAGATAGTCAACAATGGAAACTTTAAATTGACCGAGGGGCTTAAGACGGAAATGCAAATAATGTATTATCCCCAATATAGAAGTGAGAGGTCGCAGGTCCCCGACCATAAGGCCCTAAGAATAGCCGCAGACGCTATTCCCTTGGAATCAGCTCTGCGTTTGATTAAAGAGGGAGACTTTGAACAGGAACACAGGGCCATTTTAACATGGATAATGCGTTATGTTCTTATCACCCCTCGATTTAAAAACCATCCCGAGTTGATTGAGGCCATCATTGAAGGCACGGTTGCTGAAAGAAAAAAAGGTGACGTCTTTGGCTCATTAAACGCTTTATTGTGCGAGTTGGTCAGCGACACTCTTTCCCATCGCTTCTGGTGGGAGTACCCCGAGTTGTTTGTGTCCGTCATTAAACACGTTCGGGACGATGGAAGCTACTATCCCTTTAGTAAGCTGAAATCTATTTTTTCAGATCCCTATTGGGAGAATTATCCAGAGGTGGCCGAGGCGTTCATTGTGAGGACGCGTTCCCTATCAGCTTTGGCCAAAATAGGAGTAACTGACCAAAAGACCTTGAGACAAATGGCAAGGTCTATTATCTCTAGCTCCTATTCTCCGGAAAGGCTGGTGAGGGCGATCATCAGAAAGGGCGACCAACTCACCTTAAGGGAGGTCGTTCAATCTCTTCCCCCATCTCATTGGGAGAACTCGAATCTGATTATGGCGATCATCAGAAAGGGCGACCAAATAACCTTGAGGGGGGTCGTTAAATCTCTTCCCCCATCTCATTGGGAGGACTCGGATCTGATTGGGACCATCATCGCAAATGGTGACCAAAGAACCTTGCTGGAGGTCGTTCAATCTCTTCCCCCATCTCATTGGGAGAACTCGGATTTGATTGGGGCCATCATTGCAAATGGTGACCAAAGAACCCTGAGGGAGGTGATCCAATATCTTCCCAAATCTCATTGGAAGGAAGGTTATAGGGAGTTGATTCTTAAAAGGAGTAACCTCATGACCTTGAATTATTTGACAGACAAGATGCCCGATTCAAAGAAGAAGGATTTACGGTTGATCGAAATACTCAAAGTTATCAAAAATACCGTATTTTGGCCCCCCTGGGAAGGTTTCACCCCTCAATAGGGTAGAGGGGATATCATGAGAAGAATTCTGGCCGCTTTGTTCGTTTTTTATTCGCTCTATGCGATACCTTTTTCTGCTTACGGGAACGGGAGGTGTGGGAATTTTCTTTCTCAAGATAAAAGTGGGGCCGGGGCAGACAAGTCGCTTTCTTTGGAAGAGTGGCGCAAACTTCCCAGGAGGGCCAAGGTCGAAAAGCTCATGGACGATGAACTGGCCGGGCGGTATGAGGAGTTTCAATATGAGGAGATAACGGACATGACCTTGCGTCGGCTCGTCGATGAGATGGCCCGAGTCGTGGTCGAAACCACCGTAACGGATGATATCGAGTATTATCTTGATCTTGAGGAGCATATCTTTACCGTTGGAGGGCCTCGTCCGACTCTTATCAAGCTCTTCAAGATAGGCGACATTCCCATTGCCATCACCATGGATATGTTTCAAAACGGAGGGCATACGGCTTCAGGGCGTCCTCCCGAAAAAAGACATTATTCCCTAGAAGAAGCGGCCCGGGATAGGGACCTCATCGTCGAACCCTTAAATGTCAGTTGGAGACTTTATTCTTCTTCCTATTTTGAATTTGACGGGCGGGAATGGGAGCAGCTTGACCATGCGGTATGGGGTGTTGCTTGGGAATGGACCGGTTGGTGATTTTTCGGCCGCAGAGTTGCTGAAATTTGCAATGTGCTGTCCACGTCGCATTGTCAATTCGGTTTTGAAAAATTTGGTGAAAGTATGCTGCCGCCCCGAGGCCCCCAATAGATCCAAAGGGGCGGCATGGACTCTGCCTATGCGTTTTGTTGGAATGGGATACGTGTCGAAAATCATAAGAGTCGCACCGGCAACGTGAATCCGGTTTCGAGGTGTCCACGCCATCTTGCATTTTTTTTCGATCTTTTCTCGCTCGAGATGTTTCATTACTGAAAAAATGTGATGAATCAACGGGCGTACTATCGTGACAACATTCCCCCTTAGTGGGACTGTGGGCCATGGAAAAAAAGCGCAAGGGGCCGATTCATGACCATCTTTTTAAAGAGGTCTATCAAGGCACTCGATACGCCCTCGATATCTTCCGCTTGGTTCTCACAAAAAGGGAATTTCAACT
>JAPONP010000181.1 GCA_026713835.1 Bacteriovoracales bacterium
GTAACTGCTCACCCCCCGGCAATCTTGGCAGTCGACTGCCTCGTCGCTTCCCTGCGACGTGCAGGAAGCACGCCTCGGTCGCTCCTCGTTGCCTCCTACCAATCTTATCCGGGTGGAGAGCAGTTACCTTGCCTTTATTACAGTTTTCGCTAGAGGTGCGAGCAGTTACAATTTTTGAGAACTTAGGATAGGCTCTTACTGCCCTTTGGCTAACTCCTTGGCCCTTTCATAGGCCCGATCCATCGCTAGATTCATGATTTCCTTGAGGTCTTTTTCCTTTAAAAGATGCAAGGCCTTTTCCGTCGCCCCTCCCTTTGAGGCGACCCGGCGGCAAAGAGTGGAAGGGGACTCATCGGATTCCGACAAGAGAAGAGAAGAGCCCATGAAGAGTTCTCTTACGATGGTAGCGGAGGATTCGGGCGAAAAGCCGTGGGTTTGTAAATAGTCTTCGAGGATGGAGGCCTTCTCAAAGAGATAGGCGGGCCCACAACCGCTCACGGCCATGGCCCGATCCAATTGATCTTCATTTTGGCAGGCCATCACCACAGACACCCCTTTAAAGAGAGAGGCCATTTGATCTCGCTCCCTTTCCGTCACTTCCGGGGAACAGACCATAAGAGAAACCCCTCGTCCCACCCGACAGGGAGTATTGGGCATTACTCGAATCGCTTTTTCTAAACCCAAACTCTCTTTGATTGTGCCAAGGCCTATGCCGGCCATAATGGAAACGGCTATGGCCTTTGGGGAAAGAAGAGGGGCCAGATTTTGAGAGAGATCTCCAAATTGTTGGGGCTTGAGGGCCAAAAAATGATAGGGCGACGAAGGCAATTGGTTTAAATCCCTATAGGCCTTCCCCCCAAGGTGTTGGGCCAACTCAAAGGCTTTTGTGTAGGAGGGGGTGTAGGTGTGAAGGGTAAAATTCCTTGGGCCTTTTGGGTCTTTGGCCAATCCTCTAAAGATGGCCTGGGCCATCTGGCCGCAGCCATAGAGATTGACGTGAAAATCCATACCCCTTTCTTTCGTCTTTTTCATGGCAAATCCTTCTCCATTTGAGAGAAATCCAATTCCAAGGGGGCCCCGTACCTCATGATATTGACGGCAAAAGATCTGATCTCGATAAATTGGAGAACGCGATCCGGGTAATCGTCCAAAGACGGATCGCCCCCGTCAAAGGGGTGGCAGATTCTTCTGAGGTGTTTTGGTCTTGGAGTGCCCGGGTAGAGAAAGGGAATCCAGCGCTCAAAGGACTCCAAACTTCCATGGAAGATGCAGGCCGAGATTTTGGAATCTCCAAGAAGAAGTTTCAATCCCTTGGGGGAAAGGGAACCCAGACAAAGGGCCGTTTTTGGAAGCCCCGCTTTGAAGAGATGATCGGCTGCCTGTGCCCAAGGAGCAAGGTCACTTTTGGAATCGGAGACGATATTGAGCGAGCTTCCGGCGGCGATGGCCGCAACAAGGGAAAGCAAGGTATGGGAACAAAACTGACTTTCAAAGGCTTTGGCCAAGAGGATGACATTTTTTCTGGGAAGATGGAAATCGTTATAGCTGAGTTGTCCCGGGATCGCAAGATTGGGGCCTTTTCTTTCGATCAACCCTTCGAGTTCCGTGGTTAGCCAATGTTCGAGTTTGGGAAATGACCCAAAGGTGTCAAAACTTCCAAGGAACCGGGCCAAAAGACGCCCTCTTTCAAAGGGTTTGATGGACAAAGGTTTGGCCCAAGTGAAGTTCTCATCCTTGGCCTCTTCTTTGCGATCCTTGCAATTCTTAGGGGAAGAGATGATTTGGCTTTTCGTCGCCCGTCGTTCTTCGGATGATTTCACCATAAAGGCCTTCACATAGTCGCCGTGGCCGGCCTTTGGGCCCGTGCCGGAGAGTTTAAAACCACCGAAGGGCTCGACACCGACCCGCGCTCCCGTATTGGGTCGATTGACGTAGAGATTTCCACATTCCATCCCTTGGGATAAAAAATCGATATCGTCTTGGGAGCCGGCATAGATTCCTCCCGTGAGAGCGTAAGGAGTGGCATTAAAGAGACGGATGGCTTCATCCAAACCCTTGTAGGTCACCACATGAACCACCGGGGCGAAAAGCTCTTGCTGAAAAAAAGAATCTTGGATGAAGGCCCTTGAAGAGGGGAGTTCCACCACGAGAGGGCCCACAGAGTGGCCCGGAAATTCTCCTCCCAGGCGGTTCGCGTGAACTTTTCCACCAAAATCTTGAACCTCCTTCAATATCTCCTCTTCCATAGACAAAAGCCTTTGTTTTTCTCGGGACGAGATGAGGGGATTGATCTGTGTCTCCCGGTGATGGGCCTTCCCCACGACCACATCCTCCGTGGCCTTAGAAAAACGCTTTAAAAATGTTGAGGCCACCCGTTCATCCACCAAGACCCTGGAACAGGCCGAACACTTTTGTCCTGCA
>JAPONP010000182.1 GCA_026713835.1 Bacteriovoracales bacterium
CTTTTTTCTGCCGAATTGTAAAAAAACTTTTAGTTAATGACGAGCAACGAGGTGTCCACGAGACATTGCGTTGTTTTTGGAAGAATTTGCTGCAAATTTCCCGATGTTAAATTCTTACATTTAATCCCGAACTCAGGTTAACTAAACAGTCGATCCAAAGAAAAACGTCCGGGACCCACGAGGAAGATGGAAAGGGTTCCGGAAAGGTAGAGGAGGGCCAGTTCCTTTTTGGCGAAGGGGTCGATCCCGTGGACGATGAAGACCGCCACCGCCATGGTGCAGATCAAGGGCACACAAAAGAATCGGGTGGCGGCCCCAAGAATAAGGGCCATGGGGCAAACGAATTCGGAAAAGGCGGCGAGAAACAAAGAGAGGCCCGGCCCAAGACCTAGGGGATCCGCAAAGGTAAAGGTTCCGGCCTCGATTCCTTTGAAAAAGCGATCCACCTTTCCTAGACCATGGCCGAAAGCCATGGAGAGCCCAATGCTTAGGCGCAAGAGTAAAAGACCAAAGTCAAAACCCAAGGACGTCCTCCTCTTTATCTCTCTTTATTTTTTGCGCTCAAGGCCTACGGATCTTAGCCAAGAGTTTAAATCCGTTGCATCGGCCGGAAGGATGACCCTCGTTCCCTCCTTGGCCAGGCCCTGGAGTTTGGAGAGAAATTTCTCCGCTATCTGAAGGCGGATGGCCTCTTTTCCCGAAGGCTTTTCCACGGCGAGGGCCACCTTTTCGATGGAGGACGCCGTGGCCTTGGCCACGGCCAAAATCTCCTCGCTCTTTCCATCGGCCTCGTTCATCTGCCTTCTCATCTCCCCTTCGGAAAGATTGATCATCTCCTTTTTCCTCCCCTCCGACATATTGATCTTGGCCATCTTATCCCCTTCACTTTTGGCCAAGATGGCCCGGCGCTCCCTTTCGGCCGTGACCTGCCTTTCCATGGCCTCATTGACGCTTGGAGGAGGAGTGAGGTTTTTGATCTCATAACGATGGACTCTCATTCCCCAGGCCTCTCCGGCCCTATCCAAAACCCTCACCGCCTCGGAGCTAATCATATCCCTTTCCTCAAAGGTGCGATCCAATTCCAACTTCCAGATCACGGATCTCGTGGTGGTTTGGGCCAGTTGAATGGCCGCATATCGGTAGCTCGTCACCCCGTAGCTCGCCTTGGTGGCATCGACCACGGAAATATAGATCACCCCATCCACGGTGACCTTCACCTCGTCTTTGGAAAAACACTCCTGGGGGGGAACGTCGATGGCCTCTTCTTTGAGATCGTGGATATAGGCCGTCTTATCCACGAAGGGGATGAGGGCGTGAAAGCCCGGGCCCAAGGTTCTGTGGTATTCCCCAAAGCGCTCCACCACATAGGCCGTCTTCGTGGGCACGATGCAGATGGATTTCACAAATTGGACGAGTACCACCAAAAAGATGATCCCCCAAACCACAAGATTAAAAAAATCGCCTATGTCCATATTCCCTATCCTATCCTATCCCCATTTTTGAATTGCTTGGAAACCTCTTGGAATCCCTCAAAGACACCCTTCATCACGGCCATTTCGCTGGGGAGGATGGAAAGATCGCTCCTCTCAAAGATATCCCCCAACTCCTCCACAAAACCATCCACGAGTTTCATGTGAACGGCCACATCCCCTCCTTTCATCTCGATAGCACGGGCCACCAAGGCGATCCCTTCGGCCTGGGCCTTGGCAAGGGCTTCGATCCTATAGGCCTTCCCCCTGGCCAGATTGATCCTCTCTTCCTTTTCCCCTTCCGAGATATTGATCGCCGCCTGACGATCCCCTTCCGAAAGATTGATCTTCATCTCCTTTGAGGCGTTGGCCATGGTGATCTCGGCCCTTTTGGCCCTCTCGGCCTCCATCTCCTTTTCCAAGGTGGTGACCACGTGTTCGGAAGGAGAGATATTCATGATCTCATAGCGCAAGACCTTGACCCCCCAGGGGTTGGAGGCCCTATCGATTTCCTTGACGATGGTTTCGTTGAGACGATCCCTTTCGGAAAAAATTTTGGAGAGGGAGAGTTTGCCCACCTCCGATCTCATGGTGGTCTGGGCCAAATTCACGGCGGCCATTCGGTAATCCTCGATCCCGTAGCTGGCGTCCTTGGCGTCGATGACCTTGAGATAGACGAGACCGTCGATCTCCACCTGGATATTGTCCTGGGTGATGCAGCTTTGCCCCGGAATATCCAAGACCTGCTCTCTCATTTCGTGGCGATAGGCCACCCGGTCGAAAAAGGGAATGAGGATGTGAAGGCCCGGTCTCAAGACTCGAAGAAACTTGCCGAGTCTTTCCACCACCTCGTTTTCCCTCATGGGAACGATCCTCATCATCTTGGCCCCGACAAAGATCAAGACGATCACCACCCATGTAAGAAACGTCAGCACCCCAAATCTCCTCAGCTTATTTACTTTTACTCATTCTTACCAGCAAACCCCACTCGCCAGCCATTGCCTATACGCTCTGCAATAGTCACCTTGGCCCCTACGGGCAAGGGAGATTCGCAAAAGGCCTCCCAAGTGCTGTCCCGAAAGCGAATCCTCCCCGGACGTCCGGGGCCGATCTCTTCGACCACCTCCGCCCACTGGCCGACGGCATCGTCGTTGTCATCCACGGGAAGGTAAACCTGGTCTGCGGGCAAAAGCTTGAGGACAAGGGCCCTCAAAAAAATCACGAGCAAAAGGGAGAGGACAAACCACCAGGTGAGCCCCACCGCAAAAGAAGAGATATAATCGAACCTGTAAAGGGCCCCGACGATCAAGGCCGCCAATCCCAAAAAGGATAAAATGGCCCCGGGGATGAGAAACTCCAACACGATGAGGCAAACCCCAAAGACAAACCACAAAAGATCGATTCTCTCCATTTGCCCTTCAGGATAGCGATACCCGCTTCCAATAACAATGATTTTCTTTAACTGCTCGCACCTCTAGCAAAAACTGTAACAAAGGCAAGGTAACTGTTCTCCACCCGGATAAGATTGGTAGGAGGCAACGAGGAGCGACCGAGGCGTGCTTCCTGCACGTCGCAGGGAAGCGACGAGGCAGTCGACTGC
>JAPONP010000183.1 GCA_026713835.1 Bacteriovoracales bacterium
ATTTTCGCGCTCTTGAAAACGAAATTCTCATGGAGATTATGAGGGGGGAGGGCCGCCTCGTTTCTTTGGGGGGAGGGGCCCTCAATAAGGGGCTCAATGAAGCCATTCGAAAACGAGGTGACGTTTTGATGATTTGGGTGGACACCCCTTTAGAGCAATGTCTGGCCAATTTGGAAAAGGATCGCAAAAATGTGCGCCCCCTCCTAAAAGGGGGCGAAGATTTTATCCGAAATCTCTACCAAAAACGTCGGGAAATCTATTCAGCGGCGCAAATCCGAGTGGATGGAACCGATTTAAAAGACTTCAAAACCTATTCCCTCTTGATGACCGAGGTGGAAAGGCAATTATTTGAGCGTAATCGTATAAAAAAATGATATAATGGACTTCATGCAAGTCGCCATCGTCTGTTCCCGGATTCGTCGGGCCAAAGCTTTAAGAGATATTCTAAAAAATTGGGTTTCAGTCTGTTACGTCCACACGGATTTTGACGATTTTTGGCAAAATTCCCAAAAGGAACCGGCCCCCCTCTATCTCATCGATGTGGAAATGATTGATGCGGGAAAGGAAAAGATCGCCGATCACCCCCATTACAAATCGTCCTTAATGAATGTGGCCTTTTTTTATTCCCCAAGTTCTTTTCACCTTATGTCTGCCCCCTATTTGAAAACTTGCTGCGGCCATTTTGACATTGAATCGAAGGATATTTCCCAAAAACTTTTTGACATCCTAGAGTCTCTCAAGGTCAATCGAGATAGGGAAAGGGAAATGTTAAAACTCAAGGTCGAACTTCATGACATTCGCGGTCGCTTCAATCAAACGATCGAGACGGCCAAACAAATGAAAAGAACCTTTGGAAAACAACAACTTTTGGGAAAGCTCATTTTTGAAATCGATCGTCAATGTGGGAAACGAGATTTTTTAGAGGCCTTTGGGCAAGTGCTTGAAGGGTGTGATTTTGTTTATAAGTACGCTCTTTTTGAACTCGTCTCAAATTCAAACGACCCAAAATTGGTCTCTCCCCCACTTAAAGGGGCCAAAGTTCAACATTTTCCCTCATTGCAGCTTGGAAAAGACCACGACATTCTTGGAATCGAACACCATGCCCAGGGTCTGGCCCATCAAGTCGCCGTGGATCACTTGGGACGAGAGGTGGTGAGCATGGGGCTCAAGCTCCACTCCAAGACCTTTCCCAAGTTGTTGATCTATTTGGTCGTCGATAAATCGACCGCTTCTGAGATAGACTGGGATCTCTTTCAGCTCACTTTAAGCGGATTTTATCATCGCTCTCGAATAAAAGGAGAGAGCTTTAAACGATCATCTCGCCATTTTGTTTCCCAATGGGAGTTTTACGATCTCTTGGAAGAAAGAGGGAAAGACCAAAAAAAGAGTTCCCATATTATCGTTTTAGAATTTCAAAAACTCACGGCCGCCATCACAAAAAAGAGGGTGGGCGGTTTTCAATGGAGACGCTTCTATGAGGAACTGACGGCCACTTTGGAAGAAAAGATCGAACATCACTACCTGGCCACTTCCCTTGGGCGATGGGGAATGGCCTTTTTTGTGTCGAATGAATATCTAAAATCGTTGCACCGTCTTTTGCTTGACTCGGTTGAGGCATTTCCCTACTGGAGATTTTTTGATGACTCCGATGAAATTTTGGCCTTGAATCTGGAACCACAAATCAACATTCTCAATTCTTCCTCTGAGGAATTTTTCGACTATATGGCCAAAATGAATAGAGAAGATACCGATCGTTATATGGCCGATAGGAAAGAGAAAAAGAGAACATACTCAAAAATGAATGATCTTAGGGAGGCAAGCCCTTGAGATCAAAGGGGCACCTTCTCGTCGATCTTTCCTTACTCAAACACAATCTCGACCAACTTGGGAAATTGGCCCCTTCCTCTCAAATTCTCTTTATGGTCAAGGCCAATGCTTACGGGCACGGTTTGTTGCAAATCGTAGATTACTGTTTTCATCATCTCTCTATCAAGGCCTTTGGCGTGGCCACCCTCGGGGAAGCCTTGGCCCTACGCCGAGGCTCTCGAAACTATGAATACCAAATCTACGTTTTCTCCGATCTTGCCCTTGAGGACGACCCGAAAAACTATCTCGATTTTAAGCTCATTCCGGTACTCACGAGAATGGATGATTTTATAGGGATTCTCAAACATGAAAAATGTCGTCATTTACCGTTATGTCTCAAGATTGAGACGGGAATGAATCGCTTGGGCCTTGCGAAAGAGGATATCCCCATCGTTATCGATGAGTTAAGAAAAAGAGAACGCAGTCTCTACCACCTCATGACCCATTTTAGCGATAGCGACATTGTGGAAGGACAAAAAACGAAAAGACAGTACCAAAGGTTTTTGGAAATCAAATCTGCTTTTAGAGAGGCCCGGATCAATGTCAAAGAAACATCCGCATCCAATTCGGCTGCCATTGAAAACGGAGTCGGACTCGACGAAACGATGATTCGTCCCGGTCTTATATTATATGGAATCCCGAGTACGATCGGTTTAGAAAAAAAATGTACCGTAAAACCGATCTCCTCTCTCAAAGCAGAGGTTTTAGATAGACGCTTTATTTCCAAGGGTGAAGAGATCGGCTATGGCTCTACCCCCGCTCCACAAGAAGGGAAATTGTGCATCTTAGGACTTGGTTATGGAGATGGAATAAGCAATCCCTACCAAAGGCTCCCCCTTGAGTTTGGTGATTTTCATGGAGAAATCGTTGGGAAAATCAATATGGACATGATTCAAGCTATTTTTCCCAAGCAAACCCCCATAAAACCCGGAGACCTTGTCTCGATTTGGTCCCACTCTACGGAGCAATTTGGCCGGATTGTAAACCATACAAAATTTATCCCCTATGAAATCACCTGCTTGCTCAATGATCGACTTCCAAGGCTCTATATCAATTCTTTGCCTTGAGGGCCGCAAGAACCTTTTTATTTAGCGCAAACCTTTTATAGATTTGGTATGATAGGGGGGATATGATAACAGCGCTCGTCGAAAGGCTGGGGGCCTTTGTTCTCCAATCGATCACCTCCCTTGGGCAATTTTCATATTTTTTTGTCCAGGTTTTTTTTTGGATGTTTAAACGTCCCTTTCGCATCAAACTGCTTTTTGAACAACTTTTCTTTGTCGGGAATAAAAGCCTTTTTATCATTATGCTGACCGGTGGATTCACAGGCATGGTGATGTGTTATCAAACCTATTTTGGTTTTAAGCTCGTCAGTGCCGACAATTTTGTAGGCCCCCTGGTCGCCATTTCATTGGCCAAAGAATTGGCCCCCGTCTTTAGTGGATTGGTCGTGGCCGGAAGGGCCGGTGCCGCCATGGCCGCTGCCATCGGCTCTATGAAAGTCACCGAACAAGTCGATGCCCTTGAGGTCATGGGAATCAATTCCATTCAATACCTAGCCGTGCCAAGAGTCGTGGCCTCCACATTGGTTCTTCCCCTACTCACCATTATTTTTCAATTTGTCGGTAATGCCGGAGCCTGGCTTGTAGGTGTCAAGGTTTTAAAAATTGAAGAGGCCATCTATTTTTCTAAATTGAGTGAATTTATGTTTGTTTCCGATATCGCTCAAGGAGTCATCAAGGCCTATTTTTTTGGCCTTGCCATCGCCACCATAGGAACTTACTTTGGCTTTACGGTTCAGGGTGGGGCCGAAGGAGTCGGAAAGAATACCAATCTGGCCGTCATTTGGGGAATGGTCACGGTTTTGGTGGCGGACTTTATTTTAACCAGTTTTTTGGTGAGAGTTCTATGATCGAAAGTTTTGAAAAGCCTGTCATTCGGGCCAAAAACCTAACCAAAAAATTTGGCGAAGCCACCGTCTTAGATCATCTCAATTTTGAAGTGGAAAAGGGAAGTATCACGACGATTTTGGGATTTTCCGGAGCCGGAAAATCGACCTTAATGAAACATCTTCTAGGCCTTATAACTCCCACCCATGGAAGCCTTGAGATTTTGGGGCAAAACATTTCCCATTTAAGTCCCTATGAGCTTAGAGAATTTAGGAAAAATTTTGGAATGGTCTTTCAATATGCGGCCCTTTTCGACAGTCTTTCGGCCATGGAGAATGTGGCCTTTCCCATGAAAGAGTTTACGGATTGGCCGAAAGAAAAGATTGACGAGCGGTGCATCAATCTCTTGTTATCCGTCGGCTTGGAAGAGGGAGCAAAGGACAAGTTGCCCTCAGAGCTTTCGGGGGGAATGCGCAAAAGGGTAGGGCTCGCCAGGGCCTTGGCCCTCAATCCCAAAGTCATTCTCTACGATGAGCCCACCACAGGCCTTGATCCCATAACGACTAAAATGGTCAACGATCTTATCACCAAAACGGCTAAAGAAAATCAAGAATCTGAAGAAAAATTAACATCAATCGTTATCTCCCACGATATTAAGGCCAGTCTCGATATTTCCGACTATGTGGCATTTTTAGATCATGGTAAAATAATTGAGTATCTTCCGGTCAATGAGTTCGTGAAATCTAAAAATGAGCTTGTGCATAAATTTTTAGAACTGACTGTTTTTTGATGATAGAGGGGAATGAATGATGATGAAAGGATTTGGTTTTGACGGAATTTAAAGTCGGTCTTCTCACTTTGGCAGCGGTTGGTGCCGTTGTCATCATGTCCTTTAAAATTACCTCCCGCCAGGCCGGCTTTGGATCCTATATCACCTATAAAACCATCGTTCAAGATGCAGCCGGTATTTTTGAAAAATCACCTATAAAAGTTGCCGGAATCAATGCCGGACGAATAAAAAAAATTCAACTTCATGAAGAGAACGCTTTAATCACTTTTGAGATATTGAAAGAAGTTAAAGTGACAAAAGGTTCAACGATTCGGATAAAAACCGTTGGACTCCTCGGTGAAAAGTATATCGATATTTTATTAAATAAAAAAGACGATGAGATTTTACCTGAAGATTCTATCATTGCAGCCGTTGAAACAGTGGGCTTTGAAAGTCTTTCAAAAAACCTTGGAGATATTCTTGAAGATATGAAAGGTATCGTTAGAAATATCAAATACTCTCTTGAACCCGAAAAGGAAGGCGACGAACTCCCTCTCCAAGTTATTGTTAGCTCTTTGCAAGATATCACAGAAGGCTTAGTTTACGAATTGAATGAAAATAATGAAGACTCTTTTTTAGCCGGAGTAAAAAGGATTAGACCGATCCTAGAGAACATTGAAAAAATTACAAGTGACTTTAAAGAGATTGTAAGTAGGATTCGCCAAGGCAGAGGGACTCTAGGGAGATTGATTATTGATGAAGAAGTTGTGGATCAAGTCACGGAAACCCTTTCAGGCGTAAGAAGACTCGTTAATAAGGTGGATTCTATTCAAACAGAAATTCAAGTTTATACCATGGCCAACTCTAAACGGGATGCTATAACCGATCTCAATATCAATGTCTATCCCTCACCGGGGAAATTCTATCGATTGGGATTGACCTCCTCAGAATTTGGGCCCGAAGATAAAAAGGAAGTTAGAAGCATCGTCGACGGAGGCCCCGAACAGGTGACCAGTACCACAGAAAGAAAAAGCGATGAATATAGATTTAACGCTATGGTTGGACGAAGTATAAAAAATTGGACTTTTCGATTTGGATTTTTGGAATCATCGGGAGGCATCGGCATCGATTACCGATTTAAGCCTTACGATATTGGGTTGAATATGGATATTTTCGACTATCGTGAATCTATCGGACCTCAATTGAGATTAAGTCTAAATACTCGATTCTGGAATATCTTTTACGGAAAAATCTCCGGCGAAGATCTTTTGGCAAATGAAGATAAACGAAGTCTAAGTATAGGAGCAGGACTACGTTTTACAGATGAAGACTTAAAGGGTCTAGTGGGTCTTTTTCTTTAGCTAGAGTTACCGACATGATGAGAATGTGGTTAATTAGAACGAAAGATAATGAAATCGTAGGTCCTCTTCCAAAAGAAAAAGTTTTGGCCCTCTACAAGGACAAGACCATTTCCGACAATGATGAAATCTGCATGGCCAATAGCCATTGGTTTTATATTCATGAAAAAGAGTTGCTAAAAAAATATCTTTTAGGAGATAAAGAGGAATCTTTTGAATCTCCTTCGCTATCTCAGAACGCCCATGATTCATCCGATCAAGGAGCGAAATTCCCGGATTCGAGTGACCTCGACTTTCCCGAAACCCCCGCCACCTACGCTCCGGAGGAATCATCCGATATTACTCTCATTTCCAATTCGATCCTAAACAAAAAGGAAAAAGCATCGGCACCGGCACCGTCCCCATCTCCTTCACCTCAAGAAAGAGAAAAAAAAAATGAACCGTCCGACTCGACTTCAACACCAATAGCTAGAAAATTCAAGACACCATATCCTCCAAATGCACAAATATCCACGGGAAGAAAAAAAAAGGCCCAACGGGATGATCGTTATTTAATGATCCTTTTTTTCATAACTCTTATCTTACTTGGCATCGTTATCAAAAAATATATTTTTTTTTTGACCGGCCAAATCCTTTTGGGACCCTATAGCTATGCTTCTCAGAGCGCACCTCCTCTTTTCTTACAAAAAGAAGTCCTCTTTCAATCAAGCCTTGGACAACTTGTATCAAACCCCGGCGTCAATGGCGTCAAGTTTGAAATTGATCTCAAAAAAAATGTCGATCATTGCCTTCTTTTTGAAAAAAAATCATTCCCCATCGTTTGGTATTTAACAGAAAAAGAAGAAAAGATTGACAAATGCTCCCATGCCTCTGCCGAAGCGGTTACGATCTTTAATTTTTCTAAAATTTTTTCAGAAAAGAAAATTTCCTCAATAGAAGGAAAAATCTCTAAAGTTTTTGGCCCCGGCAATGCTAAAAAAATTATAACAATTCATCAAAAAAAAAGACAACAAAACAAAAAAAGTTTTATCATTGAAGATGTCCTTGAGCAAGTCAATCTTTTTTTAGAGAATAAAAATACGACCTCATCAAAAAAAATTCTAAAAATCTTGAACGAGATTAAAAGTCACATCTTGTCAAAAATAGCTCAAATGGCCATCTACCACAAACTTGGAAATAAGGGGAGAATGCATCAGCTTCTCGATTCAATTTTATCTTCTGACAAAGATTTTTTTCTCATTATGGGAGAAGTGAATACGACAAGTAAAAATAGTCTAAAACTTGAACAGCAACTTTTCTCTCTAATCAAATTTTTATCAGAAATCCTCTCAGAGAATGAATTTAAATTTATGAAGACTTACTTGAAATCCTATTGGCCCGACTTTATTGAGAAACATTTCCCTACAAGCTTATCACTCAATGAAATAAGAAGATTATCTCAAACATTTCGTTGGGGAATTTCCTATCCATCACTATGGGTAGAAGCCCTCCAATCGAGATCGACACAAAACGATATCCATAAATACCTAGAAAGAGTTTTTGCAAAGAATCGTTCAAAGGATTTCTTAAAAAATCATTTCTGGGTTTTTTCTTTTTATACCCCTTTTAGCGATGATATTAAATCTTTCATCAAAGAAGAGATGCGTAAGCTTTATAAGAGTCGTTCTCCTTACGATAAGTTTTTATTTTTGAAAGTTATGAGCAATAGCAACCTTTATGAATTTCTTAAAAAATCTTTAAGAATCAGGACTAGCCCATTCAATTTAAAAAGAAAAATGTTCAGATCTATCCTTGAAGTTGATCATATTATCAACTTTAGCTTGTTACATCTCATCGCCCTTGGAGATAGAAATGAAGATCTCCTTTGGTGGAAAATTCTATAGAGTTCTTTATCGAGATTCGTCATAACTGCTCACCCCCCGGCAATCTTATCCGGGTGGAGAACAGTTACCTTGCCTTTATTACAGTTTTTGCTAGAGGTGCGAGCAGTCACGATTCGTCATCACTATCATATCTTGAGTTGATCAAATCTTCTAGGTCAGAAATTTCACGGGCAAAATTTTCAAGAATTTGCCCAATACCAAAAAACTCATCTTTTTCAAGCGGAGGATCACCACTACTCCTTTCAAAGAGGGCCGCAAGCCCTTTAAGAGAGTACTCTAGTTTCCAAAGCCTGGATCCAATTTCTTCGACAAAATTTTCGTTAAAACGATTGGTTTTCATAGGTTTTAATCTCCTTGATCAAAATCGATATATAAATTCTAGTATTTAAGATGGATGACAGATTTTTTTAAGAAAAAGAATTCAAATCCGAAAAAAGATTATCTTTTTTCATAAATAAAAGACCCCGAAGAAAAGGGAAAAGATGAAACAACCTTCGCCTTCTTTTTTATTTTTTCTCTTACTTTTTATCGGCTGTGGACAATTAAAAAGTTACAAGATATTTACACGCAGCAGTTCTTATCCATCATCACAAGAGTATCTCTCCATCGGAATTTCAGAGGAAAAAGATGGGAATATGGAGAGGGCAAGAGTTTTCTATCAAAAAGCCTGCCATGATGGTGAAATGAAAGGATGCCTCAACCAAGGGGTTTTAGAAGAAAGAAATGGACATATCGATAAAGGAAAAAACCTCTATAAGAAGGCCTGTGAAGGAGGAGAGACGAGAGGATGCTTCAATCTTGGGCTCCTCGAAGAAATAAGGGGGAATATATCTAAAGCCTTAGAACTCTATAAAAGCTCTTGTCATAGCGAAAAAGTCGTAGGTTGTTCCAATTTGGGAGTTTTAGAACAAGAAAGGGGTAATTTGGGTGAGGCTGAATTTCTCTATCGAAAAGCCTGTGAAGCCGGAGAAGCTGTCGGATGTTCCAATCTTGCTGTTTTAGAAGAGAAAAAAGGCGATATGACAGAAGCAGAACTTCTTTATAAAAAAGCCTGTGAAGCTGCCGAAATGAGAAGCTGTTCCAATCTTGGACTTTTAGAAGAAAAATCAGGCAATATCATGAAGGCTGAATTTCTTTATCGGAAAGCCTGTGACGGTAAGGAAACAAAAGGTTGCTTCCATCTTGGCGCTCTTGAAGCGAGCAAAGGAGATATGCTCAAGGCAAAACTTTTTTATAAAAAGGCCTGTTCCGGAAATGACATCAGGGGTTGTTTTCACCAAGCCATCCTAGAGGAAATAGGAGAAAATCTCACTTTGGCCAAAAATCTTTATGAAAGGGTCTGTCATAACAAGTACGTTCGAGGCTGTCTCAATTTGGCCATTTTATACGAAAAAGAAGGTAATATCACCGCGACCAGATCCCTCTATCAAAAAGCATGCAACCATGAATATGTGGAAGGCTGTTTTTATCTTGGGGCACTTGAAAAAAGAGTGGGTAATATCGTCAAGGCGACCTCTATTTGGCAGAGGGCCTGTGATGTGGGGGATAATAATTCCTGTCGGGCCTTGATCGCTCGCTGAAAATGGCCCAATCACACGAAATGGCGTCGTCGGCAGGGCTCGAACCTGCGACCGCATGATTAGAAATCATGTGCTCTATCCAGCTGAGCTACGACGACGGAGAGGCCCTTGATGAGAACATAAGGCAAAGTGATGAATAGTGAAAAGTAACAATGGAGATTTTTTTTGTCAAGGAGAAATACCCGCCATATTGTAACTGCTCGCACCTCTAGCAAAAACTGTAATAAAGGCAAGGTAACTGTTCTCCACCCGGATAAGATTGGTAGGAGGCAACGAGGAGCGACTGAGGCGTGCTTCCTGCACGTCGCAGGGAAGCGACGAGGCAGTCGAC
>JAPONP010000184.1 GCA_026713835.1 Bacteriovoracales bacterium
AGAAAGAAATCATCGATGAGCTTTCAAAATTAGAACGCATCATTTCCAAAGAACAGGAAAATAGAGTTATCAAAGAGGAACGATTTGAAACCGAATCGGATGTCATCATTTCATCGATAGATGCGGTTTCTCCAAAGCCTGATTTTGAAGCCCCTGAGCAATCCCGTTATGAAGAATCCCGGAAAGGAGCCGGGTTTAACTTTAGAAGCTACAGGTTCGGCCATAACCGAGTTTATCGAATTATAGTCAAATCGGTTCATCCCAATTTAACGAAGAAAAAATTTGCGAGCTTGCTTAAAAAATACAAGGCCAATCAAGCGGATAAAGTCCGTCCCGGAACAAAGGTTCCCGGAGGATTGTATTACAATCTCTACGTTCCCCGCGAATATCTAAAAGAATTTATCACCGAGGTATCCAAAGAGGATGAGGCCACTCTCTATGAGGTCAAAACGAAAGGACGAAACCCTCCGGGAAAAAATAGAGTTTTTATTTTCGTCAAATCGATTTAGGATAGGCTCTTAGAAATTGACTTTTATACCAAGACCCGTCGATCTATCCCCATCGTGACTCTCGAGATTGATTCCAAATTCAATTCTCTCATTGTAAATGTAGTGAAGTTCGACCTTCGATTCAAATTGACCATCGTAATTGAGCCGAGGCTCCAAATCCAACATCAAGGCCCTATTGAAAATAACGGCCAAGGGGATATGTTTTTTCAATTTGATGGCGGCCTTGCCATCATGTCTAAGATAGCCCACCATCTCGACATTTCCCGGCAAATTATAGGCCCCCACCAAAGCAACGTAAACCTTTTGATCTTCGATAACCGTGCCCACTCCGCTTGAAAAAAACCGATTAAGATACTTTTTGAAGATGGCCTCCCCTCTTAGATGATCCAGGTCGTATTGATCCACCTCGATCTCTATTTCGACCTCATAGCGTCCCCCATTCCCATCTAAATTTATTTCAAATTTATTGGAGGCTACTTCAAGGTCTCCTTTCCAAAACATATCATCGTCTTTGATCATGGTCTTTCCCCATTTTTTCCTATCATTTTCAAGATCTTTGGGGAGTTCAAAACCTTCGTATTTTACCAACTTAGCCATGCCCATCTTCATGTGGTAGAGGTTATGGCAATGGAGGAACCAAATTCCCGGTTCATTGGCGTGGAACTCGATGCTACGGGTTTCCATAGGAGAGATATCGACCGTATGGAAAAGAGGGGCATAATCGCCTTGTCCGTTCAAAACTCTAAAAAAATGCCCATGAAGATGCATCGGATGATGCATCATGGTTTTATTGATGAACCTAAAAGTGATGACTTCATTTTCTCGAATCTCTATATATTTATCCTCAGAAAACGGTTTCCCGTTGATATACCAAGTGTATCTTTCCATATCTCCTGAAAGTTCGAGATCGATGGTTTGCGCCCTGATGAGATCATGGGAAAAGCTAGAGGGTTCTACAGAACGAAGCATTTGATAATCGAGCCGCTTGGTCATGGGCATTTCTCCACCCCCACCGTTTGTCATTCCATGGTGAGGGGTTCGGTGATGATCGCTATGGGCCCCACTGGCCTCATCCTTCATACCTCCACCACCACCATGACTTTCATCATGTCCCATTTCCATTTGAGTGTGATCCATACCCCCATGTCCCGTATCGTAAGGGGAGGGCCTTGTCTTTTCCGCAACCTCCTCCAATTCTCCCCTACCAAAACGCATCACCGCAAAACCCGTGATATCCTGTGCCGTCGCTCTGGCCTCAAAAGTTTTCATCTCATGGGGCATCTGAAAAATAATATCGTAGGTCTCGGCAATTCCAATGAGGAGTTCATTGACCTTGACCGGTTGAACAGGCATCCCATCTTTAGAGATCACCGTAAAGTTTCTAAGGCGACCGATATTGAAATAAAAATAGGTCGATGCGGAAGCATTGATAATTCTAAGCCTTATCTTTTCCCCGTGACTAATATGTTTTAATGTGGATTCAATCTTTCCATTGATAAGAAAAGCGTCGTAGCCCACATCGCTCAAATCCATGGGCCCCATTCTCGTCCATTCGCTCTTTAAATACTTCCCTAAGGCCCCCTCCTCGATCGCTTCCCATAAATTGGGTTGAAAGTTTTTTTTCGCTCCGTAATAATGGCCATCTTTTTTTATATTGTAGAGAACTGCTTTGGGCAGTTCATTTGTCCAATCGCTCATCACATAGACGAGATCGTGATCGACTTGGTGGGAAGACCCTTCGTCTTCGATGACAATAGCTCCATAGAGGCCCCTTTGTTCTTGAAACTCCGTGTGGGAATGATACCAATACGTTCCCGTATGCCTGATGGGAAACCTAAAGGTATGTTGAGACTTGGGTTCTATAATTTTTGTATTGAAAAATTGAGGCCCGTCTTGTCGCCAAGGAACCAACACTCCATGCCAATGCATCGTGGCCGGCTCATCCGTATCATTGCTCACATTGATAACCGCTATATCCCCCAGCTCAAAACGCAATGTAGGGGCCGGAATGGAAGCCTTTTGAGAAGTCGGGAAGGTTTGAGCGATACCGAGAGCGTGATCCACTTCAACACCTGTGAAGTTGACCTTCATATTTTGGATCCTCAAATCATAACGTCTCTCGGCAGAAAAAAGATGGGCCCCCGAAGTCAGTCCGATGAGAAGAACCCAGAATGAAAGCTTTTGACAAGGATTCATAAGGGCCAACTTTTAGCATATTTTCAATGCTCTTATCTACCCAAATCCTATACCGTGTAATAATTACCCATCGGCCCCTTTTACACATACTCTCCTATGTGTTTATATCTAAGGTAAATGGCTGAAATTATTAAATGAGAACTAAAATCCAAGGTCTTCTTCTCGGCAAAAACCCTTTTCGGGAAAGGGATGTGATTGGGCGCCTTCTTTTGAGAAACGGAAAGCGGGTCAGCGTTCTTTTCTACGGAGGACGGGGAGGAGGGAAAAAGATGAAATCCTCTCCCTTGGAAGTGGGCCATCTTCTTTCCATCGAGTTGGGGCGTTTTCGCCAAGGCCTTGGCACCCTCTACTCCGCCAAGGAATGTTGCCCCCTTTGGCATTACTCAAAAATTAGAAACTCCTTTGAGGCCTTTTCGCTCCTTTGCTTTTACCTGGAACTCATCGCCAAGGCGAGTCCCGAAGATGACTTATCCCTAGATGACGGGGATGAAGAACATTGCGGATTGTTTCGGGTTCTCTCCAATGCCATCTTTTACCTAGAGGATTCTCTTACGAAGGATCGCTTTTCAAAAGGTCGTCATTTGGCCATTTTTCTCTCTAAACTCATTATCGAGCTAGGCATTACACCCAATCTCGATCATTGCCTCTATTCGGATCAAAGACTTTCGGGGCTCAAACACTTCCAATTGCTCTTTGAACAAGGGGGATTCGTGGATGAAGAGCATCTGACAAAATCCTCCGGAGATAATCACCAAAAGGCCTGGACTCTTCTTTCCCAATCCTGGAAATATCCCTACGGAGAAATGACCAAGGCGATGGATGGAGAAAGTATCGAGGCCCCCACGGAGCAATTGAAACTCCTCTACGATTATCTTCTCTTCCAAACTCAAATCCCCCGAGAGAAAATGAAAACGGCATCATTTGTCATCTAGTGCTCCGACTTCCTCTATGGTATCTTCCAAAGGAGGACAAATTGAGTGAACATTTTAATAACGGGAGCAACGGGTTTAATCGGATCTAAGCTTATCGAGACCCTCTTTGTACAAGGGCATACGAATGTTAGAGTCGTTAGCCGAAACCCAAAAAAGGCCCAAGAAAATTCCCCTTTTCCAATCAAGGCCTATCATTGGGCCCCGTCCGAAAACGTCATCGACTCTAAAGCTTTGGACAATGTTGACATCGTTATTCATCTCGCAGGGGAAAGTGTCGCCGGAGGGAGATGGACCCGGAAAAAAAAGCAAGAGATTCTTGAATCGAGAGTCAAGGGTTCCAATCTATTGATCCGTGCCATTAAAGATGCCAAATCCACTCCCAAGAAATTGATCTGCGCTTCGGCCATCGGTATCTACGGTGATCGAGGGGAAGAGACCCTGACGACGGAAAGTTCCCAAGGGAATGGATTTCTGAGCGAAGTTTGTCAAAAATGGGAACAAGAGATCACAAAGCACCCTATCGAACATCTTAAAACCCATTTTCTTCGCATCGGTATCGTTTTGGCCCGAGGGGGTGGGGCCCTCCAAAAGATGCTTCCACCATTTCGGGCAGGCCTTGGAGGGCCTATCGGAAACGGTAAGCAATATATGAGTTGGATTCATATCGACGATCTCATAGGACAAATCATTTTCCTCATAGAAAAGGGCGGCCGATACCCGGTTTATAACGGCGTTTCCCCTCATCCCGTCACCAATCATATCTTTACCAAAACGTTGGGCAAGGCCCTTGGGAAGCCCACGATAATTCCGGCTCCGGCATTTGGGATCAAAGCGGCATTGGGTGAAATGTCTTCTCTTCTCATTTCAAGTCAAAAGGTTGTCCCTTCGAGATTTATGGAAGAGGGATACCCCTTTCAATTCCCACAATTGGAGAAGGCCCTTGGCCATTTAATCGGGCATGAGGCCAAAGGAGAGGATATTCTCATAAGATATCAATGGTGTCCTCAAAATATCAAAAATGTTTTTAAGTTCTTTTCCGATGAGGCCAATCTTGAAAAAATCACCCCACCCCATTTAAATTTTAAAGTTATCGGCAAAAGTAGCGACAATATCCAAGAAGGAACGCTTATTGACTATCGCCTTTCTCTCTATGGATTTCCCTTAAAGTGGAAAACAAAAATAAATCTATTTGAACATGAAAAAAGATTTGTCGATGAGCAAATCAAAGGACCCTATTCAAAATGGGTTCATACCCACAACTTTATCCCCGTGGATAATTCGACGATCATAAGAGATGAAATCGTTTATAAAGTCCCTTTTGGAATGATTGGAAAGCTTATGGCGGGACCTTTTATCAAAAAGGATTTAGAAACAATTTTTAACTATAGGGCGAAGACTATTAAGGAACTTTTTAGGGGATAGGCCCTTATCTTTTACGAAGTATTTTCTTAAAAAAAGCCGATTCTTTGGACAGAGAGCTAATCATATTTTCCTTTTTGTAAAAGCCATGATCTTCACCCTCATACTCGTAGTATTCGTGATAAATGCCCCTTTTTTTCAAAATGTTGGCTATTTCACGGGAATTTTCAGGAGGAACGATTTTATCCTCAGAACCCTGAAAAAGTATCATGGGAGCGGCCAGTTTTTTCAAATGATTGATAGGAGATCTTCTTTCATATTCCGCTTGATTTTTTTCAAGAGAACTTCCGATAAGCTGTACTAAGTATCTCGATTCAAATTTATGGGTGAGCTTTTGGAGGGTGACTAGGTTTCCGATCCCAAAATAACTGGCCCCTCCTTGAAATAAATTCGGGTATCGGGTGAGCAAGCGTTGCACCGAATAACCCCCGGCACTCATTCCCGAAACAAAGGACTTGCTACCGATAAGATTTTTCTTTCTAAGATAAGCAAGGCCGTTCTTAACGTCTTCAATCTCCACAAGACCCCATCGGCCCAAGAGCGCATCTCGATATTTTCTCCCATAACCCGTCGAACCCCTATAGTTGATATCAAAAATGGCATACCCCTGGCTGCTCCAAAAAACTTTGTCCGAGGAATAGGAAATGGAGGTTCTATAGGTTGGACCTCCATGGAGAAGAACCCTGACCGGAGGCAGCCCGTTGGGAAGGGGGCGATAGTTTTTGTTCTTAGGCCTATAGAAATAACCGTAGGCAAATTCTCCGTTTTGAGTCGGAAACTTGATCTTTTGAGGGATCGGGATATTCTCTTTACCCACGGGTAGTTTATAGGCCGTCTTGATGGTTTTTTGAGTGGAGAGATTGAGTATCCGCGGAGGGGTTGTGGGTCCCGAAACGACGGCAAACCATTCATTGGCCTTATTTGCGGTTAAAAATTTAAACTCCCGATAGGGCGTTTGAAGCGTTTTTGTCGTATTGTCTTTAAGGTCGATCATTCTTAGGGATTCTTCCCCCTCAAAAATATAAGTGGCCAAGAGTCCCCTATCGGTCATTTGGAGTTCGTTATACTCACCTAAATCTTTGGTGATCGCTCTCATCTTTCCATTTTGGTATTTATAAACATTGTAGTAATTCTTAAATGATTTATTCCCAAGACCCGGCCAATCCATACTAAAATACAAAGCTCCATCGACCCCAAAGGACAAACTGTAAATAGATGTTTTATCCCCTCCAATAATTTTTCTTTGCTTTTGAATCTTGCCGTTTTGAAATCGACTGCCATACAATTCGGTGGAATCCCAAGGCATATAGGGATGATCCCATTGTAACCATGCAAAATTTTCTCCCTCCTTGGACTTAGAAAATGAGGGCTTCTGATAAAAATCGGCCCCCGAAGCCAAAATGGTTGGTTCGAGTAAAGTTTTTCTTTCCAAATCGATGGCCGCAATAAAATTTAAATTCTCTTTTTTCTCATATTCTTTTTCATAGACGAAAACGAGCCACTTCCCATCGGGAGAAACCGTAAGATCCATATATTTGCCCAAAGACCCATCCGTATTCTTGGGTGGAGTCAAAGGCTTAAGTTTTGAAGGCCTATTTAAATTTTGCCAATAGATTCGCTGATCCGAAAAATTGACAAAGTAAAGATTCGATCCGTAAACCGTATAAGAGCTTCCCCCATATTCATGCACTCTCGTCCTGGCCGAAAATCCTTTGGGGGTCAATTCCTTGACCGTCCCATCCTTTTCCCTTTTCATAATGACGAATCGTCCCTGCTCTTCGGGGCGAGCTTCAATCCAAAACAACCTATGCCCAAACGATTTTAGATAATGAAATGAAATAAATTTTTGGTAAACATCCTTAGCTGAAATGGCCGGCTTCCAAAAGGAGTAGGAAAGAGGTTCTTTTTTCCGCACTGCGGAGTGCGCAGGGGAAAAATCAAAAATTGCGCTCAAAGATAAAAGGGCCAGGCATAATAATGGTCTCATCCCGTTTCTCCTTTTTAATCGAATCCGTTAAAAAATTCCCATGATGCCCAATATCTTTTAAAAGAGCAAGATAAGAGGACTTTGAGGGCCTTTTGTCCCATTGCTTTCTCCGTGATATCTTCCGGGGAAGATGAAAAAGATATACGATCTCCTTTTCCCCCATCTGCGCCCCCATTTCATGCTGATTTTTGCCTCCTTCATCCTCTCCTTGTTTTTTGCCGGGAGTAAGGCCCTTTACGCCTACCTCATCAAACCCATTATCGACAACGGGCTTAGCCCCGAATCCACATTGAGCGAGGTTCTCTTCCTCGTTGGAACGATCGTTGCCGTAGGGCTTATCAATATCCCCATCCGTTTTTTCCACTTCTATTGGATGAGATACGTCATCGAAAAGACCACCTGCGAAATTCGCTCCCGAATATACCGAAAATTTCAAAGCCTTCCCCTTAAACATTTTCAAAAAAATAAACAGGGCGAATTGCTCTCCTCTCTTCTCAACGATGCCCTCGTTCTTTCCAACGGTCTCATGGGAGGAGTCGGTCTCATTCGAGAACCCCTGACGGCCCTGGTCCTTTTTTCCTTGGCCCTTTATAGGGACTGGCGATTGACCCTCGTGATGTTGGCCGTGACACCCCTTTTCTTGATCGTCTTTAGAAAATCCGGCAACCGAGTCAGGGCCTCTCAAGGCAGCGCCCAAAAAAGTATCGCCGAAATGGCCCATAACGTGAGCGAAACCCTTTTGGGTCAAAAGGTTATCAAGGCCTTTAATCTTCAGGATTATTCCAAAAAGCGATTTGAAAAATCCCAATCCCTCTTCCTTCGCTTTATCCTCAAGACCATAAGAACCGAAGAGGCCGCTAAACCTATCATCGAGTTTTTGGGCTCTTTAGCCTTCGGCACCATCATCCTCCTCGCCTATCACCGCATCTCCTACGGCACCATGAGCCCCGGAGATTTTATAAGTACCATCGTGGCCCTGATTATGTTCCTCGACCCCGTCCGCAAATACACTCCCCTCAATGTCTCCTTCAATCAGGCCCGGGCCGCCGGGGAAAGAATTTTACACCTTTTGAGTCTCGAAGAAGAACGGGATTTGGGGACTCTGGAAAAAAAGACGTTTGAAAATAAGATCGAGTTCAAAAATATCACCTTCTCCTACGGGGAAGCCAATGTCCTCGAAAATGTTTCCATGGAGATCAAAAAGGGGGAAAGGGTGGGGCTCGTAGGTCTTAGTGGCTCGGGCAAGTCCACCCTCATCAACCTCTTTCTTAGGCTCTACGAGGTCCAAAAGGGTACGATTACGATCGACGGAGTTTCCACCGAAAAGTTGAGTTTAAATTCTTTGCGGTCTCTTTTTGGCTTTGTGAGCCAAGATGTCTTTCTCTTTAACGATACGGTTTTGGAAAATGTCGTTCTCGATCAAAAATTCGACGAGACACAGATTCAAAAGGCCCTTAAGGTTTCCCATGCAACGGATTTTATAGAAGGACTCCCCGAAAAACTCGAAACGATCATAGGGGATCGGGGGGCGAGACTCAGTGGAGGCCAGGCCCAGAGACTCACCGTGGCCAGGGCCTACTTGAGACAAAGCCCCATCTTGCTCTTTGACGAGGCCACCTCCGCTTTAGACAATGAGTCGGAAAAAATCGTTCAAAAGGCCTTGGATGAGTTTTCCGACGGTCATACGGTGATCGCCGTGGCCCACCGCCTCTCCACCATTCAGCATTTTGATAGGATCATCGTTCTCAAAGACGGGGCCATCGTAGAGCAAGGAACCCATGGGGAATTGATCGAAAGGGGTGGAGAATACAAAAAACTCTACGAACTTTCTAAGTAGTCTCTCTTGGGCCAATATGGTAGAAAAGGGTGGGAAAAAGCCGTGGGAGAAGAAAAAAACCTAGAGCAAATGAACGATCTCGTCGCCCTATGCAAGAGGCGGGGTTTTATCTTTCAAAGTTCCGAAATCTATGGGGGCTTTGGCTCCTGTTGGGACTACGGTCCATTGGGTATTCAACTCAAGACCAATGTGAGGGATTCTTGGTGGAAGGCCATGACCTATCGAGACGACATCGAGGGTTTGGACGCCTCCATCCTCATGCACCCGGAGGTGTGGAAGGCCTCGGGCCATGTGGACAATTTTAGTGACCCTCTCGTGGACTGCAAATCCTGTAAATCCCGCTTTCGGGCCGATCAAATCGACACGGAGGCCCCCTGCCCCAGTTGCAAAGCCGAGAGGCAGTTCACCTCCCCTCGGGAGTTCAATCTCATGTTCCAAACCCGGGCCGGCCCCGTGGAGGACAGTGCTTCCAAGCTCTATCTTAGACCCGAAACGGCCCAGGGGATCTTTACCAATTTTCAAAACGTCCAACAAACCATGCGCAAAAAGCTCCCCTTCGGCATCGCTCAAGTAGGCAAGGCCTTTCGAAATGAGATCACACCCGGGCATTTTATCTTTCGCACCAGAGAATTTGAGCAGATGGAGATGCAATACTTTATTAGGCCCGGCGACCAAAAGGCCGCCATGGACCAGTGGAAGGAGGAACGGCTCGACTGGCATCTCGGCCAGGGGCTTCGCCAAGAAAAGCTCCGTTTTCACGAACACGGCCCAAACGAATTGGCCCATTATGCGGATAAGGCCTTCGACATCGAATACGAATTTCCCATAGGCTGGCAGGAGGTGGAGGGGATTCATTCCCGAACGGACTTCGATCTCAAACAACACGAAAAACATTGCAAAAAAAACCTCCACTATGTGGATCAAGGGGATGGCAATAAAAAATACCTCCCCTACGTCTTGGAGACTTCCGTGGGCCTCGATCGCCACCTTCTCTCCCTGCTCTGCGATGCCTATAGGATCGATCATGTGGGAACCAAGGAGGAGCGAACCGTCCTCAAATTGGCCAAGACCATGGCCCCCATCAAAGCCGCCGTCATGCCCCTCATGAAAAAGGCCCCTTTGGAGGAGAAGGCCCAAAAATTATTGAAAGATATTCAAAAACATTTTAGAACGGAATACGACGTTTCCGGCTCCATCGGGAAACGCTATCGCCGTCAAGATGAGATCGGAACGCCCTTTTGCTTGACGGTGGATTACGAGAGTTTGGAAGATGGGGCCGTCACCGTTCGGGATCGAGACTCCATGGCCCAGGAGAGAGTGGCCCTGGATAAGGCTTTGGCCTATCTTCGAGAGAGGTTGCCATGAATATGAAGAAGTGGGTTTACCGTTTTAACCGGCATAAGGTGGAAGGAAACCGGGAAATGAGCACCCTTCTCGGTGGGAAAGGGGCCAATTTGGCCGAGATGAGTTCCCTTGGGTTTTGCGTCCCTCCGGGGTTTACCATCACCACCGAAGCCTGTTTGGACTACACCGCTCAAAACGGCATACTCTCAGAAGAGATCAAAGAACAGTCTTTAGAAGCCGTGAGGGAAGTGGAGAGGGTCACGGGAAAAGTCTTTGGGGACCCCCATAACCCCTTGCTCTTTTCCGTGCGCTCCGGGGCCAGGGTTTCCATGCCGGGGATGATGGATACGGTTTTAAACCTCGGCTTAAACGACGATTCCGTTCGGGGTCTCGCCGAGCAAACGAAAGACGAGAGATTCGCCTGGGATTCCTACCGTAGGTTTATTCAAATGTATGCCAATGTGGTTTTGGGGGCCAACACTTCGGTTTTGGAAAACACCCTCGAAAATTTGAAGGAGGCCAGGGGGGTGAGTGAGGACACGGATCTCACCGGAAAGGATTGGGAGGAGCTATGCGATCTCTACCAAAAAATGCTCCTTCGCGACTACGGACTGGAATTTCCCTCCGACCCCTTGGAACAACTTTGGAAGGCCATGGCAGCCGTCTTCAATTCTTGGAACAACCCGAGGGCCAAAGTCTATAGGGAACTCAACGGCTTTTCCCACGATTGGGGAACGGCGGTCAACGTGCAAGGTATGGTTTTTGGCAATAGGGGTGCCGATAGCGGAACCGGAGTCTGTTTTACCAGAAACCCCTCCACGGGAGAAAAGATTTTCTTCGGGGAGTTCTTGATGAATGCCCAGGGAGAAGACGTGGTGGCCGGAATCAGAACCCCGGGCCCCATCAACGAGGAGTCAAAAAATGTCTCCAATAAACATCTCCAAACCTTGGAAGAACTCAACCCCACGATTTACGGGGAACTGGTTCGCATCTATCAAAACTTGGAATCCCATTATCGGGATATGCAGGATATCGAATTTACGGTGGAAAGGGGCAAGCTCTATATCTTGCAGACCCGGGCCGGGAAACGAACCGCCGCTGCGGCCCTCAAGATTGCGGTGGATTTGACCCAAGAGGGGCTGATCTCCAAGGAGGAAGCCGTCATGCGGGTTCGCCCCGACGATCTGAGCCAGCTCCTCCACCCGACCCTCGACCCCAAGGCCCCCAAAATCCTTTTGGCCCAAGGTCTTCCCGCCTCTCCCGGAGCCGCTTGTGGGGTCGTGGTCTTTTCCAGCGAGCGGGCCTGTGAATTTAAAGAACTGGGGAAGAAGGTGATTTTGGTGAGGCATGAAACTTCGCCGGAAGATATCAACGGGATGGTGGCCTCCGAGGGCATCCTCACGGCCCAAGGGGGAATGACTTCCCATGCAGCGGTGGTGGCCCGTGGAATGGGCAAGCCCTGCGTGGCCGGTTGTCACACTCTCTTTATCGATGTGGATAAGGAGGAACTCTCGATTGGAAACAAAATCTTTAAAACCGGGGACACCTTGACCATCAATGGAGAAAAGGGAGAAGTTTTTGAAGGGATCGTCCCCACCTCAAAACCCACCATCGGTGCGGACTTCGCTCTCTTTATGAAATGGGCCGATGAAATAAGGAGGCTCAAGGTTCGCGCCAATGCGGACAATCCCGAAGATAGCCAATTGGCCCTTCGCTTAGGGGCTGAAGGCATCGGCCTTTGCCGAACCGAACATATGTTTTTTGCCCCAAATCGCATCCTGGCCGTTAGGAAGATGATCTTTGCCAAAGATAAGGAGGAACGAGAGAAGGCCTTAGGGGAGCTTCTTCCTTTTCAGAAGGAAGATTTCAAAAAGATTTTTAAGGTCATGGGAGAAAGGCCCGTCAATATCCGCCTCCTCGATCCCCCTCTCCACGAGTTCATGCCTCGAAGGAAAGAGGAGAGGGAGGAATTGGCCTTGGCCCTTGGGATCGACGCAAAAGAGGTCAAAATGCGAGAGCGTTCCCTCCACGAGTTCAACCCCATGCTTGGGCATCGGGGTTGTCGCCTTGGCATCACCTATCCCGAAATTTATGAGATGCAGGTGAAGGCCATCGTAGAAGCGGCTTTTGAATCCTGTGAGGAAGGGACGAGGGTCAAACCCGAGATCATGATTCCCTTGGTGGGCCATGCCAAAGAGCTTTCCATCCTCAAAGAGACGGCCCTTAAAATCATCGCAGCGGGGCAAGCCGTTCACGAAACCAAGGAAGGCCGGGGGAAAGGGGATTCCAAGGTGGACTTTAAGGTGGGGACCATGATCGAGCTTCCCCGGGCGGCCATCACCGCAGCGGAAATAGCTCCCTATGCGGATTTCTTTTCCTTTGGGACGAATGATCTGACCCAGACCACCCTAGGTCTTTCTCGGGATGACTCGGGAAAATTTCTTTCGGAGTACGTGGGACAATCCATCTACCCCACAGATCCCTTCGTCAGCATCGATCAATCCGGCGTGGGATTTTTGGTGGAACACGCCTGCCGAGAGGGCAAAAGAACCAATGAATCCATACACCTTGGGATTTGTGGCGAACACGGCGGAGAACCGGCCAGTATCGACTTTTGCCATCGAAGCGGCCTCGATTACGTGAGTTGTTCTCCCTTTCGGGTCCCCATCGCCCGTTTGGCCGCGGCCCAAGCGGCCATCGAACATGGACGATAAAAGAGTAGAAAAGATCACCTCCCTCATTTCCAAAGGCCTTCCCTTTGATTCCCTGGCCGTAGGGATCATCGATTTTTCCAAGGGCACCCACAGCGGGATCGAATTTGAAAAGGGGCAAAGGAGGGATGGATTTCGCTTTTTTGACCTGTCCAGTCTCACCAAGCCACTCACCCTCTCTTTGAGCTACTTAAAAAATCCCGACATTTTTGATGGGCCCATGAAACTTTTGCTCGATCATCGAGGAGGCCTTCCCGCCTGGGGAAGACTCTCGGAAAAAAATTGGCGCCAAGAAATTTTGAAGTGGAAAATCAAAAAATCCCCCACTCTCTATTCGGATTACGGGGCCTTGCGCTTGATGCTCGAATGGGAAAAAAAGACGGGCGGGTCCCTTTCGGAATCCCTTCGAGAAGACCTCTACCCAAAGGTCGTCCACTGGAAGGATTTGAAAGACCCGGAAAAGTCTCCCCCTACGGGAAAGAGGGAGGGGAGAGAGATTCGAGGGCGTCCCCACGACCCCAACGCCCATATCATCGGTGGGTTTTGTTCCCATGCGGGGTTATTCGGCCCTCTTCCAGGGGTGTGCGACGCGCTGCTTGAAATGAATACGGCCTATGGGGTGATGGAAAAAGTGCGCAAGGCTTTGGAGGAGGGCCATGAGGAGCGGTTTGTCTTTGGTTTTGATCGCATGGAAGACCCGAAGGTTTCTCTTGCAGGGCCCGGTTGCTCCCCTTTTACATTCGGCCATTTGGGCTTTACGGGAACCTCCTTTTGGATCGATCCCGTAAGGGAGAGAGGTTGTCTGATTCTCTCTAATGCAACTCAAAACTATTGGCACGAGAAAGGCGAGATCAATCGTCTGAGACGAGAGATCGGCGCCATGGTTTGGTCCGGCCATCTTTTCAATTAACGGAGCTCAAGTCTTCGGTTAGACTAAAAGTGTGAATCTTCAAAATCAACTGGATGAATCGGCCTTATTCTCTCGGAGGGATTCTTTTCGGCGAATTTTTTTCTATCGTCTCTGTGGAGCCGGCATGGCCCCGGCGGCCATCCTCTTAAAGGAATGGGGGGCCCATGTGGAAGGAAGTGATCTTCGCTTTGATCCTCCCTTAGGGCCCTTGCTCAAAGATGCCCGGATCCCCTGCCATTTCAATGAGGCCATCACCGTAGAGCAACTTCGCTCCTTCGATTTGATCGTCGTGGGCAATGTGGTAGCCAAAACAAGCGATGAGGCCCGCATGATCGAAAACCTAGGGGTTCCCTTCTGCTCTTTTCCGGCCATCTTTGGAGGACTTCTTTTAAAGGAGAGAAATGTTGTCGGTATTTGTGGAACCCATGGGAAGTCCACGACCACTTACTTTGCCGTGCAACTCTTCGAAGCCCTTGGAGAAAAGCCCGGCTATTTCATCGGAGGGGCCATGGAGGATCGCCCTCCCTCTCGCTTAGGAGATGAGAAGTATTTTTTTATAGAAGGCGATGAATACGATAGTGCCTACTTTCATAAAGTCTCAAAATTTCGATCCTATTATCTCAATTCGATGATTTTGACTTCATTGGAATTTGACCATGGAGATCTTTTCTCCTCTCTTGAAGAAATCAAGGATCAATTTCGACCTTCTATTGAAAAGCTAGATGACGTTTTGATCGGTTGCCAAGACTATGAAACCGTTTGTGAACTGGCGAGAGAAAAGGTAACTACTCGCACCTCTAGCAAAAACTGTAATAAAGGCAAGGTAACTGTTCTCCACCCGGATAAGATTGGTAGGAGGCAACGAGGAGCGACTGAGGCGTGCTTCCTGCACGTCGCAGGGAAGCGACGAGGCAGTCGACTGCCAAGAT